>JASFOS010000055.1:0-13449 GCA_050116415.1 Thioalkalispiraceae bacterium
ACCATGGATTTGCGTTCCGCACCCATCATGATCTTGTCCTTGGCTTTTTCAAACTCCTGCATGTCGACCAGGCGTTTATTGGCACGTGCAGCAAACAGCGCCGCTTCGTTGACCAGGTTTGCCAGGTCAGCCCCGGAGAAACCGGGTGTCCCACGTGCGATATTCATGGCATTGACATCATCGGCAATCGGCACTTTACGCATGTGCACTTTAAGGATCTGTTCGCGACCACGCATGTCCGGTAAACCCACCACGACCTGGCGATCAAAACGACCCGGACGTAACAGTGCGGGATCCAGCACATCAGGACGGTTGGTCGCGGCGATCACGATGATACCTTCGTGTCCTTCAAAGCCATCCATTTCAACCAGTAACTGGTTCAGGGTTTGCTCACGTTCATCATGACCACCGCCTAAACCGGCACCACGATGACGACCGACCGCATCGATCTCGTCGATGAAAATAATACAGGGTGCATGTTTCTTGGCCTGGTCGAACATGTCACGTACCCGCGAGGCGCCGACACCGACAAACATTTCCACGAAGTCTGAACCGGAAATGGTAAAGAAAGGTACCTTGGCTTCACCGGCAATGGCCTTGGCCAACAGTGTTTTACCGGTACCGGGAGGACCGACCATCAGGGCCCCGGTTGGGATCTTGCCGCCCAGTTTCTGGAACTTGGTCGGGTCGCGCAGGAAGTCGACCATTTCGGATACTTCTTCCTTGGCTTCATCGCAACCGGCAACATCATTAAACGTAATCTTGATCTGGTCTTCACCCAGCAGGCGTGCCTTGCTCTTGCCAAACGACAAGGCACCGCGACCACCGCCACCACCTTGCATTTGGCGCATGAAGAAAATCCATAACCCGATAATTAACAGGAACGGGAACCAGGAAATGAAAATCTGGGTCCAGATAGAGGTTTCAACCGGCTTGGCGTTAATGCGCACGCCATGCTTCATCAGGTCACCAATCAACGCCGAGTTGTCCGTTTCCGGACTATAGGTATTGAAATTATTGCCATTTTGCATGCTGCCGCTGATGGTACGGCCACTGATCGTGACCTCGTTCACCTGGTTCTGCTGAACGAATTGCATGAAATCGGAATAGCTGAGTTTGCTTTCTTGTCGATTAGTGCTCAGGTTATTGAAAACCGACATCAGGATGATGGCCACAATGACCCAGAGCAGGATATTTTTCGCCAAATCGTTCAATGTTCTACCTCAAAAATATTCAAACAACATTGCCTTATCAATACGTTACTACACATTATAGCCTCTTGCCAGCAAATAGACCTCGCGGGATCGCGGGCGAGAAGCCTTGGGTTTGCGAACCAGGATCTTCTTGAATCGCTTGCGTAGCTCCTGTTTGAAGGGGTCCAGCCCTTCGCCGGTAAAGACCTTGATTAATAAGTCTCCACCGTCAACTAATACCTTGTCGGCCAGTTCCAGCGCCAGTTCAGCCAGGTACATGGCGCGGGGCTGATCCACGGCCTTCATACCACTTATATTGGGGGCCATATCCGACATTACAAGGTCCACCCGGGTCTCGCCGAGGGTCTCCAGCAAGGCGTCATATACCGCCTGTTCCCGGAAATCCCCCTGAATAAATGTGACATCCGGCAAGGCATCCATGGGCAGGATATCCAGCGCTATAATGCGGCCCTTATGGCCAATTTTGCGCGCCGCGTATTCACACCAGCTACCCGGGGCAGCCCCCAGGTCAACAATAGTCATGCCCGGTTTAAGCAGGTGGTCCCTGTCATCAATTTCAATAAGCTTATAAACCGCGCGGGAACGCCAGCCTTCCTTCTGTGCACGTTTGACATATTCATCATCAAAATGTTCCTTGAGCCATTTGCCACTGGATTTCGAACGTGCCATAAACGCTTACTCGTACGGGGTTAATTGCTGGCGCAGTACCCGGCGCACCCGCAGGATCAGTCTCAACATGGCCAGGACGCCGAATACCGCCAGGATAAGTAGTTGGACACGCGGGTTATCAGTGATGCGATGAACAATTAACAATAACAGCAGGCCGGATACGATGATATATCCCAATTCCAGCTTGACCGGGTTGAACGGGCTCGGGGTCACCGCCAGGCCTTTAGTGGATCCCGTATCGATTTGGGCCGCATTCCGCGTTACACTAGGCGCCCTTTTATCATCATCTCGAGAATGTTCTTCTGTCATGTCACTAACCAAAAACCAGATAAAGCAGTTGCGTAAACTGGCTCATCATCGCAAAGTCATCATTATCGTCGGAAATGCCGGTGTTACGGAAAATGTGTTACTGGAAATCGACAATGCCCTTAACGTTCATGAACTGATCAAAATTCGTCTCAATGCCGCCGACCATGCCGAGCGCACCGCGATGATTGAACAAATTCAGCAACATACGCAGGCAGACATTATACAGACCATTGGTCATGTTGCAGTGTTTTACCGCCAGGCTGACAAGCCCGTGATTGAATTACCCAAAAGCTGAAACTAGTCCTGCACCGACAAGCCGGTGATCACCAGGCTTAAACCGGCCACGCTGTTTACCAGGAATAATATCGACGCGACACCATGCAAACGCCCGAACTGCCTGGCGGTGTCACCCTCAAGACCGGCTGCTTTAAGTTCCGCCATCATCGGTTGCAGGACAAACTGGCCGACCAGGACGATTAACAGCATTACCAGCAATAACCACAGGCGCCAGTTGCCGAGTACCGGTGCCTGCAGATACTGGCCGATAATGAGAAAAACGGCACAGACAATCCCGATGTAACTCATCACAGTAAACATTTGCCCGGCCAGGTTTCCGGCCAGCATGCGATCATCAAGCGATTTGAATAGAACGGGCGCGACAATATAACCCACGGTCCACATGCCACCGACCCACAGGGTTAACAGGATACGTTCGCCTAGATGAAACATAAACGTGATAAGGATCCGTTACTCGTAACTTACCGAAACGATTTCATAATCACGATCACCACCGGGGGCCGCAACCGTGATCTCGTCACCGGCATTCTTGCCAATCAGGGCACGTGCGATCGGTGAAGACACCGCGATCTTGTTCTGTTTGATATCGGCTTCCAGGTCACCCACGATTTGATAAGTGACTTCTTTGTCGCCATCGATATCGTACAATTCAACCCTGGCACCAAACACGACCTTGTCACCGGCATTGGCACCGACTGCGGCCACATCAATAATTTCCGAGTTGGATAATGCCGCTTCGATTTCCTGGATACGTCCTTCAATAAAGCTCTGCTGCTCACGTGCGGCATGGTACTCGGCGTTTTCCTTGAGATCGCCATGCTCACGGGCTTCTGCGATTGCCGCGATCACCTTGGGACGTTGCACGGATTTCAAATCTTTTAATTCTTCACGCAGTTGCTCTGCACCCGCTGAAGTCATTGGGGCTCTACTACTCATGTAAGCCAACTCCTAGTGTAAATCTTGTAAACGATTGACGTTGCTCAGGTCTTCCTGTTTCAGTGCCTGGCACAATGCTTCGCCACCCGCGATGGTAGTGGTATACGTCACCTTGTGTTGTAAGGCTTTGCTACGAATGGTTGCTGAATCCGCAATGGCCTGTCGGCCTTCCGTGGTATTCACGATCAGGTCGATATCATCATTGGTGATCATGTCAACAATATGAGGCCGACCCTCGGTCACCTTGTTGACCACCTCGCAGGCCAGTCCTGCTTCTGTAATTGTAGCTGCTGTTCCGCTGGTTGCGATCAATTCAAAGCCAAATTCCAGTAATTGCCGGGCGACGCTCACCACGCCTTTCTTGTCCGTGTTGCGCACACTCAGGAAAGCCTTGCCACTACGCGGTAAGGTGACGCTGGCACCCAGTTGTGACTTGGCAAAGGCTTCACCAAACGTTTTGCCGACACCCATTACCTCGCCAGTGGATTTCATTTCCGGTCCCAATTGCGGATCCACGCCCGGGAACTTGTTAAACGGGAACACCGCTTCCTTAACCGAAATGTATTTCGGGATGATCTCATCAAGCATGTCCTGTTGTTTCAGTGTCTGCCCGACCATGGTGCGTGCCGCGATCTTGGCCAATGGACGACCCGTGGCCTTGGAAACAAACGGTACCGTGCGTGAGGCACGCGGGTTCACTTCCAGGATATAAACAGTGTCATCCTTGATGGCGAACTGGGTATTCATCAGGCCGACCACGTTCAGTCCCCTGGCCATCTTGCGCATCTGTTCACGCATCTCGTCCTGCAGTTTTTCCGAGATACTGTAAGGCGGTAGTGAACAGGCCGAGTCGCCGGAATGCACCCCGGCCTGCTCGATATGTTGCATGATACCGCCAATCAACACGTCCTCACCGTCACAGATGGCATCCACGTCCACCTCAACCGCATCATCCAGGAAGCGATCCAGCAATACCGGTGAATCATTGGAAACCGACACGGCTTCATCCATGTAACGGCGCAACTCTTTCTCGTTATACACAATCTCCATCGCACGGCCACCCAGTACATAAGACGGACGTACGACCAGCGGGTAACCGATTTCATCCGCCAGTTTCACCGCCTCTTCTTCGGCACGTGCGGTGCGGTTGGGCGGCTGCAATAGACCCAGTTTTTCAATCAATTGCTGGAAGCGTTCTCGATCTTCGGCCAGGTCAATGGAATCAGGCGTGGTACCAATGATCGGTGCACCCGCGGCTTCCAGGTCACGCGCCAGTTTCAACGGTGTCTGCCCACCGTACTGCACGATCACACCTTTCGGTTTTTCCAGGTCGATCAGTTCCAGTACGTCTTCGAGTGTCAATGGTTCGAAGTACAGGCGATCCGACGTGTCGTAATCAGTAGAGACCGTTTCCGGGTTACAGTTGACCATGATGGTTTCATAACCATCATCGCGCATGGCAAACGCCGCGTGACAGCAACAATAATCAAACTCGATACCCTGGCCGATGCGGTTGGGCCCACCACCCAGCACCATGATCTTTTCCCTGTCGGTCGGCTGAGCTTCACATTCTTCCTCGTACGAGGAATACATGTACGCGGTACTGGTGGCAAACTCCGCCGCGCAGGTATCCACGCGCTTGTACACCGGGCGCACGTTGTTTTCGTGGCGTAACCTGCGAATAGTGTGTTCATCACACCCCACCAGTTTGCCTAGCCGGCGATCCGAGAATCCCTTGCGTTTCAAATAGAACAACCGCGCCCTGGTTAAGACTTCGATACCCTGTTCACGGGTTTGCTGCTCGAGCATCACCAGTTCTTCAATCTGCACCAGGAACCAGGGATCGATAGCACTGATTTCATGAATTTCTTCCCGCGTCATGCCAAAGCGGAAGGCATCGGCCACGTACCATAACCGGTGAGGACCGGGGATTTTCATTTCCTTGGTCAGGATGTTACGTGCATCTTCCGTGTTGAGATCCAGCATCTCGTCAAGGCCGTCGACACCGATTTCCAGGCCACGCAAGGCTTTTTGTAATGATTCCTGCTGGCTGCGACCAATGGCCATCACCTCGCCCACGGATTTCATTTGCGTGGTCAAACGGGCATCAGCCTTGGGAAATTTTTCAAACGTGAAACGTGGCACCTTGGTCACCACGTAGTCGATGGAAGGTTCGAAAGACGCCGGGGTCACGCCACCGGTAATTTCATTCTGTAATTCATCCAGCGTATAACCCACTGCCAGTTTGGCGGCGACCTTGGCGATCGGGAAACCGGTGGCCTTGGAGGCCAGGGCTGAAGAGCGTGAGACCCGCGGGTTCATCTCGATAATGATCATGCGGCCGTTTTCCGGGTTGATGGCAAACTGCACGTTGGAACCCCCGGTTTCCACGCCGATTTCACGCAGTACCGCCAACGAGGCATCACGCATGATTTGATATTCCTTGTCGGTCAGGGTTTGTGCCGGGGCCACAGTGATCGAGTCACCGGTATGCACACCCATCGGGTCCAGGTTTTCAATCGAACAGATAATGATGCAGTTATCGTTCCTGTCACGCACCACTTCCATTTCATATTCTTTCCAGCCAAGGATGGATTCCTCGATCAGTAACTCGTTGGTAGGTGACAAATCCAGGCCACGTTCACAAATTTCGATGAACTCTTCCTTGTTATAGGCAATGCCGCCACCGGAGCCACCCATGGTGAACGAGGGCCGGATGATGGTCGGAAAACCCACCTGCGCCTGCACCTGGAAGGCTTCTTCCAGGCTATGGGCCACGGCCGACCTGGGCATATCCAGGCCAATCTTTAACATCGCCTGACGAAAACGATCACGGTCCTCGGCTTTATCAATCGCATCGCGATCAGCCCCGATCATCTCGACCCCGAATTTTTCCAGCACCCCTTCGCGGTGCAGGTCCAGCGCACAGTTCAACGCGGTCTGACCACCCATGGTGGGCAGTAATACATCAGGCCGTTCTTTTTCGATAATCCTGGCCACCGTCTGCCAGCGGATCGGTTCGATGTAGGTAGCATCCGCCATTTCCGGATCGGTCATGATGGTGGCGGGGTTGGAGTTCACCAGGATGACACGGTAACCCTCTTCCTTGAGCGCCTTACACGCCTGTGCCCCTGAATAGTCAAACTCACAGGCCTGGCCGATGACAATCGGGCCGGCACCAATGATAAGAATACTTTCGATATCAGTTCTTTTTGGCATGGCGTGTCTTTACTTCTTGTTGGCTTTGATTAAATCAATAAACTTGTCAAATAACGGTGAAACATCATGCGGCCCGGGACTGGCTTCCGGGTGCCCCTGAAAACTGAACGCCGGGATATCAGTACGTTCCACCCCTTGCAACGAACCATCAAACAAGGAACGGTGCGTGGCACGCATGGTAGCCGGCAGGCTGTCTTCATCGACCGCGAAGCCATGGTTCTGGCTGGTAATCATCACCTGCTTGCTGTCATCATCCTGTACCGGGTGGTTGGCACCGTGATGACCGAATTTCATTTTCACGGTTTTGGCACCACTGGCCAGGGAAAGTAACTGGTGACCCAGGCAAATGCCGAACATCGGCATACCGGCTTCAGCAATTTCCTGGATGGCCTTGATAGCATAGTCACACGGTTCCGGGTCCCCGGGGCCATTGGATAAGAACACCCCGTCCGGATCCATCGCCAGCACCTCACTGGCCGGGGTTTGCGCCGGTACCACGGTAATGCGACACCCCCGGTCCACCAGCATGCGCAGGATATTGCGCTTTACCCCGTAATCGTAGGCCACCACGTGGTAAGGCAGTGACTCCTCGAGCATGGGGGGCGCAGGTTGGTGGCCTTCACCCAGCACCCAGCAGCCTTCAACCCAGTCATAGGCATGGTCTACCGAGACTTCCCTGGCCAGGTCCATGCCCTTGAGTCCTGGGAACGCCCTGGCCGCCTCGATGGCCCTGGCTTCATCAATATTATCCCCGGCAACGATGCAACCATTCTGTGCACCTTTCTCGCGTAACAGGCGGGTCAGCTTGCGGGTATCGATATCTGAAATCGCAACCAGGTTATTGCGCGCCAGGTAATCAGGCAATGCTTCAAGGCTACGCCAGCTGCTTGCCAGTGCCGGCAAGTCACGGATCACCAGTCCCGCGGCATGGACCATGCTGGACTCTTCATCTTCCGGGTTGGTGCCAACGTTACCAATATGGGGATAGGTTAAGGTGACGATCTGACGTGAATAGGATGGATCAGTAAGAATTTCCTGGTATCCGGTCATCGCGGTATTGAAAACCACTTCACCGACCGTTTCTCCATCAATACCGATGGATACGCCGTAAAACAGGGTACCATCTTCAAGCGCAAGGAGTGCCTGTTTGTTCAAATGAACCTCCGCGAAATCTGCGTTTAAAAAAACGGGAGCCCTTAAGCGTGTAAGTGACTCCCGTTTAAATTCATTGGTCGGATTTTGCGTCAGACCAGAGTTATTTTATCGAACTTTGTCGCCACTCGCTAGAGGCAAGCCCGACAAGATCGCGGCTAATCTTTCAGATTCAGCACATCCTGCATATCAAACAAGCCGGTTTGATGGTTCATTAGCCAGCTGGCGGCACGCACTGCCCCGTTGGCAAAGGTCATACGGCTGGAGGCCTTATGGGTAATTTCCACGCGTTCACCGATATCGGCAAACATCACGGTATGCTCGCCGACGATGTCGCCGGCCCGGATGGTTTCAAAACCGATGGTGCCACGGTCCCGTTCCCCGGTATTGCCTTCACGGCCATACACGGCACAGTCTTTTAGATCACGCCCCAGCGCATCGGCCACCACTTCACCCATACGTAACGCGGTCCCGGATGGGGCATCCACCTTGTGGCGATGATGCGCTTCGATGACCTCGATATCCACCTCGTTGCCCATCACCCGCGCCGCCATGTCCAGCAGCTTGAGACACAGGTTAACACCCACACTCATGTTGGGGGCAAACACCACGCCGATCTCGTTGGCTGCCTCGGAAATCGCTTGTTTCTGTTCTTCACTGAAACCGGTGGTACCGATCACGATCCGCTTGCCGGCCTGCCGGCAGACTTGCAGGTTGGCGAGGGTCACTTCCGGGCGGGTAAAATCAATCAAGACATCAAAGTCATCGGTGACCTTATGAATATCATCGCTAATGGCCACCCCCAGGTGACCCACCCCGGCAATTTCACCGGCATCGGCCCCGATCACGCTACTACCGGGACGTTCCAGCGCGACACTCACTTGTGTCTCTTCATTGGCACAGGTTGCTTCAATCAGCGCTTTGCCCATACGGCCCGTGGCACCGGTAATGGCTATTCTTATCATTGTGACGTCTCTAGTTTGAAAATTGTTATTACGTTTTATTTGAAGCGGGTTTTATTTTGCCGGTACGGCAAATACCCAAAACTTAACCAGTAGGCCAAGTTAAAATTTCATATCTTCAAAGAACTTCTTTACACCATCAAGCCAGCCGGAGGCTTTGGGGCTATGGTTGACACTATCATCATTCAATGAATCTTCAAGCTCTTTCAGCAAGTCTTTTTGTTTCTTGGTCAGGTTGACCGGGGTTTCAACGGCCACTTTGCATAACAGGTCACCGGTCATGCTACCGCGTACCGACTTGACCCCTTTGCCCCGCAAGCGGAACAGTTTACCGGTCTGGGTGGCTTCAGGAATTTTCAACTTAACGCGACCTTCAAGGGTAGGCACTTCCAGCTCCCCACCCAGGGCAGCGGTCACCATGCTTACCGGTACTTCGCAGAACAGGTCATTGCCGTCACGCTGGAAAATCGGGTGTTCCTTGATATGCATGTGGACATACAGATCACCCGGTGGACCACCGTTTTCACCCATCTCGCCTTCACCGCTGAGACGGATGCGATCGCCGTTATCGACACCAGCAGGTACTTTCACTGACAGGGTCTTGGTTTTTTCCACATGCCCCTTACCATGACATTTGCCACAGGGATCGCTGATCATCTTGCCCGTGCCGTGACAGTGTGGACAGGTCTGTTGTAGGGAGAAGAAACCCTGTTGCATGCGAACCTGCCCATGTCCCCCACAGGTGGTACAGGTGGTCGGTTCGGTGCCTTTCTTGGCACCACTGCCGCCACATTCATCGCAGGGTTCATGAGAAGGAATCTGGATATTGACCGAGGTACCCTTTACCGCCTCTTCCAGGGTAAGTTCCAGGTTATAACGAAGATCCGCACCCCGGTAGACGCGCTGGCCGCCACGGGCACCGCCACCGCCACCGAAGATGTCACCAAACACGTCACCGAAAATATCGCTGAAACTGGCACCACCGCCGCCGAAACCGGCACCGCCCATACCTGCCGAAGGATCCACGCCTGCATGGCCAAACTGGTCATAGGCAGCACGCTTTTGTTGATCAGCCAGCACGTCATACGCTTCCTTGGCTTCCTTGAATTTTTCTATAGCTTCATCATTGTCCGGATTACGATCAGGATGGTACTTCATAGCCATGCGTTTAAAGGCTTTCTTGATTTCAGCCTCGCTGGCATTTTTAGACACACCAAGGATTTCGTAATAATCGCGTTTCGACATAATGTTTTAACTTCTTTTCAATGGGCTTATTACATATCGCTAAACACAGCAAAGCCGGGAACGACTCATCGCTCCCAGCCACGCTTGTTTCAGTTCAAATAGCATCCAGCTATTCAACGCTTACTTCTTTTTGTCGTCGACTTCTTCGAACTCGGCATCAACAACATCGTCATCCTTGCCCGCCGCACCTGCATCCTGGGCACCGACATCGGCACCCGGGGCACCACCGGCAGCGGCTTGTTCAGCGTACAGCTTCTGCGCCATGTTGGCAGAGGCTTCGCTCAGGGCCTTGGTCTTGGCTTCGATGTCATCCTTGTTGTCACCTTTGAGGGCTTCTTCCAGGTCCTTGATGGCCGCTTCGATGGCTGTCTTCTCGGACTCTTCAACCTTGTCACCCAGTTCATCCATGGACTTCCTGGTGGCATGGATCAGGTTATCCGCGGTATTACGCACGCCAACCATTTCCTGGAACTTCTTGTCCTCGTCAGCATGCGCCTCGGCATCCTTCACCATTTGTTCCACTTCTTCATCGGTCAGGCCACTGGACGCCTTGATCACGATGGACTGTTCTTTACCGGTACCTTTATCTTTCGCCGAAACATTCAGAATACCGTTGGCATCAATATCCAGGGTAACCTCGATTTGCGGTACGCCACGGGGTGCCGGTGGAATATCCGTCAGGTCAAAACGACCCAGCGACTTGTTGGCATCGGCACGTTCGCGTTCACCCTGTAACACATGAACGGTTACCGCGTTCTGGTTGTCATCCGCGGTTGAGAACACCTGGTTGGCCTTGGTCGGGATCGTGGTGTTCTTTTCAATCAGCTTGGTCATCACACCACCGAGGGTTTCGATGCCCAGCGATAACGGCGTCACGTCTAACAACAGCACGTCTTTAACATCACCACCCAGTACGCCGCCTTGAATCGCGGCACCCATGGCCACGGCTTCATCCGGGTTGACGTCCTTGCGGGGCTCCTTACCAAAGAAGTTTTTCACTTCTTCCTGGACTTTAGGCATACGCGACTGACCACCCACGAGGATAACATCGTCGACTTCAGAGGCATTCATGCCGGCATCTTGCAGGGCCACCTTGCAGGGCTCGATGGAACGCGCAATCAGGTCTTCAACCAGGGATTCCAGCTTGGCGCGGGTAACTTTCACATTCAAGTGCTTGGGACCTGAAGCATCGGCCGTGACGTAAGGCAGGTTCACTTCGGTCTGTTGACTTGAAGACAATTCGATCTTGGCTTTCTCGGCCGCTTCTTTCAGGCGTTGCATGGCCAGTGGATCACCCTTCAGATCGATGCCCTGGTCTTTCTTGAATTCTTCCGCCAGGTAGTCAATCAGGCGCATATCGAAATCTTCACCACCGAGGAAGGTGTCACCATTGGTCGACAATACCTCGATCTGGTGTTCGCCATCGATGTCGGCAATCTCGATGATGGAAACGTCGAAAGTACCACCACCCAGGTCATACACGGCAATCTTGCGATCACCCTGCTTCTTGTCCATACCAAAGGCCAGGGCCGCGGCGGTGGGTTCGTTGATGATACGTTTCACTTCCAGGCCGGCGATTTTACCCGCGTCCTTGGTGGCCTGGCGTTGCGAGTCGTTGAAGTAAGCCGGTACGGTAATCACCGCCTCGGTGACTGGTTCACCCAGGTAGTCTTCCGCGGTTTTCTTCATTTTCATCAACACGCGGGCAGAAATTTCGGGGGCCGCCATTTTCTTGCCATTGGCTTCGACCCAGGCATCACCGTTGTCGGCCTTGATGATCTTGTAAGGCACCATGTTGATGTCTTTTTGCACTTCCGCATCATCAAACTTACGGCCGATCAGGCGCTTGACCGCAAACAGGGTGTTTTCAGGATTGGTCACCGCCTGACGCTTGGCTGATTGACCCACCAGAACGTCATCGGCCGTGAATGCAACGATCGACGGCGTGGTGCGATCACCTTCGCTGTTTTCAATCACCTTGACATTACCGTTCTCCATTACTGCGACGCAGGAATTGGTGGTTCCAAGGTCAATACCGATAATTTTTCCCATTATCCTAAATCTCCAAAGCTGTTTTGTTTTCGCTTAATACTTAAATTCTGTACTGGTTTACTAAATAAGGTCAGTTTCTGGCAGTTCAAGCCTGCTCATCCACATTTCCACCCTTTTTTTCTTCACTTTGCTTGCCGTTGCCACTGTTGGCCGAGGCCACCACGACCATCGCCGGGCGCACCAGGCGTTCATTGAGCAGGTAGCCTTTTTGCATCACATCGATCACGGTATTGGGGGCATGTTCAGGCGAGTCAATCATCGACATGGCCTGGTGGTGTTCCGGGTTAAAGGTTTCACCATGAGGATGGACGCTCTTGATGCCAAACTTGTCGATGGCCGACTCGAACATCCTGAGCGTGAGCTCGGTGCCTTCGCGTAACTTGGCGACATCAGCGTTTTCATCCTGGGCCGCGGCCACGCCCATTTCCAGGCTATCAATCACCGGCAGCAGTTCATTGGCAAACTTTTCCAGGGCGTACTTGTGGGCATTTTCCAGGTCACGCTCGGTGCGCCGACGCAGGTTTTCCATGTCCGCCAGGGTACGTAACGCCTGGTCCTTGCTTTCGGCGGCGGCTTGTTCCGCTTTCTCCAGTCTGGCTTGTAGCTCTGCGATCATGTCTTCACTGGCCTCTTCGCCAGTGGCACTGGCTTCTTGTGTATCTGGTTCTGATTCCGCGATCACCTCATCGGTGACCTGCTCGTTGTCGGTTTTACTCATGTCTTCTCCGAAACAAAGTTTAGAAAACGATATCGTTAAAACTGCTCTCTGATATAGGGGCTTTTATTTGCTACTCAAGAGCGAACTTAATAATTTTGCGGTAATGTCCACGACCGGGATCACCCGGTCATAGGCCATGCGCGTCGGCCCGATGATTCCCAGTACCCCGGCGACCTGGTCATCGGACTTGTAGGGCGAGGTGACCACGGAACAGTCGTCGAAGACCGAGTAACCGGACTCCTCACCGATAAAGACCTGCATGCCTTCTGCCTGGATTGACTGGTCGAGGATATGCAGGACATCGCGCTTGGTATTGAACGCTTCGAACAGTTGCTTGAGCTTGTCCAGGTCACCCATTTCCGCGTAGCTCATCAGGTTGGTTTGCCCGGCCATCACGTAATCATCCTGGCGCCGGCTATCTTCCATGACCTGGTCGGTCATTTCTACCGCGGTCTGCATGATGCGGTTCATGGCATCCCGGGACTGCTGCATGCTGTTCACCAGTTTCTCGCGGATCTGGCGCAGGTCATTGCCCGCGTACTCCGCGTTAAGAAAATTCGCGGTCTGGGCCAACTCGCTTTCCGAGTAGGTGCGCCCGGTATGGATCACGCGGTTCTGTACCTCCTGCTCGTTGACCACCAGGATCACCAGGACACGGTTACCACTCAGTGGCAGG
>JASFOS010000056.1:0-13166 GCA_050116415.1 Thioalkalispiraceae bacterium
CCTGCCAGGCCGGGCAAAGCTGGCGTTGGGACGGCGTGCTATTCGAGTTCTTGCACCCGGATGCGTCCTATTATCCCGGTAACCTGTCAGCAGGCCGCAGCAATAACCGCTCTTGCGTGCTGCGGGTCACGACCGGCAAACATTCCGTGTTGATACCCGCCGACATTGAACGGGAGGTGGAGGCGAGGCTGGTCGACCAGTACGGTCGGCAACTTGAGAGCACGGTACTGGTGGTGCCGCACCATGGCAGCCAGACTTCTTCCTCGCCACGGTTCCTTGACCAGGTCCGCCCTCAACTGGCGTTGCTGGCGGTGGGCTATCTCAACCGTTACCAGCATCCCCATCACGGGGTCATGGCACGTTATGCGCAACGCCGGATAGCGGTCAAAAGCACCGCGATGCATGGCGCGTTGCAGTTCAGGTTGAGCGATGTGCAAATATCCCCGCTCAGGGGCTATCGTGAACAGGCCAGGCGCTACTGGCACCACGTGCTAAATTCTGACTGAGTGTGATCGAAGCCACTTCCTGCCTAGGCTGGTCTTTGGTAAAGTTACACCCGCTTTAAATACTTTATTATAAAGAAGGAAATTCTGACTGTGTTCGAGATGGTACAAGCCGGCGGCTGGTTGATGCTGCCCATTTTATTGTGTTCAGTGATTGCCACGGCGATCGTCATTGAACGTTTCTGGTCGTTACAAAGTAAAAAGATCAATCCACCACACCTGGTTTCCCAGGTCTGGCAATGGCACCAAAGCAGCTCGCTGGACGATGAACGCATTCAGGCGCTGGCAAAAAGCTCGCCGCTGGGGAAGATCCTCGCCGTGGGCCTCGCCAATCGCCAGCATCCGCGTGACATTATGAAAGAAAGCATCGAGGAGGCAGGGCGCCAGGTGGTACTGGAACTGGAACGCTTCCTCAATACCCTCGGCACCATCGCTTCGATCACCCCGTTACTGGGTCTGCTCGGTACCGTGATCGGCATGATCAAGGTGTTTGCCGCGATTACCTCGCACGGTGTCGGCAACCCCTCGGTGCTGGCCGGGGGGATTTCCGAAGCGTTGATCACCACCGCGGCCGGCTTGTCGGTCGCCATCCCCAGCCTGATTTTTTACCGCTTCTTCCGTGGCAAGGTCGATGAACTGGTGCTGGAAATGGAAGACGAGGCATTAAAGATCGTTGACGTGATGCACGGTGAACGTGAACAGGAATCCTGACGGGGCACCAGATGTTATTACGCCATAAACGAAACAACGAACCCGATCTCAACCTGACCCCGTTAATTGACGTGGTGTTCTTGTTGCTGATCTTTTTCATGGTCTCCACCACCTTTGAAAAAGAATCCGAAATCAGTATCGAGTTACCCGATGCCACCGGCAAGGCAATTGAAAAAGAACCTTTTAGCATCGAAGTCAGTATTGATGCGCAAGGCCGTTATTTTGTCAATCAACGCCGGGTCAAGGACACCTCGATCGTGACCCTCAAGCAGGCAGTCTCGCAGGTACGTGGTGATCACAAGGATCCGCAATACATTATCAGCGCGGATAAAAACACGCCTCACCAGGCGGTGGTTAAAGCCATGGATGCCGCGAGACAACTGGGACTTTACCGGCTTACTTTTGCCACCAAGCAAGACAAACAGACAAAATAATAAATAATGAGCCAGCATTCAGCGCATAGTGGGGGATTGGGGGTATACCGCCGCTTACTGTCCTTTGCCGTACCGCACTGGAAGATCTTTATCCTTGCCATCATCGGTATGGTTGTTTTCTCGGCCACCGATGCCGCGTTTGCACGCCTCATCGAACCCATGCTCGATGGCAGCTTTGTCGACAAGGACCCGGACACCATCAAGTGGGTACCGTTGATGATCATCCTGGTTTTCCTGGTCAGGGTGATCAGCGGCTTCATGTCCAACTACGGCATGGCATGGATTGCGCGTAACGTGATTCATGCCCTGCGCAGCAGGATGTTCAACCAGTTGCTGCAATTGCCATCGCGTTTTTATGATCATGCCTCGTCCGGCGTGCTGCTTTCCAAGTTGCTGTACGACGTGGAACAACTGGCACAGGCCTCGTCCACGGTGATCACCATCGTGATCCGCGACACCCTGACCATTGCCTGGCTGGTGGCGCTGATGCTTTACCACAGCGTGAGCCTGACGTTGATTTTCCTGGTGGTCACACCGTTCATGGCGCTGCTGGTGGCGTTTATCAGTAAACGCTTCAGGAAACTCAGCAAGCGCATACAGCATTCCATGGGTGATGTGTCACACGTGGCACAGGAATCCATCGATGCCAACCGCGAAATAAAGATCTTTGGTGGACAGCAGTATGAGACACGCCAGTTCCAGACCGTTAACGACTATAACCGCAAACAACAGTTGAAACTTTCCGCGACCAACGCCATCAGCGTGCCGTTCGTGCAGTTCATCGTCGCGGTGGCGTTTGCGGCGATCGTTTACCTGGCCACCCAGCCTGAAATACTGGAAGTGGTGACCGTCGGCAAGTTCATGTCCTTCCTGATTGCCATGTTGTTAATGATGCAACCGATACGTCGCCTGACCATGGTCAATGAAAACCTGCAACGCGGTATCGCCGCGGCGGAAAGCGTGTTTGATTTTCTCGACCAGGAGATTGAAAGGGATACGGGCACAAGAAAACTGGAGAAGGTCAAAGGCCATGTGCAGTTTAAAAATGCCAGCTTCAGTTATGAGCAGAACAAACCCGACATCCTGCAGGATATCGAACTGGATATTGCCCCGGGGCAAAGCGTGGCGTTCGTCGGGCGTTCCGGCGCCGGTAAGACCACCCTGGTCAGCCTGTTACCACGGTTTTACGATCTGAGCGCGGGACAAATCCTGATCGACGGCAACGACATCCATGATGTGCAACTGGCCAGCCTGCGTGAGAACATCGCGCTGGTGAGCCAGCACGTAACGTTATTTAATGACACCATTGCCCATAACATTGCCTACGGGGTGCTGGAAGATGCCAGTGAACAAGACCTGCGAACCGCCGCCAGGGCAGCGCATGCGCTGGAGTTTATCGAAAGCCTGCCGGAAGGCTTCAATACCATGGTGGGTGAGAACGGGGTGCTGCTGTCAGGCGGGCAACGTCAACGCCTCGCCATCGCGCGCGCGATCCTGAAAAATGCGCCCATCCTGATTCTCGACGAAGCCACCTCGGCGCTCGATACCGAGTCGGAGCGGCATATCCAGGGCGCCTTGAACGAATTAATGAAGAACAGAACCACGCTGGTGATCGCGCATCGCCTGTCAACCATTGAAAGTGTCGATCGCATCGTGGTGCTGGAGCAAGGACGCATTGTTGAAACCGGAACGCATAATCAATTACTGGAAAAACAGGGCAAGTACGCGGCGTTATATAACATGCAGTTCGCCGAAGCCTGATAATAATAAATAGCGTAAAGAGGATACAGTGAGTTCAGGACTTGAAAACCTGCTGGTAAAAACCTGGCATGAAAAAAACGGCCTGGCGTTATTTTTACGGCCGGTCTCGTGGTTATATTGTCTTATCGTGATACTAAGACGTGGGGCATATCGTTTACGGTTACTGCGTTCGACCCGGTTACCGGTGCCGGTTATCGTGGTCGGTAACCTGACCGTCGGCGGTACCGGCAAAACGCCAATGGTGATCTACCTGGCTGAACTGATGAAGGCAAAGGGCTACCATCCCGGTATTGTCAGTCGTGGTTACAAGGGCAAAGCCCGTTCCTGGCCGCAACAGGTCAGGCCCGACGGTGACCCGGTGATGGTCGGCGACGAGGCGATCCTGATTTCACGGCGCAGCCAGTGCCCCATGGCGGTGGGCCCTGACCGGGTCGCTGCCGCCGAAGCCTTAATGCAATACCATGACTGCGACATCATTATTTCCGACGACGGCCTGCAGCATTATGCCTTGCAACGCAACATCGAGATCGCCGTGATCGATGGCACACGGCGTTTCGGTAACGGCTACTGCCTGCCGGCCGGGCCACTGCGCGAACCGCTGTCGCGCCTGCAGAGTGTTGATCTCAAGCTCACCAACGGTACCCCGGCCGAGGAGGAACTGGCGATACGTTACCAGTTTGATGACCTGGTCTCGTTGCAGGATGACAACATGAAACAGGCTTTGAAGGGGTTGTCTGGCCAGACCGTGCACGCGGTGGCGGGGATTGGACATCCACAGCGGTTTTTTGATTTATTGCGCGAGCAAGGCCTCAAGGTGATTGAGCATAGCTTCCCGGACCACTATCATTATTTTGAATCTGATCTTGAATTCGATGATGATTACCCGGTGATCATGACGGAAAAGGACGCGGTAAAATGTTTCCGTTTCGCCACGGACAACAGCTGGTATTTACCTATTTCCCTGACAATCGATGACAAGTTCGGCAATCAACTGGCTGAACTCCTGGAATCCCGACAGCAAGGTTAAACAATGGATAAAAAACTACTCGATATTCTCGCCTGTCCTATCTGTAAAGGACCGCTGGTGTATAAAAAAGACGCCAACGAACTTATCTGTAAAGCCGATCGACTGGCTTACCCGATTCGCGATGACATCCCGGTGATGCTGGAAGAGGAAGCACGCCAGCTGGATGCGGAAGAAGAAGCCTGATGTCATTCAGCATCGTGATACCGGCACGTTACGCCTCGACCCGCCTGCCGGGTAAACCGCTGCTGGATATCGCGGGTAAACCCATGATCCAGCATGTTTATGAACGTGCCATCGAAAGCGGCGCTCAACAGGTGATCATTGCCACCGACGATGAGCGCATCAGGCAGGCCGGCGAAGGCTTTGGCGCCACGGTGTGCATGACGGCCGACACCCACCGTTCCGGTACCGAGCGGCTGGCGGAAGTGATCGATAGCTGCGGCATCAGCGATGACCATATCGTCATCAACCTGCAGGGTGATGAACCGCTGTTGCCCCCACGCTGTCTGCAGCAGGTGGCCGAGGCACTGGACAACAACCGCGACGCCGCGGTCGCCACGCTATGTACGCCGATGACATCGGTGGAGGAAATCTTCGATCCGCACGCGGTCAAAGTCGTGCGCGACCACCAGCAACGTGCCCTGTATTTCACCCGCGCCCCGGTGCCCTGGGACCGCGAGCATTTCACCGACACCCCGCAACTCAGCGCGGAACAATTAAGCGTCTATCGCCGCCATATCGGCCTGTATGCCTACCGCGCCGGTTTCGTAAAGCAATATGTCGAGTTACCGGTGACCGAACTGGAAAAAATCGAATCACTGGAACAGCTGCGTGTCATGTGGCACGGCTATTCGATCATCGTGCTGGATGCCGACCAGGTGCCCGGGCCGGGGGTCGACACCGCTGAAGACCTGGAACAGGTCAGGAAGCTGATATCCTAGTCTATACTTACCCTGTCGAATGATAGCTCAAGCCCCGAAGCCGTCATTCGGTTTTCCCCACATCCGCTCTGTTTTATAACAAATAAACATGTCCTGTTCCCTGTTTGACAGGGAAATGATGAAGGATGATGCCGAATTGTAATCGGCAACCCTCGGTCTTGATGTGCTGTTATTGATAACAAGACACACATGATGTAACTTGATTCTAAATCAGGAACTTAACCAACAATATTAGGAACAATTAATTAATGATAACGAGATCGGGAAGGGGATCGTTATCAGATGTTAGGTTTTAGGAGATAAAAATGGAATTTTTATACATCGCAGGAATAGTGCTCTTTTTATATCTGTTTGGCTCTGCAATCAAAATATTACTTTTCGAGCCAAAATCTATCTCTGTAGCCAAAGACAATATAGTTAAATTTGACTATACAGATGGAAAAGGTAATAAAACAAAACGCAAAATTCGCTTATCAACAACCGAAAGTGAATATGGCAAAAGATATATAAACACTTGCTGCTTTGATGCAGTGGATATGCGTACTTTCAAAATCAGTAGAATGGATAACATAAATGTTGATGGAGCCACAATAGTTACTGATACATTAAAAAATATTAAAACAAAAGCAAGAATATCAAGAACAAACAAATGGTTAAAAAACCTAACGAGGCGCTTAAGTCAGCGTGAACCTACCCCTAAAAACCTAACAAATTGCTCAAATCATTCGCTGCCGCTCACTGGGACGCTTCGCCGCGTTGCGGCTCAGCGCCCCTTAGAAAAACGTTAGGCCCCTGCAGTTTCCTTGCCATGGTTGAAAATGTATTTGTACAAATTGGAATAGTTCTTGGTTTAGCGGCCATCGGCGGTGCGGTCGCCCAGCTTTTGCGTCAGCCGCTTATCGTCGCCTTCATTGTTGTGGGCATCCTGCTCGGCCCGTCTGTTTTCGGCCTGGTGGAGCATCGTAGCGAGATCGAACTCTTTGCCCGGCTTGGTATTGCATTGCTGCTTTTTATCGTTGGCCTGAAACTTGACTTGCACATTATTCGCACTGTTGGCCCGGTTGCATTAGCATCCGGCCTCGGGCAGGTGATATTCACCTCGGTAGTGGGTTACCTGATCGCGCTGCTGCTGGGCATGTCTCATGTCACCGCGATCTACGTGGCTGTCGCACTGACTTTTTCGAGCACCATCATCATTGTCAAGTTGCTGTCAGACAAACGCGAAGTGGATGCCCTGCACGGGCGTATCGCGGTGGGCTTTCTCATTGTGCAGGATATCGTTGTGGTGCTAGTCATGATTGGCCTGACCGCCTTCGGCAAAACCGGCACGGACGTTCACCTCGGCTGGGAAGCCTTGAAGATTCTATTTAAAGGGGCGGCAATGTTGCTGACCGTGGCTTTGTTGATGCGCTTTGTTCTGCCGTGGCTGCTGCACCGACTTGCTCACTCGTCTGAGCTTTTAATGCTTTTTGCCATCGCCTGGGCGGTGCTGGGAGGCTCAGCAGGAGATATCCTCGGATTCAGCAAAGAGGTGGGTGCCTTTCTCGCCGGCGTTTCCATCGCCTCAACTCCCTATCGCGAGCAAGTGGCAGCGCGTCTGGTCAGTCTGCGTGATTTTCTGCTGTTGTTCTTTTTTATCGAGCTGGGTACCACATTGGATCTAAGTACGCTTGGGGCACAGCTAGGTGCCTCGGTTGTGTTCTCGTTGTTCGTATTGATCGGCAACCCGTTAATTGTAATGGCTATCATGGGGTATATGGGTTACCGCAAGCGCACCGGTTTTCTCGCAGGGTTGACAGTGGCACAGATCAGCGAGTTCTCCCTGGTCCTGGTGGCGCTCGGTTTGAACCTGGGCCATCTGGAACAGAAGACGGTAGGATTGGTCACCCTGGTGGGACTGATCACCATCAGCGTTTCTACCTATATGATTCTTTACTCCCATTTGCTCTATGAGCGCCTAGCTCCGTGGCTTTCGATCTTCGAGCGCAAAACACCCCAAAGAGAGATTGACAGCCAGCTGGATGAAAACGTTAATGTGGATGTGCTCTTGATTGGTCTGGGACGATATGGTGCAGCGCTGGCTGCAAGCCTGCGCGAAAGAGGCTATCGGTTGCTAGCAGTGGACTTTGATCCTGACTCCATACAACGCCATAGCCGCGAGGGCTACAGAGTTCATTACGGTGATGCGGAGGACCCGGAATTTGTGGCAACACTACCACTGACACGCATACAATGGGTAGTCAGTACCGTGCGCGATCGCAGTATTAACCGCATGTTGTTACACGCCCTGCGACAGCAGAACTATCGCGGCAACATCGCGATTACTACCTATAACCAGCAGGATGCCTGTATGTTCGAGCAGGAGGGCGTAGACATGGTGTTGATGCCTTATACGGATGCGGCTAGGGAGGCTGCGAGTCGACTCATGTCGGGCCCGGTGGCAGATGACCACCAAACAGGAGATAAAACATGAAGAGATTTAAAAACATACTTTATATATATGAAGGCTCCGTCGCGCAGGAAGCAACCATTGCCAGTGCCGTGTCTCTGGCACAGAACAACCAGGCCGACTTGACCGTCATTGATGTGATTCCCGAAGTCACTGCTGGTATCGGTATACCGCCCGGCGGCCCCATCTCCACTGACCTGAATGCTGCCATGATTACCGAGCGTCGCCAGATGCTGGAATCCCTGATCACACCCTATCGGCAACAATTGGATATTTACACCGACGTCCTGGTCGGCATAAAATTTCTCGAAGCGATTCGCGCCGTATTGAAAAATAAGTATGACTTATTGATCAAACCTGCCGAAAATCCTGATTACATTAAGAGACTGTTCGGCAGTGAGGATATGCACCTGCTGCGCAAATGTCCCTGTCCGGTCTGGCTGATGAAAGCGGAAGAAACCTCAAACTATGAGTGTATCGTGGCTGCAGTCGACATTGATCCCTATGGCTCTGATTCAGCTGAACAAACACTAAATCAGATGATTCTCGAACTTGCCAGTTCCATTGCACTATCCGACTCTGCCGTTTTACATCTGGTCCATGTCTGGAATGCACCTCAAGCAGGGTTTGCCAGCTTATGGGCTGATAATCCCGATGCGGCTGAAAGAAACTTTATTGAGGGGGCACGCGAAGAGCACCAAAACGCCATGAACAAGCTGACTCTAAACATGCGCAAGCAGATTGGGACAGAGGCCTACGAGTATTTATTACCAAGGATTCACCTGCACAGGGGTGAGGCAAAAAAAGCAATACCAGAATTAGTAAGGAAACTAAAGGCAGATCTGGTCGTCATGGGAACTGCAGCCAGGACCGGAATCCCGGGTTTCATTATCGGCAATACAGCAGAGGCGATTCTTGATCAATTGCAGTGTTCAGTACTAGCAATAAAACCTCCTGGTTTTGTTTCGCCGGTAACACTAGATTAAATTGCTGGTCTAACAATCGCATGTACCTGGACAGTCAAATGCGTCGCTCCCTCGTCGCTTTGCTTTTAGCTGCCAGTGATGCAAGGCGTTATACGTTAATAAAATAAACGAGAATTATTAATGGACTGGAAAGTGTTTGTCACGATATTTATTGCAGTTTTTATCGCTGAACTTGGTGATAAAACACAATTGGCGACTATGCTTTTTGCTACTGACAAAGAAGTGAGTAAATACCTGGTCTTTATGGCGGCATCTGCGGCGTTAATTATTGCTTCAGCCATTGGCGTGCTGGCAGGAAGCCTGTTTTCAGAATTCATAAACGAGAAATATCTACATTATATAGCGGGTATAGGGTTTATATTAATAGGTGCATTTACTTTATATAATGCGTAAGGCACGTAACAGGCACTCAGGTTGTGAGATCGCTGTTGGTCAACCAAACAAAATAAAATGGAGGTTATTGATGTTTGTTATTCTGCTCAAGTTTTCTGAAAATAAAAGCAAGGCTGGCGACCATATGGAGGGTCATAACCAGTGGATCAAGCAAGGCTTTGATGATGGGGTGTTTTTATTGGTTGGTAGCCTGCAACCCAACCTGGGCGGTTCCGTGATCGCCCACAACACTTCATTAGCCGAGCTGCAGGAGAGGGTGAATAATGATCCGTTCGTGGCGGAGAATATTGTCAGTGCTGAAATACTCGAAATCGACCCCAAAAAAACTGATGAACGTTTAGGCTTCCTGGTCGGTTAAGATGCCACAGATAAAAACGAGCCCTGACAAGCGCACGGTTTCTACGGCCACCTGGCTTAACGGTTGCCCCTGTTACTGAACGCCGTCATTGATGTATTATTATAGAGACTATTCAAAGGGCCCTTGTATGATTATCGTGCTTTTCAGGCAGGCCGCCATAGGCGTTGCCTCCCTCTTGGTAAGCCTGTTCGCGTTTTCCGCGGCGTTCGCCATCAATGATTATGAAAGAAACCTGTACGTCTCGGCGACGTTTTTATACTGGTGTACCTACAAGCAAGTTCCCACCAGCCAGCAGGATGTCGCCAGGGTCACGGATGTGATGGATGCCAACCCGAACTTGATCATGGGGTATAACGACTGGCTGGATGCCTTGTCCTACGAAATCAACGACGGGGAGTTAACCCTTATCAATAAATCATCGGTGTTCCATGACGGCAGGAACCACAGCACGCTGACTTCGCAAACCAGCACGAATTGCGCGGCGATGAAAAGGACTGACTGACAGGCATAAAGGATATAACGATGAAGCTAGCTCTTTACCAGGTTGATGCGTTTGCCTCGCAACCGTTTGAAGGTAACCCGGCGGCTGTTTGCCCGCTCAGGCAATGGTTGCCCGACGAAGTGATGCAGTCCATCGCCGCAGAAAACAACCTGTCGGAAACCGCTTTTTTCGTTGAAACCGGGCAGGGCTTCCAGCTACGCTGGTTTACCCCCACGACAGAAGTCGACCTGTGTGGCCATGCGACCCTGGCAAGCGCCCATGTTCTGTTCCATGAGCTTGGCTTTACGGGCGACAGGATAAGCTTCGAGTCGAAGTCCGGCATGCTGACGGTTTCCCGGCACGCGGATCTTTTGCAACTGGATTTCCCCGCGCAGCCCGCCATGCCTTGTGAGACACCGGCAGAAATCATCCAGGCATTCGGTATCACGCCAGTAGAATGCCTTAAGTCAGAAGACTACCTTGTCGTGTTTGAAAACGAGCAGGACATTGAAACCGCGCAGCCTGATCTCGGTGTGCTTGGCAAGCTTGATTTACGCGGGGTGATGATAACCGCGAGATCAAACGCGTATGATTTCGTGGTGCGCTTTTTTGCGCCGAAGTATGGGATTGACGAGGACCCGGTGACCGGTTCAGCCTATACCCAGTTGACGCCCTACTGGAGTGACGTACTCGGTAAAGACAAGCTGCACGCCAGACAACTCTCCGGCAGGGGCGGCGAAGTTTTTTGCCAGATGTCGGGTGAGCGGGTGCTGATTGCCGGCAAGGCGGTTAAATACCTGGCAGGTGAAATTGACATCAGTCTCTAGCGATCAGGGTAAGCTTGTAATGCTTAACCTGTAGCCAGGCGATGATTTTGCTGGCGGATTGATTATTCCAGGTCGAGCGATAAGAACAGGGCGTGCAGTTCAGTCTTGTCGGGAGTGAGGACCGGGATGGTTTGTGTTTGCGGGACACGGCGGGTCGCATCACCGTACTGGTTTGCCTGGATGGTGGAGGCGGGTTTGCAATCCTGCAAAACCAGCGAGGGGCCGTCTTCCAGCACTTCGATAATCTGGCAACTGAGGCCGTGGTGGCGTACCTTGAGGCCAATCATGCCGCGCAGCTGTTCGAGTGTAATGACGATTTCATTCATAAGCATAATATAGCCTATTCGGCACGCATTGCGTCAACCGGGTTTAAATCGGCGGCATGCTTGGCGGGTAAAATACCGGCCAGCAGGCCGGTCACCACGCAGACCAGTTCAGCGAGGATGTTATAGTCCCACGCGGTTTCCACGGGTAAACCGGGGAGCAGTATCTTCAAGCCGGCGACGATGCCCAGGCCGGTGGCCAGGCCCAGCAAGCCGCCAATGGCCGCCAGGATGGTGGCTTCACCGAGAAACAGCCAGAGGATATGCCGCCGCTTGGCACCCAGTGCACAGAGCAGGCCGATTTCACCGGTGCGTTCCGTAACCGAGATGGTCATGATGGTAAGGATGCCAATACCACCGACGAACAATGAAATGGCGCCCAGCGAGGCCACGATCATGGTCAGGATGTCCAGGATGGAACCCAGCACGTCGAGCATCTGTTCCTGGGTGGTGATGGTGAAATCCTCCCGGCCATGGCGTTTACTCAGGCGATAGGTAACCTGTTCGACAAAGTGTTCGAGATTGGTCTGCGCCTGGTACATGATATCGATTTCCATCAGGCCATCCAGGTTAAGTAAATCCATGGCGGTGGCGACCGGGATATAAACGGTATCATCCAGGTCAAAGCCCAGCACCTGGCCCTTGGCGGCCATCACGCCAATCACCCGGAACGACTGGCCACCGATACGCACGCGTTGTCCGAGCGGGTTACTCTCGGCAAATAATTCCTGTTTCAGCTTGTGACCCAGCACGGCATAGTTACCGCCGCGGCGCATGTCGCCGGCGGGCAGGAATTTTCCAGTTTGCAGGTGGAAGCGAAACGCCTCGGGAAATTCGTGCGAGGTACCGTACACGGTGGTGCGGCGTAATTTACCCGAGGTTTCCACGTCCACGTTACCCTGCACGAAAGACACCACGGCGGTGGCGTTACTGAGTTGTTGCAGCGCGACGGCATCATCGATGGTCAGGGGTTGGGTATTGCCAAACACGCCGATCGCCGCGCCGTGCGTGGTGGTTTTGCCGGGATTGATCGCAACGATGTGACTACCAAACTGGGTAAACTCGGACAGTACATATTGATGAATGCCCTGGCCGATGGAGGTCAGCAACACCACCGCGGTGACGCCAACGGCAATGCCGGCCGCGGTCAGGCTGCTGCGCATCTTGTGCGAGATGATGGTGTGCAGGGTAAAGTGGACAAAGTCATGAATCAGCATGGCAACCTCAGCGGCGGGCTAACGCGATGACCGGTTGCAGGCGCGAGGCTTTATGCGCCGGCAACGTGCCAAAGAACAGGCCGGTGACGATGGCGGTGAGCATGGCCAGCAAGATGGCCCAGCCGGGCGGGCTGATTTCAAACGTGGGGTACAGGTAACGGATCGCCCAGCTGCCCAGGTAACCGATCCCAATGCCCAGTACACCGCCGGTGGTGGAGAGCAAGATCGCCTCGTAGGTAAACAGGATGCGTATGGTATGGTTCTTGGCACCGAGCGCCTTCAATAAACCAATTTCATGGGTGCGTTGCGATACGGTGATCAGCATCACGTTCATGATCAATAGACCGGCCACTACCAGGCTGATGGCGGCAATACCCGTGACCCCCATGGTAATCGCGCCGAGTATTTCGTCGAAGGTGCCGAGTACCGCGTCCTGGGTAATGACCGTGACATCCAGCTTGTTGTGGTGGCGTTTCTTGATGATCTCGAGAATTGCTTCACCGGCGATGGGAATCTGTTCACGACTTTTCGCTTCCACCAGGATCCTGAACAACGAGGGCGAGTTGAACATGCTGAGGGCCGAGGCCACCGGCACGATCACCAGTTCATCGGTGTTGACCCCGACCGAGTGACCTTCAGAGGCCAGCACCCCGATCACCCGGCAACGATAGTCACTGATTCTTAACCATTGACCGATGGGGTAGGTGGTAGTGAATAACTCGTCGCGTACCGTGGAACCAATCACACATACGGGG
>JASFOS010000057.1:0-12791 GCA_050116415.1 Thioalkalispiraceae bacterium
ATATGAACATCCTGGTCGATGCCGCCTATCGACAAACCAATATCCTTTTATGGGGTGCGGGTGCCGTATTGTTATTTTTGTTGATTATCTACATGTCTACCAACCACCTGGTATTCAGACCGATTGCTTCGGTGGTGCGTGCCCTGAAAGCCGAAGCGATCGGAAAAGATGGCGTGATGCTGCCAATGGTACGCTCGGAAGAAACCGTAGCGCTGGTCGATGCCTTTAATGAAATGGCCAAGCGGGTACACAAGCGCCAGTCCGATCTTGAACACCAGGCCCTGCACGATGCACTGACAGCGTTGCCAAACCGGACGCTATTACAGGAACGCATGGCGCACCAAATCCAGGTAGCAAGAAGGGAGCATAGCAACATAACCCTGTTCATGATCGACCTCGATCGTTTCAAGGAGATCAATGATACCCTGGGCCATCATGTGGGTGACAAAGTCCTGATTGAAGTCGGTTTCAGGATCAGCACCAACCTGCGTGAAATAGACACGGTGGCACGACTCGGTGGTGATGAATTCGCGGTGATATTGCCTGACACGGATACCAGCCAGGCAGAAAACGTTGCCGGCAAGTTACTGGAGTCAATGAAGCAGCCATTCCAGATCGACGAGTTGCAGTTATACCTGGGTATGAGTATCGGCATATCCAGCTACCCGGAACATGGTGTGGATGTCGCAACCATTATCCAGCATGCCGACGTGGCGATGTACGTCGCCAAGCAAAACCAGTCCGGCTACGCCATTTATGATGCAAGTAAGGATGAATACAGTATTCGCCGACTGGAACTGATCAATGACCTGCGCAATGCTATCGAAAATAACAGTCTTGATTTACAGTTCCAGCCCATTATTAACATGCTTAACGATGAGGTCAGGGGCGTGGAAACGCTGCTGCGCTGGAAGCACGATTCCTTTGGCATGATTCCACCGGATCAAATCATCAATCTCGCTGAACAGACTGCCTTGATAAATCCGCTGACTTACTGGGTGTTTGAAAATGCGTTAAAGCAAATGGAGATTCTGCATGCCAGGGGTTTCGAAATCGAAGTATCGGTAAATATCTCTGTATATAACCTTAGGGATTCAGAGTTTATCGACAAGATCCGTGAGATCATTTCCGGCTACAAGATTGAAGCTTCGAAAATTGTACTGGAGATTACCGAGAGCGCGATGATGTCCAACCCGGTGCATGCAGCCGAAGTGTTATCCGAGCTGGATAAGATGGGGTTGCGCCTGGCGGTCGATGATTTTGGCACCGGCTTTTCCTCGCTGGCCTACCTGAAACAATTACCGGTGGATGAACTGAAAATTGACAAGTCTTTTGTGATTGGCATGCAGAACAGTAACAGCGACGAAGTGATTGTGCATTCAACCATTGAACTGGCACATAACCTTGGTATAGAAGTCGTCGCCGAAGGCGTGGAGAACAAGCTCAATTATAACAAGCTGAAAGGTTACCTGTGTGATGCCGCGCAAGGTTACTACATGAGTAAACCCATGCCGCTGGATAAGTTGCAGGTCTGGCTGGAGAATTTCAGTCTTTCCAATACCCTGTAATCCCGGGGCGTTCCTTATGGCAAAGAATACAACACCCTGTCCCTGCGGTTCAGGTCTTGAGTACCGCGACTGTTGTGAGCCGTTCATCACGCAGCAACAAGCGGCGCCTACGGCCGAGTCGCTGATGCGTTCGCGCTATACCGCCTACACCTTGCAGGACGAACAGTATCTGCTGGCGACCTGGCATCCTTCGACGCGTCCGGCCAGCTTGCAGCTGGATGCAGATTCGTCGATCAAATGGCTGGGATTGAAAATTATCGCCACCGACAAAGGTGGTGACCAGGACAACGAAGGTCGTGTCGAGTTTGTTGCCCGTTACAAGCTAAATGGCAAGGCGCATCGCCTGCATGAAAACAGTCGTTTCAGCCGGGAAAATCAGCGCTGGTATTATGTCGACGGTGTGTTTGTCTAGCGGCTTACGGCATGGCCGTTGTTTTGAAAAAATTCCCGGGCAGCGTGCCACCGGTTGCCTGTAGCGGGACCGGGTTGTTTACCGCGTTGACCCAGAGCGCGACCGCATAGCCGGGCACGGATAACGCGCGCACATGCCGGGTCAGCGGTGACCAGGCAACCTGCCACTCGAGGTTGTTGCCGAGATGTTGCTGATGATCGAGTACCACGAACTCATGCCGCGAGGTACGCCCGCGGTTTTCCCCGGCCTTGATGTGGTTAGTGATATCGTTACCCAGCAGGGCGATATTTAATATATAGCCAGACGGTGACGGTTGTACGGGCTGGAAGCGGGCAACGAGCCGCTGAGTACTGAGCGTGGCGCTTAATCGGCCCACTTTTATCGGCTCCGGTTCAGGAAGTTGGCGGCTTAAAAAACCGCGGCGCCAGTTTTCACCATTGATAAAAAATGCCGGGGTAAAGACGGTAGCGTGTTGTTGCCATCGTGCATATTGACGCTGGCGCTGGCTAAACGCGGCCTGGGCAAAGCGGTCTTTCCAGCCAATGTAATCCCAGTAATCAACATGGAAGGCCAGGGGAATAACGTTTTTCCAGAGTCGGTTATGTGTTTTTAAACTGTTGAGAAAGCGCTCGGCGGGCGGGCAGCTGCTACAACCTTCCGAGGTAAACAGCTCAACGAGCCGGTTTTGCCAAATACCGCTATCAAGCCGTATTTCTGCTGCGAATGACGGGGTGCCGATTAACAGGCCAATCAGTAGGGTTATCAACGTGCCTTGTAGCATTGCGCATTTCCCTGGTGGTTTTTGTTTGATTTTCATGAGATAGGAGCGGTTTTGCGGCTGGAAGTTCCATTTTTGTGAAGTGGCAGGGCGGCAACGCTAAATAATCCTGTAAATTGACCGATACAGGATATTCGTGAACAATAAAAACAGTGATGCGATGGGATATCAGGGAATGCTAATAGACTGCTACCTTGATCAGAACGCAAAATGATAAACGATAGTTCTTTTTCAACAATAGCCTGTAGCGCACCGGTAAAGGTCATGCACGCCGACTTTGGTGAACGGACCTTCAACATGCGTGACATGTCGAATAGCGGGGTATTCCTGCTGACCGGCAATGAGCTTCCGTTACCTGAAGGCAGTATCGTCAAGATCCAGGTGCAGGGGATGCTGGCAGATGCGCCCGTGCTTGATGCCGAGATTATCGGCAAAGAAGAAGATGGCGTGGCGTTAAAGTTCTGTGATGTTTGAATAGTTAGCTGGACAGTTGATTCGTTAAAGATGTCTGAAAAGGTAGAGTTGCATAATTCACTGGTGCAAAAGCGTCTCTGGCATGGTGAGAACCGCCTGACACTACGCGAGCAGCGCACACTCAAGATCCAAAAAACCGGCAAGATCAAAACATCTTCCTACATGATTGATATCATCGCCCTGGACAGTCACAGCCGGCGGGTTTACAGCATGGCCTGGCCATGGCTGGCTGCCGCGTCGGTTTTTTTCGTGGTGGCGTTTGTTATTTTCCAGTTTCCCGGCCTGTTGGCCGGGCTCGAACCGGTGTACGCCGCGATACTGGCGGCGGTCATGGCGGTATGCGCGGTGGCATGTTTTATCGTGTTCTGGTTATCCAGTTCCCGAAAGCAGGTGTTCTATACCTTGCAAGGCCATATCCCGTTGGTTGAGATCTGGGTCAGTCAGCCATCACGCAAGATCTTCAGGCAATACGTAAAATCACTCACCGAACAAATCCAGCAGGTACAGGAAAAAGCCGGCCTGAGCAAAGAGCAACAGCTCACCGGTGAAATGAAAATGTTGCGGCGACTCGCCGATGAAAACATCCTTAACAAGGAAGTTTACGAAGAAGCCAAGGCCTCTTTGTTCAAGAAATTCTGACGCTACCCTTCCCTGGTCAGTGATCCCTGGGTTTAGCTCGATATATCAGTGGCTTATAAGTGATTTCAGGCAGAGGATTAGTTTTTTCTTTGCTGAGCCAAATGCATTTAATTGCCCCCGTACCAAGCAAGGTGCACAATGCGTGCTGGAAAAATATTCATGTTACGGCAAAGATCTAATCAAGCCGTGTTTTTAATAATAAAAGGGGAACCTTAAATGAAACTGATTTTGTTAGGTGCGCCAGGTGCAGGCAAGGGCACAGTCGCAAAACTATTAACCAAGATGGATGGCTCCGTACAGATTTCAACCGGTGATATCCTGCGTGCTGCCGTTGCCGCGGGTACGGAACTGGGTAAAAAAGCCGAAGCAGCCATGAAAGCCGGTGAACTGGTTTCCGATGATTTGATCATGGGCATCATGGGTGAGCGCCTCAAGGAAGATGATTGTAAGAACGGTTACTTGCTGGATGGTTTCCCTCGTACCATTCCGCAGGCTGAAGCATTGAAAGTGTTATTGGCCGATATGGGCGAAGAACTGGATGCCGTGGTTAACATCGACGTGCCACGTGAAGTTATCCTGGATCGTCTGACCACCCGTCGTACCTGCGAAGATTGTGGTGAAATTTATAACGTCAAGTCAAAGCCACCCAAGGAAGAAGGCAAATGTGACAAGTGCGGTGGCGCGGTTGTGCAACGTGATGACGAAACCGAAGAAGCCATCAATAACCGACTGGAAGTCTATAACCAGCAAACCGCACCATTGGCTGACTTCTATGAAAAAGAAGGCATGCTGTTAACCGTTGCCGCTACTGAAAGCGACGCGGTGATCGATGCGATCAAGGCAAAACTGGGCATTTAATCAAACCCGTTTAGCTTTACTATAAAACCAGGAACGGCCGGGATGGATATTCCGGCCGTTTTTGTTTTCAGGTTACAATAAAACAATCATGGCGATTCTCTGGAAAAAACAACTAGACGGAGTCCACTACGAAGTACGTTCCGCCGGCAGAACGCGGCGCCTGTATACCGATGGTGTTTTTCACAGCCAGTACAATCCTTCGCAGCCGTTGGCCGGTGGTATCTGGGACCTGTTGTTGTTGCCGGCATTATTTTCAGCACCGGGACAGATCAAACGGGTACTGGTACTCGGGGTCGGCGGCGGCACGGTTATTCACCAGTTACAGCGTTACATCGAGCCGGAAAAAATAGTCGGCATTGAACTGAACCCGGTTCACCTGCAGGTGGCCAAATCTTTTTTCTTTATTGATAAATCCGTGGCTGAATTACACCAGGCCGACGCGACAAAATGGCTGGCCGATTATCGTGGGCCAAAGTTTGACCTGATTATCGAGGACCTGTTTGGAGAAAAGAACGGCGAACCGGAAAGAGCGGTATTTGCTTCAGCCGCGTGGTTTGATTTGTTACACAAGAACCTTAGCAGGCAGGGCACACTGGTGATGAATTTTATCAGCCGTAACGAGTTGCGTCGTTGTGCCTATTTTACCCATGAAACAACCGCGCAACATTTCAAAAGTGCTTTTCAGTTTAGTCTGCCCATGTATGACAACGTGATTGCCGCATTTTTAAAACAGGACACATCGAGTGAACAACTGCGAGCCTACCTGCGGGCAACACCGGGGCTGGGTAGCAATAGCGTTCTGGCAAAATTCAAATATCGCATCAGGAGAATCTGATCCGCGGGCATAAAAAAAGGGAGTAACGTTGGTTACTCCCTTTCTGGTTTGGCTTTGCCAGGTTGGCGAATTAGCTGCAACCCTTGGGGCGTGGCAGGCCGGCAACCTTGTTGGCACATTTAATCAGCCCGGTGGGGAACAGGGAATAAATGTATTTTTGATCGCTGCGATCTTTACCGTACTTGTTCTTCATTAACTTGGAGAATGCACGGGGTTCAGCCACCGTACCATTGTCCAGGAAATACTCACGGGCGAGATTAATGATGTCCCAGTGCTCTTGAGTCAGTTCGGGGATTTTTTCATTCTTGGCAATTTCAACCGCTAACTCTTCGCTCCATTCGTCAAGATTGAGCAACCAGCCAGCTTCACTCAGTTCAATAGTTTTGCCATTTACTTCTGCTTGCATGGTCAAATTCTCCTAAAGGGGTCTAAAACTTGACTAATTTTATCAGGATAAAACCCGGATTTCTATATAAGAATGGACTTATATTAAAAATAAAATAAGACAGGAAAATTCTGCCCAGATCGGTACACTGGCTTGATGGCAGCGCATATTGAGCAGATTACTACCAGAATTCAACAACTTAGTCGGATCCTGGAGAAGGATTTACCTTTGATCACGCCATGTACCGAGCACACACTGCTCACTCATCTCAAGGCATTGCCGGAAACCGGCTTTGCCGAACTGGATAGCCGTGATCCGCACCAGTTGTTCCAGCTGCATTTCCTGCTGTTTCACGTGCTGTACCGGTTGCGAGATCAGTACCGGCAACAACACACCGCGCACCTGGAAATCTCGCCGCTGCATATCGCCTTGCTGCCTTACCAGGCTGGCGAACAGGGATTGAGCGAAGCGGATCCGTTAAGGGACTATTACCTGGACCTGTCACACCTGCACAGTACCAGCCGGCACGAGGTCGACGAGATGCTAGGGCGTTTCTGGTCAACGCTGGGCCGCGATGAACATCGCGCAGAGGCGCTGGCGGTACTCGGCTTGTCCGACCCGGTCGATGAACCCATGATAAGGAAAACCTACCAGAAGCTGGTGATGCAGCATCACCCGGATCGCGGTGGCGATAAACTCAAGCTACAGGAACTGAACCTGGCCATGGATGTTTTATTAAGAAAATAAAAAAAGCCGGCGCTGGAATCAAAACGCCGGCTTTTATCGAGCCCTGAAAGTTGTCCTTGAAACATTTCAAGGACAGCAGTTTTGAGCTTAGTGGTTATGACCACCCGGACCATGCACATGGCCATGATCAAGTTCTTCCGCCGAGGCATCGCGAACGTCCATCACTTCAACGTCGAAGTTCAGCGGCACGCCGGCCAGGGGGTGGTTACCATCAACGGTGACTTCGTCGCCTTCAATCTGGGCGATAGTCACGGTAATCATGTGACCTTCCGGTGACTGGGCATGAAATTGCTGGCCCACTTCCAGTTCCTGTTCCACGTCGAACATGGCGCGATCAACATTCTGGATCATGCTGTCACTGCGCTCGCCGTAGCCATCTTTGGGTTCAACACGAACGGTGAGCTTGTCGCCCTTGCTTTTATCGATCAGGGCATTTTCCAGGCCGGGAATAATGTTTTGTGCGCCGTGCAGGTAGGCGAACTGGCCGTCTTGAGACTGGTCAATAATATTGCCATCATCATCTTTGAGGGTGTAATTGAGAGTGACAACCTTGCTGTCAGATATTTGCATGCTGGAATCCTTATGGGAAAAAATAAATAAAGCGATAATTTACAAATTATTTTAACATTAAAATACAGGTTTTTCACTTATGCAGCGGACTTCGGGCCGGTCAATCAGAGTAGAAATAGCAAAATATGCCGCAAAATCCGCTAATTTCGGTGATTATGCCGGTGCATAATGCCGGTGATTACTTGCCCGTTGCCGTTGAAAGCATTCTTCTGCAGAGCTATTCCCGGCTTGAACTGATCCTGGTTGATGACCATTGTGACGACGGGGCACTGGAACAACTGGCAAGGCATGATCCGAGACTGAGCATACTATCAGCCACCTCGCGGGGCGTGGTGCATGCCATGCAACAGGGCATGCAAGCCGCCACTGGTGACTATATTGCGAGGATGGATGCTGACGACGAGGCGTTACCGGACAGGTTGCAGGTGCAACTGGATTACTTGCAGCAAAACCCCGGTATCGGCATCGTTGCCGCACAGGTGGAAATATTCAGCGATGATGAACTGGGCGACGGTTTCCGCCTATACCAGCAATGGTTAAACAGTGTGACCGATGCCGAGCAAATCAAGCGCGAATTATATATCGAAAGCCCGTTACCCAATCCGAGCGTCATGTTCCGGCGCCAGGTCTATGAACAGTTGGGAGGCTATCATGATAGCCCGTGGGCGGAAGACTATGACTGCTGGTTACGCGCCGATGCCCTGGATATCAAGATGGGCAAGCCCGAAGGTGTATTATTACGCTGGCGCAACCACGAAAAGCGCGTCACGCATAACGAGGAACGTTATTCGCAACATAACTTTATGCGTGCCAAGGCGCATTACCTGGGCCAGTCACCGTTGAAAGACAAAAGCCTCATCATCTGGGGCACCGGCCCCATCGGTCGCCGCTTCTGTGACTTGTTAGAGGAGCAGGGCATGTCGGTGAAAGGTTTTATCGAAATCGATCCCAGGCGTATCGGCGGCGTGAAACGGGATCGGCCGGTATGGGACATGACTGTCATCGACGAGCTGGATGATGAAGTGATCATCGGTGCGGTCGGTTCGCGCGGGGCGCGCAACAAGATCCGCGAATATTTAGATGCCAGGGGCCTGGCGGAAGGCGAACACTACCTGTTCGTGGCCTGAGCGGTTAAGTTGTTTTCAAAACCACGCTGCGCGCTTCAATGTTCCGACACCTTGCCGCGCAGCGCCTTGAGTTTACCGCGCCGGGTTTTATTGTCCATGCGCTTTTGCTGTGAGCTGTTGGTCGGCCGGGTGGGTTTTCTTTTTTTCTGCGTCTGCGCCACGCTTTTTACCAGTTCCTGTAAGCGCGCCAGCGCATCGTCACGGTTTTGCTGCTGGGTGCGAAAGCGCTGTGCCTTGATGACGATGATGCCGTCCTTGCTGATACGCCTGTCCTTGAGCTTCAACAGGCGCTGCTTGTAAAACGCCGGCAGGGAGGAGGCGGCGATATCGAACTGTAAATGGATGGCGCTGGCGACCTTGTTGACGTTTTGCCCACCGGCACCCTGGGCGCGGATCGCGGACAGCGTGATCTCATCATCGGGTATCGACACGTTTTGTGAAATTTTCAGCATCGTTAGTCATGTTCATATTTCACTATATACAATAGTTTAATAGCTACTTTAACTACCAGGAAAGTTTAAAGGTGGTTTTTCGCTCGTTTTTTTGCTGAGCATGAAAAGCAGGGGCATTTTTAACTGCCCCGGCTGATTTGCTTATTTATCAGGTGTTCGTTAACGTCGCTATCGAATCAGTGCTGATATTCCTGGTCAGGTGATATCTTGAGGCCGATCAGTAGCGACTTCTTTAGCAAGATAAAAAACGGTGGATTCGAGTTGATGGTGCGAGTCAAGCATCGATATCAACCTGGAGAATATTGAGCGTGCAATACTCATTTTTATACTCCACGCAGGTATGGGTTTGGTCTTGACCTCTTTGACTTCAAAGCCCCCGTAGCCAAGCTGTTCCTTGACTTGCCCAACTGTGTACTCGGTAACATGATGCTTCGACATGAACGTAACAGGTTTACCCCTGAGCACCCGGATAAGATTGCCAATACGGTAACGGCTTGGCGTGGAAATGATCAGGTATCCACCCGGTTTTATCGTGCGTTTTATACGGCTTAACAAGTGAAGCGGATCGGGCACGTGCTCCCACAGGTTATTACATATAACGACATCGAAATATCCCGGGGAATACGGGTTGTTGTAGGCGTCGCCGACCGCAAAATCTATCTCGGGAAAATGTTCATGCGCATATTCTATAGCGGAGACGGAGTAATCCAGGCCGGTAATTTCGGCACGGTCAAGGGATTGGCGTATTTTTTCCGTAATGTGGCCCTGGCCGCAGCCCAGATCAAGTATCCTGGGGGTATCCTGCAGTGAACCGACCGCATCGCGAATCAGATCAACGGTAAGCTCAACTCTTCGAGAATGGAACGAGCCGTCCAGGTTCTGCTCAACCGTGTAGGGATCAGATTCGGCGTACTCATCACAGGCTTCGATCTTGTCAGGTGGCAGGAAAACTTTGAAACCACGCGGGTGTTTTGCAAAGTGACAGCCCTTTGGTCGTTGGCGCCACTCGGCAAGCGCACAACCATCAGAGTTCAGGTTAATAGGTCGATTGTTAGTGAAGTCATAATACTTGTGTTTAGACATGGGATCCGTTCACCTCCATGTACAAAAAATATCGTAATGAAATTGCTGGCTGTATGGGGTAAACACCGTATTTGCAGGTGCTTGTCCTGCGGTATGGGAAAATTCTACGAATAAGGCCTGGTACGCAGCGAAGTGATTGACTATAGCCACACAATATTTAATATTATTTATATAATTGGAATTATGGGAACGTACGGTGATGAAACTCTACCTGATGCGCCATGGCCAGGCGGCCAGCCCGGAGGTTGACCCGGAGCAAGGCCTGACCGGGCAGGGCAAGGCCGAAATCGAGCAACTGGCGAGGCGGCTGGCAAAGCAGGGCGTCCGGTTTGAACAGGTGATCCATAGTGATAAAAAACGCGCCCGGCAGACCGCGGAAATCATGGCCAGTATCCTGGCAAGCGGTATCAGCCCGCGAGTGCGTAGCGGCCTGAAGCCCAATGATGATCCGTGCCTGCTGTTACCCGAGCTCGAAAGCTGGCAGCAGGACACGCTGCTTACCAGCCATCTCCCGTTTGTTCCTAACCTGCTGCAGGCGCTGACCGGTGAGCCACAGGGCATGAACTTTGCGCCCGGTAGCGTCATCTGCCTGGGCAAGCACAACCAGCAATGGCAGATCGAATGGATCGCGTCGCCATGAAGTAGCAAACAGTAAAAACCGACGCCTGATGAACAATAACTAATAATAATGGACTCAAGATCATGGCAGATAAACGTAAACACATGCGTACCGCGCTCAAGGCCAGGGTAAAACTGTTCCTGGATGGCAGGGAAGAAATCAAGCTCACCATGGAGGACATGTCCAATGGCGGTCTCTTCGTGTTAACCGAAGGCATGGAACAGCCCGAGCTAGGCAGCCTGGTCAAGGTGCAGCTCCAGGGCATGATCGACGATGCGCCGATCATTACCGCCAGGGTGGTGCGCGTCACCAGTGAAGGTATTGGCCTGGAGTTTACTGAATAACCGCTTGTGTTGGTTTACCTTAACTGTCCTGGGTTAATTTCAAAAAACCACCCAGGCTCAACAGCAGCAACGAGGCCGAGGCGATGATCGCCACCGGGTAGGAAAGATTACCCGCCAGTTCCAGCTGGCTGTATTTAATCACCATGATCAGTCCCTCGAGGACCAGTGCGGTACAGACCACGGCCACGAAACGGGTAATCGAGCGGCGCACGGTACTGTAAATATTGCCTTGTTCATGTTCCTCGCTGGTGTATTCCTTGCCAATCCCGATGCCAAGTTCAAAAATCGCGAGCGATACCACCGCCATGTTGATGGTTTTAATCAAACCGTTGGCCAGTGATTCATCGGTGCTGAAGGACAGGGCAAAGTCATACACCGCGAGCCCGGCCAGGGTTATCGAAAGTGATAAAAAAAGATAATAAAAGGTTTTTGCCATCACGTACTTGATGCTTTCGGCCTGTGCTGAATGGTCGGGAATGTTCTGTGTACAGGTATCAGACATGGTTGGTTTTGCTCCCTGGAATCATTGTTGTATTTTATAAGCGAATAACGTCGGCGTTACCCGGATTACGCAACAAGGTCACGTTAATCAGTTGCGGGTATTTTGACGGATGCATATGCTCAAAGTTCCAGCGTGGCCGGGCGTAAACACGGGTTTGAAGCGGGTAATGTGCTAAGCTGTGACGGCTTTCATAAAACCAAAAAAAATCCACGCCAGTTTGAAACTGGCTACCCGTAGAAAACCAGCGCAACAGCCAGCTTAAGCCACAACTGGAAAGGCGGCTTATCGAGCCGGATATATCACCAGGCCAACATACTAGCGATAAAAGCCCGAATGACAATCACCCCGAGCATTAGCGAGGCGAGCAGGTAGGCATAAAACCGGTGCATAACCTGGTTGTAGCTGCAATGAATGATGCTATGGATGATACGGAAAACCAGGAAGCAGGATGCAAGTACCAGGTAGAGGTTATCCACCTGCTGGGTAAGGTAAAGATAAAGACACGTGGCATAAAACAGCACCGGCAACTCGAACAGGTTAGCCAGGTTCTCCGAAGGCTGGTTCACCCTGGCCGGAACAAGGTTGAGCATTTCATGCGTGGTGGCAACCGACTGCGGGTCAATTTTTTCGCGCATAAAGAAAGACAGGCGCAAGTAGTACATGTATATCCAGACCAGGATGGTTAATAACATCAACCCGAAAAACGGAATAAAAATCGCTTCCTGCTTCATGGCTGCACGCTCCTTTAGTTTTTATTGTGCTGGTATGTTCATGCGTCCGCGCTGAGATAGCTCTCCAGTTCACGGCCAAAGTCTTCCACGTCAGTGAGAATCTGTTGCTTGCCGTCATCCAGCTCTTCATCGTTGCGCAGTTCTTGCAGCTCGGCGTGAAAGCCTTCGAAACTCAAATGGCCCGAATCACCGTTGATTAATCGGTCACGACAATGCTCCAGCCACTGTGCCTGTTCTTCATCGTCGAGGGTTTCCGGGTAATTGCGCGCCCGGTAGCGAAACAGCATTTCCGGCAGGCGTTTGTCTTCAAAGCTCCAGGTCTGGCGGCCCAGTTCATCGGGTGCGGTGTCGTGGATGGAGGCCATCTGGCGTTTATCCTGTTCGGAAAAGAAACCGCCACCGTAGATCATCAGGTCAGGATCGGTTTGCGGTTCAAACTCGCGCGGCGCAAAGATCTTGTCGAGCTTCTGCTGGATGGCCCTGCGCGAGGCGAGCACCGCCTGGCGGTGCTGCTTGCACTTCATCAGGTCAATGTTAAGGCGTTTGGCCGCCTCACCGGTCAGGGTCGAGGTCGGCGCGATCGCCGGGCACTTGTTGATCAGGATTTGTTTCAGCGCCGGACGCTCGGTGCCTTCCGGCAGATCACCGTTGGCGGTATACAGCAACT
>JASFOS010000058.1:0-12637 GCA_050116415.1 Thioalkalispiraceae bacterium
AACACATCCAGTAAACCAACCTGGTTGAGTTCGTCGATACTCCATACCAGGCTGGTGTTGACGTTATGCTGATCAAGCCGGGACTGGATATTGGCCAGCAGGGTTTCGATATCAATATCCAGTGGCAGGTAATAGCTCAGCTTGTGGGTGTTCTGCTTGCTGGCCTCTTGCAAGTGCAATTCAGTAAAGCTACTGAGCATGGCCTTGATATCGGCATGGCTTTTGCCATGCCAGTCCGTGTCGATTTCTTTTTCCCAGCTTGCGAATGGCTGCCATTGTTCACCATTAGCCTGGTAGATCCTGGTGCCGACATCGGTGATCAGGTAATCCGGTTCAGGCAACTGGTAATCTGCGATGGCCTGTTGTACCAGTGCCTGGTGACGGCCAGTGACATAGACCAGTTTAACTTCGGGGTATTGGCAAAAATCATGAAAGTGCTGACGCGCATCGGGCTGTTCAGCCTGCTTGCCATTAGGTATCACGGTTCGGTCCATATCGGTACATAACAGCAATTTACGCGGTGTCATGACAGGTTTCGATTTCCCTGGGGTCCTTGCATTGATTAAAGAAGTTGTAGTAATCAAGCGCCTCGATAATTCCCCTGGCATAGGGCTGACGTGCAAAATAGATGTGCTCGGTATCAACCAGCTTTGACAACTCTTCATGATGACGGTTGGCCACCACCGCTGCCAGGGTGTTGCCACGCATCATGTCTTCATCAGCACCGGAACCGCCGGCAACGAAAATGCATTGCAACGGAATTTGCCAGCGATCTGCTACGTAACGTAACGCCATGCCTTTTGAGGCGCGTAACGGCAAAATATCCAGGTACTGGCCAAACGCCATTTGTACGTGCACCGACATTTCATCCTGGTGTAACAGGGTCTTGATTTCCTCTATATCGGCAATATCGGGATCGATGTAATAGCTGATCTTGTAGCGACTGTGTTCTGACTTCGGCTGTTTTTTCAGGCCAGGGTAGTCATCGAGAAGCTCGCGAATTTTGTGAGGCGCCCACAGGTGATCGATATGTCGCGCCCAGGCAGTATCCGCGGTCAGCTTGGGTGCGTAATTGATTTCCGTGCCACTGCTGGTAATCAGGATATCCGGTTCCGGGATATCATGTTTTTTCATCAGCTTTAAGGCGGTATCCAGTCTGCGACCGGTAGCTATCACGAACAGGGTGCTTTTACGGTATTCGCGCAATATTTCCAGTAACTGCTGCAAGGAGTCATAATCACCGACCAGGTTAAGATCCAGGTCGCTGACAATGGCGCGATTACGGTAGATGCCGGCACGCCGTTCAACAGGTTTGCGTACCAGGCGTTCAGAATGTTCGACGATGGGTTGTATCAATTGCAGGTAACGCCGGGCATGCGCATCCCATGAGTAGTGTGCACGGACACCTTTCAAACCATTGTCGATAAACAGTTTGCGCCGCTTGTTATCTTTCAGCAGTTTTAATAATGCCTCGGTAATGGTGTTGGCCTCCAGTGGATCGATCAGGTAACCGTTCTTGCAGTTTCCGATGATATCGCGTGGTCCTCCGTCTTCCGTTGCCACGATGGGTAAACCTGAAGCGGCGGCTTCAATCAAGGTCAGGCCGAAAGGTTCTGTCAGCGCCGGGTTGACGAATATGCCACCCGAGGCGGCAGCAATACGATAGATGAGCGGGACCTGGTCACGCTGGTGGTGCTTGGGAATCGCCACTTTGCCGTAAAGATCATAACGATCGATGGTGATCAATAATTCGTGAAACACTTCCTGTGCACCATCCTCAAGATCATCAATATCGTCACGGTTGCCGGCAATAATCAGCAGGTTCGCCATATCCTGTAATTCAGTGGACTGGCCGTAGGCTTCAACCAGCACGCTGATATTTTTACGTTTATCAGGGCGTGACAGTGCCAGGATGATCGGTTTGTCAGGCTGTTTTAAATGCCGGGTGAGTTGTTGATAGAGTGGGGTTTCAAGTTCACCACCAGCCGGGGGCATAAACTGTTGCAGGTTGGTTCCGGGGGGTACCACGCGCATTTGTTCCGGCTGATAATGATCATATAACTCGTACTGTTCCTCGATTTCCTGGTGAGTACTGGTGATTACGCGCTCGGCAGTTGCCAGGGTCAGTTCTTCCGCCTCAATGCGCCGCGCCATATGGTAACGAGCCTCGATCTGTTGCGCGGTAAGGCCACTGGCCAACAGGCGTCCACGTTTTACTCGACCCAGGGAATGCCCGGTATGAATTAACGGGATACCAAGAAAATTGGCCAGGTGTGCACCGACAAAACCCGCATCGGCATAATGGCTATGAATTATATCCGGTAAGGCTGGTTGCCGACGAAAATAAGCCGCGAGGTTATCAGCAAAAGCGTCCAGGTGATCCCAGAGCAGTTCCTTGGCAATGTACTCATCAGGTCCGGCATCGATTCGAACGATACGCAAAGTGCCTGACAGGGGTTCAACCGGAACGCTATAGTCTTTAGATACGGTATTATCGGCAACGCGACGGGTAATTAAATCGACCCGAGCGACACCGGGCTGTTTGGCCAGGGCCTGGGCAAGTTCGAGTACATACAGGGTCTGGCCACCGGTATCCGCGTCTCGGCCCAGTTCAAGGTTATTGCCACGAATCAGTCCGTGAATACTGAGCAGGGCAATATACAGGTTTCCTGTTTGTTGGCTCATAGCTAAGCTTATCTTGGTGTTATGGGTATTAAAGGTCAACAGGTTTATGTGCCTTTTTCATGATGGTTGATTGCTGGCGACACGCCATGCGCAAGTCTGGTTCAAGCTGACAGTTTAATGTCCCGATACGGTGCATTACTGGGCAGTAAACTGCGGCAGTGCAGTTGTTAACAAAGGTTGACTAAAAAAACTGAAGTCGCTTTTGGTTTATCGTGGTTGCTTGCAGCAATACCAATACTATCGGTGAGAGTAATAGACTCAACGTGTCACTGATCGATACCAGTGCGGATGCGCTCGACCAGGTTATCCGCTGTTTCAAGATTCAGTGCACGGCATCGGGAACACCGGTTGCTCGCCAGCATATCGTGCCGCGATAGCCATATCACGTAGGTTGTTGGATGGCCTACCAGGGCGGCCTTGATAAGGTTTGGACAAGTCCTGTTAGGGTGACAGTGATATTGGTGGTTTATTGAAAGAAAGTCCCGTGGCCTGTCAGTGTCTAGCGAGTTATGCGGCTGAACGGCCCAGGGCGCGCATTTGATTCAACCACTTGTTACGCTGCTTCTCACTGCGATTTTCGATCAAGCCAAACAGGTTTGATTTGATGGGCGCAATGCCGCACAGGCCCAGGATATTGCGTTCCAGGTTTTTCAGGCTATGGGCGCGAAAGTAGCAACGATAAAACCATGCCGGCATACCCATGGTGACCACGATGCGCGCTGACTTGCCGGTCAGGCGCTTGTGCCAGCCCTTGCCATTATTTTTTAACTCAATGGCAAAGCCAGGTCGTAGCACTTGCTCGAAAAACGCTTTGAGTATCGCAGGTGGAGCGCCTAGCCAGAGCGGGTAAAAAATCAGGAGATGGTCGGCCCAGCCTATTGCTTGCTGGGCTGGCTGCAGAGCCACGGGTAACTCGCCATCCAGCCAGTCTTGCTGACTTCGTAACAGTGGAAAGTCGAGCTCCGCGATGTTAATTACTTTTACCTGGTGGCCCGCTTCCAGTGCGGCTTGCTGGTAAGCATTGGCAAGCGCATGGCCAAAGTGATTGGTGGTTGGATCAGGATGTCCCTGGATTAAAGTAATATGGATTGTCATTATTATCGCCCGTTACAAAGTGACTGAATACTAAGCTAAAGGTAGTCGAATAGTACCTAATTGCAATTGAGGCTGGAGGTGTACCGGTAGCTCGAAGAGCGGAGTACGAGTCAGGCTTGCTATCAGGCTTTACCGCGAGGTATTACCTGTTGGCGACTTGCCAGCGGGTAAACTGTAGCGCAGGACGAAATAACCGGCTATTCCCGATGCCACTGAACCCAGGATAATACCCAGTCGCTCATCAAAGAACCGGTTGACCCCGGTTTCCTGGAATGCCAGTGAGCCAATAAACAAACTCATGGTAAAGCCAATACCACACAGGGCGGCGGTACCATACAATGAGAGCCAGGAAATATCACCAGGCAGACGGGTCAAGTTCAACTTGATAGCCAGCCAGCAGAATCCCAGCACGCCAACTTGTTTGCCGAGAAATAAGCCGAGTGCAATGCCCAGTGGGACGCTATGAAAAAGTTGTTCAGTACTTATTCCGGTGATGTTGATACCTGCATTGGCAAAGGCAAAAACCGGTAAAACAAAAAAGGCCACTACTGAATGTAGATCGCGTTCCATGCTTTTTAATGGTGAATAACGCTTATTGGTCTTGGATTTCATGGGAATGAACATCGCCAGGATGACACCGGTTAAAGTAGCATGTACACCGGACTTCAACATTGCCACCCACATCACCACGCCCACCACGATATAGATACTGGTGGTTTCAGGGTTGCGCCGGTTTAACCAGGCAAGCAGTGGAATACAACAGGCTACGGTTACCAGTGAAGTAAACGAGATATTGGCCGTATAGAAAATCGCGATAATAATGATAGCGCCGATGTCATCGAAAATTGCTAACGAGGTAAGGAACACCTTGATGCTGACCGGTACCCGTGAACCGAGCAAAGTCAATACGCCCAGTGCAAACGCGATATCAGTGGCGGCAGGTATGGCCCAGCCATCCATGGCCATAGGGTCGCCGGCATTGAAATACAGGTAGATGAGCGCAGGTACCAGCATGCCGCCTATGGCGCCTGCCGCAGGAAGAACAATATTCTTTTTATCCGACAGTTCGCCTTCCAGAAGCTCTCGTTTCAGTTCCAGGCCAACCATGAAAAAGAACACCGCCATCAAGCCATCGTTAATCCACAGCAGTAGAGGTTTGGCTACTTCCAGTGGGCCAACGCGTATTTCAACGGGTGTATCCAGCAGTAGATTATAATAGATTTGCAGTGGCGTGTTAGCAAAGATCAAGGCCAGGATGGCGGACAGTATCAACATGATGCCACCAGCGGACTCGAGTTTGAAAAAGTTGGATAAATAGGACTCTTTATTATTAGTCATAATACTTATTGTAGCCTAACGTTATAGTGTATTGTCCAGTTGGATTATCGCGAAGAATTATATTTTTTCCACTCTGTTTCAGTTAAGGTGATGACTACAGAAAAACCGGAAATTCAATATGTTTTTTAACCCGTCGCTTGATGACATTAAGATTATTCTGCAAAACGTAAAACATATCGTGGTGGTGGGCTTATCGCCCAAACCCAGGCGTCCCAGCCACCAGGTCGCCAGTGCGCTGCAATCCTTTGGGTACCATATTATCCCGGTCCGCCCTGCGGTCGACGAGGTGCTGGGTGAGAAGGCTTATGCGGATCTCGGCGAGGTACCGGATCCGATCGACATGGTGGACGTGTTCCGCGCCCCGGACAAAATCAGTCCCATCGTGGATGTGTGTATCGAGCGCAAAATTCCGGTATTGTGGTTGCAGGATGGTGTGATCAATGAGGCCGAGGCGCTGCGGGCGCAGGCAGCTGGAATTACCGTTATAATGAACAGGTGCACCTATCGTGATTATATGTCCTTGCTCAGGGATGACTAGCTTGCAAGCGGAGGAGTGATGAGCCTGACTAACAATAACTGGACAATACCGGGGTTACTGGTGGCAAGTATTTTGTTGCTGGTGTCATGCAGTGATGCCGACGACGCCAGCGAGGCTGGGATTGAGGTCACAGGGGTGGCTCAAGTCAGTGTCGTACCAGACCTGGCCCGCTTTTCTTTCTCTATCAATGAGCGAGGTAAGGTGCTCACTGCACTGAAGCAGGATATTGACAGGAAAACCGCTGATCTGGTCGTGTTATGTAAACAGCTGGGTATAGCAAGCAAACATATCTCTTCTTCAGAAGTCTCGATACGTCCCCAGTATAATTATCAGACCAAGGCATTTATCGGTTACGAGGTTTCCAGGCATGTAAAAGTTACGCTACAGCGGCTAGAAAAATATCCCGAGCTGGTCAACGGCGCGATAAAATCCGGTATCACTACGATTGGAAGCATTACGCTGGACATAAACAATCGGCAACAACTGGAGCGTAGTGCGCTGGCCTCGGCCATGGAAACCGCCAGGCAAAAAGCTGAAATTCTGGCTAAAAGTTCGGCGCTCAGACTTGGCAAGGTCGTCAACGTGAAAGAAGCTGGCGGCCCGGTCAGGCTTGAAACATTCCGCTTTAAGGAAAAAGCAGGCGGTGTGTCCTCGGTGCAGGGTACCTTCGAGCCCGGTGAAATATCAGTAACCGCAAGCGTGCTGGTCAGGTATGCTATTAAATAAATATCGAGGCAATTCCCAGTAAATTGGTGCTACTATGAGTTGTCACCGTGATAGTAAAAGCCTTCGTCAGTTACTGTGTGTACGCAAACACGGATACATTTAGGCACAACAACAAATGAACCTGAAATTTACCAAGATGCATGGCCTGGGCAATGACTTTGTCGTCATCGATGCCATCAACCAGCGCGTGTCACTGGTCGATGAGCAAATCCGCACGCTGGCCGATCGGCGCTTTGGCGTGGGTTGTGACCAGGTGCTGGTAGTGGAAGCACCGCGCCGCAAAAGCGTCGATTTCACTTATCGTATTTATAATGCCGATGGCTCTGAAGTTGAGCAGTGCGGTAACGGTGCGCGCTGTTTCGCGGTATTCGTGCGCGACAAGGGGCTCACCGACAAAGCGCGGATTCGCGTTGAAACCCGTTCCGGGATCATCGAGTTGCAGGTTCAGGCCGATGGCCAGGTGACGGTGGACATGGGAATACCGCGCTTCGAACCGGCTGCATTACCATTCGAACCGCAACTGCCGGCAGACCAGGCCGGACGTTACCCGCTATCGATTAACGGCGAAACTATCAACGTGGGCGTGGTGTCGATGGGTAACCCGCACGCGGTGGTGCAGGTCGATAACGTTGATACCGCGCCGGTGCACCAATTCGGCCCGCTGATTGAATCCCACCCGGCGTTCCCTAACCGGGTCAATGCCGGCTTCATGCAGGTGATGGACACTTCGCATATTCGCCTGCGGGTCTACGAGCGCGGTGCCGGCGAAACCCTGGCCTGTGGTACCGGCGCCTGTGCGGCGGTGGTGGTGGGTCGTCAACAGGGATTATTAGATGATAAAGTCATAGTGAGCCTGCCCGGCGGAGAACTGCAAGTACAATGGGTCGGTGAAGGGGGAACGGTGATGATGACCGGTCCGGCAACACGAGTATTTGAAGGTGAGATCCAGTTATGACCCTGCAGCAGGATAATTCAAAAAATTTCGATCAGGAACAGGAAAAAAATACAGTCCGTTATTTACGTAATCACCCGGGTTTCTTTGAACGGCACCGGGATTTGCTGGCTGATATGGTGTTGCCACATGAGAGTGGCAAAGCGGTTTCTCTGATTGAACGGCAGGTATCAATTTTACGCGAGCAAAAGGACGAGCATAAAAAGAAACTGCAGTTTTTGATAGCCAATGCCCAGCAGAATGAACAATTGATCACCCGGCTCAACCAGTTGATCCTGGATATCATGGATACCCAGTCATTGGACCAGTTACTCAACCTGGTGGAACATCGTCTGCGTAGTGATTTCAGCGCGGATGAAGTGATCATTCGTTTGCTCAATAGTAGTGTGCAACCGGACAAGGCCAGCTGGAGTGCCGAACAACTGGCTGCCTTTGAGCAGGTCACCGGGAAACGTAAACCGTTGTGTGGTCACCTGAAACCCGAGCAGATGCAGGCCCTGTTTCAAGATGCAGCTGAAAAAATCCAGTCGGTGGCGCTGTTGCCACTGGTGTACAAGGAAGACAGCAAGCAATCGATTGGCTTGCTGGCTATTGGCAGTAGTGATGGCGCCCGTTTCAGTGCCGATATGGACACCCTGTTTCTCTCGCACCTGGCCAAAGTATTAACGCGGGTGATTAACCAGCATCTCAAGGACTAGCATGGACGTCAGGCAACGCGCGTTACTGGATGCTTTCTATAATAAGCTGCGCCATGAGCGCCAGCTTTCTCCGCATACCCTGTCAAACTACCAGCGCGATCTGAACCAGCTACTCAGCTTTTGCCAGCAACAGCACATCGAACGCTGGGCCGATCTGAACGAGCAACACATTCGCCTGCATGTCAGCCAGCGCCACCGGCAGGGCATTGCAGCCAAGAGCCTGCAACGCTCACTTTCCGCGATCCGGACCTTTTTCGATTACCTAGTGCAGGAAGCGCTACTGGGTTTTAACCCGGCCAAGAGTGTCAAGGCGCCCAGGGTGGCACGCAAGCTACCCCAGACCCTGGATGTGGATCGAGTCGGGCAGTTACTGACTATCGAAGCAGAGGATCAACTGGCGATTCGTGATCGGGCGATTCTCGAACTGTTTTATTCCTCGGGCCTGCGTTTATCCGAGCTGACCGGACTCAACCTGGACAGCTTATTGGGGGAGAGCGAAGTCAGGGTGCTGGGCAAGGGTAACAAGCAGCGCCAGCTACCGGTCGGCCGCAAGGCGGCCGAGGCCCTTGAAAAATGGCTGGTGATTCGCGAGCAGCTGGCTGCCCCGGGAGAGACGGCACTGTTTGTCAGCCAGCGCGGCAGCCGCCTGTCTACGCGTAGCGTGCAGCAGCGTCTGCGCTACTGGGTGGGTAAGCAGGGTCTGGATACGCATGTTCACCCGCACATGTTACGCCACTCGTTTGCCAGCCACATGCTGGAATCGTCCAGTGATCTGCGCGCGGTGCAGGAATTGCTGGGGCACGCGGATATTTCCACCACGCAGATCTACACCCACCTGGATTTTCAACACCTGGCAAAGGTCTATGACCAGGCACATCCCCGCGCCAAAGCAAAAAAACATAACAGACTGAAATAGCGCTGGCTGATAATTGCCTTGTTATTGCTGCTGGCAGTGCCTGCTCAGTGTTCTGTTGCGGTATAGATGGCGGTGCAGTTCTTGCCGGAATGCTTGGCCTGGTAGAGTGCCTTATCGGCTTCCTGGATCCACTGCTCAGAGGATTTTTTTATAACCTGGCTGGATGCATTAAAGCAGCTGAGTCCAATGCTGGCGGTAATCGAGTATTTCTCTTTTTCACCACATTCCAGTTCACTGATGGTTTTCAATATGCGGTTAGCGACAATCTGTGATTTCTCACAGTCAGTATGTTGTAAGGCGATAATGAATTCTTCACCACCAAGCCGGGCAATAATATCAGCCTCCCTGGCGCACTGGGCGATAGCGTGCGCGACCTTGACCAGGGTGCGATCCCCTTCCAGGTGACCATAGGTGTCATTGATGGTTTTGAAATTATCAACGTCAACCATTATGACGGCGATCTTGTTTCCATAACGATCACTTTGTTCGATCATCTTGTCAAAATGGCTGATGAAATAACGCCGGTTATGAATGCCCGTTAGTTCATCATGGGTACTTAAGCTTTCTGCACGGGCCAGCGCAAACTGAAGTTCCTTGGTGCGTTGATTAATCGTGGCATCCATATCACGGATTGTACGGCTATAGGCAAGCAACTGGCCCAGCATGTTGGCATAGACAAGCAGGAAACGCTCATGCCACTCATTGAAGATATGAGGTTTGCTGTGTGAAATATTTAACACGCCCAGCGAGGTATCCTGGAAGCAAATGGGAACACAGATCAGCGAGCTGGGTACGTAACTGTTTTCAGTGGTGATCTGCTTGAATAACGGTTCGATGGAAGTATCAGGAGTATGCTTCATTTTCCCGGTTTCAGCGACCATACCGATGATGCCTTCACCCAGGCTAAATGTATACGTGGTGTTCGATGATGGCTGGTCATTTTTCGTGAAGTGCTCATCCCAGCTTAAACCTGACACGTTGACCAGCGTGCTTTCCTTGTTAAGGAAAATCGAGCAACGTTGCATATCCTGATGTTCCATTAATATTTCAAGCGCATCATTCAGCAATTGCTGTTCGGACTTGTTACGAATATTGAGTTCGGTCAGGGCGCGAATCGAGGACAGTGAATCAATGGAATCGTTAAGGCGGGCTTTTAATTCAATCGCAGCGTTATTAACCGTATCCCGGTTATAAAACTCGGCTTTGCTACCACTGATAATTTCACATAGCTCGGTATAAACTTCCAGTTGCTCGAGGCACTTGATTCTTGTTGCTTCAGCATGATTGGTGCTAATGCCCAATTGCGCCAGGGCGTGCCCATTAAACGGAGCCGATGTTTCCTGGTGCACAATATGACTGGCCCACTCACGAGCCACGTTAATAAGGCGGCATAAAGGCCAGTCATTACCCTGGTAGTCAGGGTTGGCATAGTTTTTTGCCATCGCAACAAAAGATTCCGGTAGATGCCAGTATTTTAGCAGTGCTGCACCTACCGTCAGGTAATCGGCCCCAAAAGTGTGGCGCGTTTTTTGTGCCAGGATCTCCGAGTTAGCTGTACCTTCATCAAGAATGCTGTTCAGGTTATCGGGAAACAGGTGGGCCAGCGCCAACAGACCAATGTTATGCAGTAATCCCGCCAGGTAAGCCTGCTCCGGATGGATCGCATGCTGTGAAGGTAATTTTTTGCTCAATTCGCGTGCCGCATGGGCGGTAAGCACATCATGCAGCCAGTAATGCCCGGGTCTGAATGACGGGCACTGGCTGTTGGAGAAAGGATCCTGCAGGGCTGAGGCGATAGCAAAACTTTTTACCGTGCGAAGGCCAATCAGGCGGATCGCATCCTGCAGGTTTTGAATCGGGGTACTGCGACGAAAATAGGCGCTGTTGGCAAGCCCGACAATTTTTCCGGATAGCGAAGGACATTGATCAATAATACTGGCGAGCTGCTTTTCACTGATATTTTCATCTGATAATGCCTGAATCAGGCGTTGCACAGCATTGTCCAGGGGGGGAATGTCATCGAGCAGGGCAAGCCCGGCAGACAGTGAGTTACTGTCGATTGCTGAAGTTTGCTTGCTGTACATTAAATAGAACCTGGCCTGCCAATCAGTTATGGTAGTGGATAGTAACACGATAAATTAGCGTGTATTTTAATATAGTTACGGCTATTTATCATGACTGTGTCGCTCTATCCATATGCACAGTTTCAGTGTGGTATTGGCGGGCAGTGCGTATCCCGATAAAAATAAGGGTTAAAATGGCAATTCCGCAATTCAGCTACAAAAAGGTGATGCTCCCGGTGTTGTTCCTGGCATTGGCGGCACTGGTACTGGGTGGGGGGCTCGATGCGCGGGGTGGTGAGTATACTGACGCCGCCTTTCAGCGAGCCCTGGTCGCGTTTGGTATTGCCAAGGGCCTTAACGGCGTAATCTCGGTGGCACAGGGTACCGAGGTGGCATTGCAGCCGGCAGGCATTGGCGTGAACTTTACCCCCGGTGAAATCCTCGACCCCATCAATGACTTAATCGAACAGTTTTCATGGATTATGCTGGCCAGCACCGCGTCGATTGGGGTGCAGAAAATACTGTTAACCATCAGTGTCTGGCCGTGGTTTTCTTATGGCGTGGTTCTGCTCTTGTTGTTCGCCGCGCTGTGCTACTGGTATACCCCGCTGCAACAGGCTAACTGGCGACCTGTGTTGATGAAACTAACGCTGGTGCTGGTGTTTTTGCGTTTTTCGGTGCCCCTGGTTGCCATTGGTAGTGAACTGGTCTATGTACAATTTTTATCATCACAATATACCGAGGCCACCCAGCAGCTTGATCAGGCTGCCGTCAGAATTGGCAACATTAACAAGCTGGATGAGCAAAAGGTAACAGAACAAAAGCAGGGCAGTATCTGGGAGTCGGCCAAACAGATGTATGGCCAGGCTGCAGCAGCCATGGATATCAATGCACGAATTGAACAATATAAACAGGCGGCCAGTGATGCGACCAAGTATGCAATTAACCTGATCGTGGTGTTTGTCTTTCAAACTATTTTATTTCCGTTATTGTTTTTACTGGTGATATACCAGTTGTTGAAAAAAATAATTAAACTGGACTGGATCAAGGGATAGAAGGTAGTAGCAGTTTGCCTGTTGCCATCATGGTGGTGGTACAAAAGTGCTCGCTGGCGCAGGCTGCAGATTTAACCAACCTGGGCCATAACCGCTTAAACTATGCAGATTCCAGGCTGAGGTGGTAGCCACCAAACTTGCGAATGTTGAGTACCCCACCATCAAGAATCAGGTACTGACCCTTGATGCCTTTCAGGGTGCCCTCGATCACCGGGGTTTTATCGAAGTTCAACGAGCTGACCTTGTCGGGATAGGTTTCAACTGGATACTTTATTTTAACTACGTTTTCGTTGTCGAGGAAGTGAAGGCCACCATCACCCAATTTCTTGTCGAGGGCGGTAATTTCTTTTTCAGAAATGGCAACAAGTTCATCCCTGATGCTGGGTAAATCCTTGGGTTCGGCTTCACCCTTTAACATTTTGCGCCAGTCTGTTTTATCAGCGACATGGTTCTTGAGAATAACTTCAAGCTGACCGGAGATCAGTCGGTTTTTAACCCTGAAGATAGGCAAGGCCTGACTGGCACCCTGGTCCATCCAGCGGGTTGGTACCTGGGAACCACGGGTAATACC
>JASFOS010000059.1:0-12634 GCA_050116415.1 Thioalkalispiraceae bacterium
TCATTCTAATGATTTTTATCCCTGTGGCAAACAGCAAAAAGGGGCGAAATCGCCCCTTTTTGCCAGGCTGGCTATTGACAGCATTTAGTTGGCGATGATGCCTTCCAGGCGTTCCAGGTCATTGATCACACGCCACTGGCCGCCACCTGACTCGACTTTCTGCTGCCAGTCGGCCAGCCGGTCCAGGTATTCACGTGGGTCAATGTTATCCGTGCGTAGCTTGGTCACGTTTAACGCCACCACCGAATAGTTGTTCAGCTGTAACGGGATGTCACGCACATAACCTTCACGCAGATCTTCTTTCAAGTCGGAAAAGATCAGGATGGTGTTGTGCCCGGCGCCGGCTTCGTTGAGGTACTCGATTGCCTGTAACATGCCACCGGTGATATCGGTATAGGGACTGCCTTTGACACTGTTGACGAACTTGTCAATCTTGTCACGAAAATCACGTTTCTGGCGGTTGGCCATGCTCGGGCGATCTTCAAAGCTGACCTTGGCAACAATATCTTTTTCACTGAAACTGCCGGTATCGACCCGTGCCACGGCAAAGGTATCACCCGGGTTCAGCGTGGAAAGAATAAAGTTGATCACGCGCTGTGCCTGCTTGAGTTCCTGGGTGTAGGTACCCGAGGTATCCATCAGCATGTAGACACCGCGGGTATTGGGCACCGAATCACTGCAGGCGCTGACCAGCAGCGTCATGCTGATGATCATGGTTAACGTCCGTATTATTTTCATTGTGCGACTCCCCGGATGTTGACGGTTTTCTCTGGTTCAAAGTCTTCGTCCGTGGCTGTTTTATTTTGTTTATTGTCCTTAACCTGCTTTTCAATCCACAACGGCGCAAAGATGATCAGGTCATAAATGTGCACCAGGGTCAGGCCGGTAAATTTCGCCACGTTACCGAGCAGACGCAGGAACCAGGCCAGGCCACGTAACGCGGCAACCCCCATCACGCCCAGCACGGTACGCAATGAATGCACGAACGATTCCAGTGGTATCGCGACGAACATCAGGGCAAACGGCAGGATAAAGCCCATGCCCATTTGTGCCGCGGTGGTAATCCACAGGTAGGAACTACCGCTCACCACGGCCGCGGCTTCACCGTCTCGCAACAGGGCACGGGTTGCGGCATCTTCTTCCATGAGGATTTCACGCATGAACGCCAGGCCGGCTTCGACACAGGCCAGGAAAAACAACATGGCAAAAAACGCCCACACCATGCGGATGCGGGTCTTGTCATTCAGGGCGCCAATGATCGGGAACAGGCGCGTGATGCGTAACGATTCCATCAGGAAAATGCCCATTGCCATTTCAATCAGGATAATCACCATCGCCGCGATGTTGTTGATCTGGAAGCCCATGATCTGGTTGGTGCCCCCCACCATTTCCGACATGGGGCGCGCGATCAGGTGGAAGTTGATCATGGCGCCACCAATGGCGATTGCCAGCACCAGCCCGGAAATAAAGAACTGGGTTAACGAAGATGATGACAGCATGCGCTCGGCCCTGTCAGTCCCTTTGACAATGCTTTCATACTCGTCCATGTGACGATCGATGGTGACACTGCGCGTTAGCAGGCTGTTAATATTTTTATCCACCCGGTCAAGGATCTGTTTGACTTTACGCCACTGCGGCATCATGCCTTTGAGTAACTCGTGACGTTCATGACTGGACTTACGGTATTCTTCGGTCGCCTTGGTGTTGGCCTTGATCAGTGACTGGTGTATATCCTCCAGCACGTTGCCCACCATGGGATCCCCCTTGGAACTGGGGATCTTGGCGACCGCTTCGACGGCTTTCACCCAGGCCGGTGGCGTGGGTGGTACTTCGGTGCTTTCCTTGTAGTCTTCGTCAATACGCGTGATTTCTTCACTCAGTTGACGATGCAATGCCGGGTACTCGGCCAGGTCACGGCGCACCGTGGCATCGACGCGATCGAACTCACGTTCCACGATACGTTCTGCCGCTTCCCTGCCCTGCGCCAGCAGCACTTCGCTGTTGCGTTGCATGAGTGTCTTCTCGGCATGCATCACGGAATTCGCGGTAATACGCATGGCATTGTGCACAACCCGACACAGTGATTTTATGCCCATGTGTGCATGTGTTCTTGCCACGAACAATACGGTGACAACCAGTACAAACCAGATCAGGCCGGATAGGAACGGACTGGATGTAATCATGAATAATTCAGATGCCGTCATAATCTCCTCCATGGGTATCCGTGACGGGAAAGGCTACCTACTATATCGACATACTACCGATATATATAAGTATAAAACCCTCGAGCGGTTCACAGATTATCCCGATGCTTGTTTTTACAACATGGTGAGCCCGAAGCCGGGCAAATTCAATGACTTGATTGTTAGGCTACAGGTGCCTGCAGCATCACTTTATTAGAATAAACTACTGTACCAACCGGCTAATCGTCGAGCAGCATGCCACGGATACGCAGATGGGCCTGCCCCATCAGCTGGCTGATGCGCGACTCGCTGACGCCGAGAATTTCACCGATTTCCCGCAGGTTGAATTCTTCATCATAGTAAAGGTTGATGACCAGTTTTTCGCGTTCCGGTAATTCGTCGATGGCCTCGGCCAGGTGACGCTGGAACTCCTCTTTTTGCATATGTTGTAGCGGTGTCGAGGAGCCTGAATCCAGGGTTTCATCATCAAAATTACCGTCCGATGATAAATCCACGAAACTGAGAATACGACAGGTATTGGTTTCCAACAAGGTATCGTGGTACTCGTCGAGTGAAATACCCAGTTCATTGGCAATTTCTATAGGTTCAGCATCATAGCCTTTGCGGGCTTCGATCTTATGAATGGCGTTCATCAGGTCACGCGCCTTGCGATGCACCGACTTGGGAGCCCAGTCATTACGGCGCAATTCGTCGAGCATGGCGCCACGCACACGAATCGTGGCGTAGGTTTCAAACTGCGCACCCTGGGACGGATCGTAATTCTGCGACGCATCCAGCAGGCCAATCATCCCGACCTGGATGAGATCATCAATTACCACGCTGGCGGGTAGCCGCGCCGATAAATGGTAGGCTATACGGTGCACCAGGTCAGAATGCTTGTTAATGATCTGCTCGGCTTGCTGATTATTGTCTATTTGTGAATACATCTTATGCTAAATAACAAATAGTGGAATATTGATCCAGTTGGCTAATGTATTAATAGTATTTGCAATATCAGGTGGACACAAGTTCCATGATGCGATCAGCCACTTTTAGCAGACCACACTGCTCATCCGCGGCACCCAGTTTAACCGCTTCACCCGGCATGCCCCAGACCACGCTGGATTTTTCATCCTGGGCAATGGTGGGCGCACCGTTATTTTTCATTTCCAATAGTCCACTGGCTCCATCAGCTCCCATGCCGGTCAGGATCACGCCAACGGCATTGGGACCGACATTCTGCGCCACCGAACGGAACATCACGTCCACGCTGGGCTTGTGCCGGTTTACCGGGGGACCATCGTTCAGGTTGCAAATGTAACGCGCACCACTGCGCTCAACAATCAGGTGACGGTTTCCTGGTGCGATATAGACGTGTCCAGGCAGAATTTGCTGGCCGTCTTCGGCTTCATAAACCGTCATCGCTGAACACCTGTTCATTCGTTGGGCAAAAGGCTTGCTGAAGGCCTCCGGTATATGCTGGGAAATCACGATGCCCGGCGAATCGGCTGGCATCCTGATCAACACGTCCTTGATGGCTTCGGTGCCACCGGTTGAGGCACCGATGGCGATGATTTTATCGGTGGTTTTGAAGCGTTTTGGCGCCTGCTTTTTGTCCAGTACCGCATCAGCCGTTAATCTTGGTGACACATCCTGGTCGTTTTTACGTAACAGTTGCGTATCAGACAAGGCCCTGACATGCGCCCTGGATGCAATACTTAACTTTTCAATGATTTCATCCCTGTATTCCTGGAGCCCGGCGGATACGTCCAGCTTGGGTTTGGCCACGAAATCAACCGCACCCAGTTCCAGCGCATCCAGGGTCACGTCCGCACCTTGCTCGGTGAGGGTGGAAATCATGATCACCGGCATCGGCCTGAGCCGCATCAGGTTGCGCAGGAAAGTCAGGCCGTCCATGCGTGGCATTTCAACATCCAGGGTCAAGACATCGGGGTTGAGCTTCTTTATTTTGTCACGCGCAATATAGGGATCCTGTGCCGTCCCGACGACTTCGAAATCGGCTGACTGGTTGATAATTTCCGTCAGCACCTGGCGCACCAGTGCTGAATCATCAACGATTAATACTCGTGTCTTGCTCATCGCCTGATTATACCTGTAACTGAATCAGAATAATTCAATATCACCTTCAACAGGTTTCTCTTCCAGGTCTTGCATGTAACTGGTTTCACGTTCAATGATAGTGTTGTTATGCATGGAACGTAAACGTTTGACGCGCACCCTGCCGCTGGCGGGAAAATACATGACTTTTCGTGGAAAAATATCGCCAAGGTCTTCAGAAATCAGTTCGATCGATTCCGTGTTGATATAGTCTTTGACAAACTCAATATTTCTGCGTCCGATATCCATGGTGCTCATGTTTTGTATTACCCGCGCACCACCGAACAGTTTAACTTCCAGGTTCTCACGACGGCCGCCATTTTTCAGAATATCATTGATCATCTGTTCCATGGCATAGTTACCATAGCGAGTTGATTCGGCAGACTTGACCAGGCGCCTGGACTGATCCTTGCTGACCGGCAACATGAAGTGGTTCATGCCACCAATTCCGAAAACCTTATCGCGGATGCATGCTGAAACACACGAGCCCAGAACCGTAACCACGGCTTCATCACTGAGAGTGACATAGTATTCGCCCGGTAGAATTTTTGCAGCGTAGGTATTATGTAACTTGTCCCAGTAGCGGTTGATATGGGAGAAGCCACGCAGGCAGCGTGGCATACGGTTATCAGCGGGTGCCAGCCTGGAAATACTCATATCAGCTTCACTTCACTTTTTTGTACATCGTCTGACCCAGCAGCTTGAACCGGTCACTGACCTTGTATAATGATTCAGAATGGCCAATAAACAAATGACTGTTATCCGTCATGATATCGGCGTAACGATTAAATAACTGCTTCTGGGTATCCTTACTGAAATAAATCACCACATTGCGGCAGAAAATAATGTCGAACTTGCCTCGCATCGGCCAGTCATGCATCAGGTTAAGTTGCTTGAAGCGAATGATATCCTGCAGGTCACTCGACATCTTCACCATGTTGGACTTACTACCCTTGCCACGGCGCACCCAGTTTCTTAGCCGTTGCTTGCTGATGCCTTCCACCCGTTCCAGTGGATAGATGCCGGCCCGGGCCCGTTCAACCATGTTGGAATCCAGGTCAGTTGCCAGGATCCGCACATCCCAGTCCGCAGGAACCACTTCGTTCACCACCATGGCAATCGAATACGGTTCTTCACCCGAGGAGCAGCCCGCTGACCAGATGCGAATCGAACGGTTTTGTTTTGTGCGCATCAGTTCAGGTAACACCGTGTTACCCAGGTAATCAAAATGATGTTGCTCACGAAAGAAGGCTGTCAGGTTGGTGGTAATGGCATTGGTAAACTCGATGAGCTCCTGCTCATCATTACCATCTTTGAGGATGGCACAGTAGTCATCGAAGTTACTCAGGTCCAGGGCACGCAACCGCCGTGTCAGGCGACCATAAATCATGTCACGCTTGGCATCGGAGAGCGCAATCCCTGTGCGCTCTGCGACCAGTTTACGTACGAAGTTGTAATGTTTTTCCGTCAGCTCAAAGTCGCGTTCCCTGCCTGAGCCATTGATTACCGCGGCCAAGGTCTAGAACTCTTCCCACTCATCATCTTCACTGGCTGCCGGTGAAGGTCGACGTGCAGCAGGTGCTGAACGTGTTGCCCTTGTAGCGGCAGGTTTGGGGCGTGAACGTGATTCAGGAGCCCTGGCAAAACCTGTAGAAGATTCTTCACCAATCTTGAAGAAGGTCATCAGGTCCATCATGCTCTTGGCCTGATCTTCCATGGACTCACTGGCGGACGCAGCTTCTTCAACCAGTGCGGCATTCTGCTGTGTCATCTCATCCATTTGCATCACGGCCTTGTTGACTTCCTCGATGCCGGTTGACTGTTCCTGGCTGGCCGCGGCGATTTCAGCAATGATATCGGTCACTTTCTTCACTGCCTCAACAATTTCGCCCAGCGTCTTGCCGGATTCGTCCACCAGCTTGGAGCCTTCATCAACTTTTTCAACACTGTCATTGATCAGCGCCTTGATTTCTTTCGCTGCCCCGGCACTACGCTGTGCCAGGTTACGTACCTCGCCGGCTACCACTGCAAAGCCTCGACCCTGTTCACCGGCACGTGCCGCTTCGACCGCGGCATTCAGTGCCAGCAGGTTGGTCTGGAAAGCGATCTCATCAATCACGCCGATGATGTCGGCGATCTTCTTGCTGCTGTTGTTGATTTCAGCCATCGCAGAAATGGCTTTACCCACCACTTCGCCACCCGAGGTTGCCTGTTCACTGGCAGCGGAAGCCAGCTGGTTAGCCTGACGTGCATTGTCTGCATTCTGTTTCACGGTAGAGGTCATCTCTTCCATGCTGGAAGCGGTTTCTTCCAGTGAAGAAGCCTGCTCTTCAGTACGTTGACTCAGGTCCTGGTTACCCTGTGCAATTTCGGTGGCACCGGAGGAAATGCTGCCTGAAGCCTTGATGATGTCATTCACCATGTTCAGCAGGTTACTGATGGATGAATTGATCGCATCACGCAGTTCAGCAAACTCACCCTGGAAGTCCCCATCCATTGTCTGGGTCAGGTCACCTTCAGCCAGCGCCGACATCACGCGCTTGCCTTCCTGGATAGGTGCGACCACGGCATTCATCAGCGAGTTAATACCTTCACCCAGGCCCTTCATAAAGCCTTCGTAATTTTCTGAATTGATACGCTGATCCAGCTGGCCTTGCGAGGCCGCGTTGATCAGGTTTTCAATCTGGCGTTCCGCATCTTTCTGCTCGGTGATATCTTTCCATTCCACCATGTTACCCATGTATTCACCATTCGGGCCTTCGATGTAGGTGGCATTAACCTCGAACTCCAGGTCGCCCACCTTGATTTCAGCCTTGGCGGGCAGGCGTGACTTGTCGGATAACAAGGCGCGTTGGTGCGCCGGGTTCTTATGGAACTGGTCGATATTCTGGCCAATCATATTCTTGGTATCCAGTGACGGCCATACCTGGCGCAATTCTATTTCCCGCTTGGCCAGCATGTTAACTACTGACGGGTTGGCGTAAGTAATGTTCAGGTCCGCGTCACACATCATGATGTTGGAGGCTGAGCCATCAACGGCGGATTGCAGGCGCGCCACTTCACGTTTCTGCTTGTTGGACTCGGTGAGGTCTTTCCATTCCACCATGTTGCCCATGTACTCGCCATTGGGACCGGATATGAACGTCGCATTGACTTCAAACTCCAGGTCGCCGACCATGATTTCAGCTTTGGCGGGCAGACGTGTTCTATCTGCCAGCAGCGCACGTTGATGTGCCGGGTTTTTATGGAACTGGTCGATATTCTGGCCAATCAGGTTGTCCACGTCCAGACCCGGCCAGACTGAACGGAGTTCTTGTTGTCTTGCCCGGAGCATGTTGACCACGGCAGGATTGGCATAGATGATGTTCAGGTCTGCATCACACATCATGATGTTGGTGGTCGAGCTTTCAAATGCTGAACGCATGATTGTTAATTCCTGTTCATCATCTGCTGTCATATCAGAAATCTTTGATACATTTGTTGCCATTGTTTCGTCCTCCGAATCGGTATATCCACTGAGCATGGCATCTGCAATTACGTTTAAGGCATTACTCCAGGCAGCGTTGACTTGCTTGGTCCAGGCTTTGCCAGCAAATTCTTCCATCACGTCCAACAGGGTTGAAGCAACGGCTCCGTAGTGTGGCACTTCAGCCCCATAACCCTGGTGGCGGGCACCCATTTCTTTCAAGACTGCAGCCAACGCATCCGGGTTACGTAAATTCTCGATAACCAGTTGTAACGCCGCGACCAGTTTCTTCTGTTGTTGCTTGGTGGTGGTATTCTTGAACAGTGGTTTTACTGAAGGGTAGCGTTCGAATAACTCTTCATAAAAACGCGCCACCAGTTCTTCTGCACGTGGTGCCAGTAGTTCAAAACTGTCTTCTAAAACCTCGACATCCAGTCCTAAAGGATGCTGTTCCTTTGCTTTGGAAGCTTTCATCGCCTTTTTCCCTCGCGTTGATTTACCGGACGCTTTTGCCTTTTTCTTCGCCGCCGGTTTTTCAGTAACCGTTGCCTGCTCTGAATCGTCTTCATTCATCCAGGCCAACGGATCAAAACCCAATTTACTTTGTTTTTTTGTTGCCATTTTCCTAAACCAAGCTCGTTATTGTTTTAAGCCAGCCATGCCAGACCTGCGCAGGTCTCTTGCAGCAGTCGTACTCTGCGTTGGCGACGGTACATTGACATATCACAGCGTGGTAATGCAGTTTTTACGCCAGTTTTTATCATCCTGGCTGACTTTGCATATTTACTGAATGTTTTTTGCATCATGCTCACCATTAACTTAAAACCCGGTTGTTCATTACATCATCGGCCAGTGCCATGTAATCCTTAGCACCATTGCCTGATTTCTGGTATTCAAAAATGGTCTGCCCAAAACCCGGGCTCTCCGCTAATGCAACCGTCTCGCGAATATGGGTTTTAAACACACGCTGCGGGAAATAAGCCGACACCTTGTCTTTTACTTCCCTGGCCAGGCGGCGACGTTCATGAAAACGGGTTAACACCACCCATTTATCAATCTTGCGTTTCAGGCTACCTTCAATGTGTTCAAAAATACCCATCAGGCGTGACAAGCCCTGCAAGGCAAAGAAATCACCGGACACCGGGATCAATACTTCTTTAGCGGCCAGCAAGGCATTCATGCCGAGAATGCCCGAAGAAGGTGGACAGTCGATCAAAATAAAGTCCTTGCCGCGAGTTTTGTTTTTCAACGCATCACGCAACAGGAAGCCACGTTTGGCGCCACCTTTATTGACGTGCTCCAGTTCACCCAGGCGGGTACCGGCAGGTACCAGTTCCAGGTTATCCCTTACCGGGATAGTAACCTGCTTGATATCCACTTCATCCAGCATCACGTCCGCGATTCCTTGCTGATTCTTTCGCAACTTGCCAAACCCGGCGGTAAGATGTGCCTGGGGATCAAGATCGATCGCCAGCACCTTGTTACCTTTTTGCGCGAGCGCATGCGCAAGATTCAACGTGGTTGTTGTCTTGCCTACACCGCCTTTCTGGTTAATCACTGCAATCACGCGCATGGTTCCTTCACTTTATCCCTGTACGGAATCAAGACCTGCCAGTTCGTTGGAATTCAACATCTTGTCGATATTGAGAATGATGACCATTTTTTCTTCGACCGTGGCCAGCCCCTGTACAAAAGCGGTATCCACCGCGGCACCAAAATCCGGGGCCGGCTTCACCGCATCTTCCGGAATGTTGTAAGTATCAGAGACACCGTCCACCACGATACCCATAATGCGTGATTTATCCTCACCTTCCACCCTGAGTACGATGACCACCGTGGTGGGGCCGTATTCCATTTCTTCCAGGTTAAAGCGCAGGCGCATATCGATAATGGGTACGATGGTGCCGCGCAGGTTGATGACACCTTTTATATAGTGCGGGGTGTTGGGGATCTGGGTAACCGCATCCCAGCCTTTTATTTCCTGAACCCGCAAAATATCAACACCGTACTCTTCACCTGCAAGTACAAACGTCAGGTATTGCTCGGCATCGGAATCGGCATCACCCATGATGTCATGTTCGATATTCATTGATTGCGCTATGTCCATTTAATTATCCTCACGCTGCTTCACTCGAACCGCCGGAAGAACGGCCCGGTACGGCTTTTACTCGAGTTTTTCTAGATAAGTGAATCAGTCCCGAGATATCCAGTATTAATGCGACTGTGCCATCACCGAGGATGGTTGCACCGGATATGCCATCGACTTTCTTGTAATTTGTTTCCAGGCTCTTGATGACCACTTGCTGCTGGCCAAGCAGGTCATCGACAAACAGGGCAATTTTTTGCCCATCGGCTTCAACGATCACCAGCAGACCGTTTGCCAGTTCATCGGAGTCAGGCTCAATACCAAAAATGTTATACAGCCTGACGATAGGAATATATTCATCACGCAGGCGGTAAACTTCGGCCTGGCCGGTAACCCCCTGCACCAGTGAAGGATCAACCTGGATGGATTCGATAATCGATACCAGTGGCAGGATATAGGTTTCCTCACCCACCCGGATCGACTGGCCATCGAGGATCGCCAGGGTCAATGGCAAGCGTATGCGGAAAGTTGAACCCACGCCTTCTTCTGAAGATACTTCGACCGTGCCGCCCAGGGAACGAATATTCTTGCGGACCACGTCCATACCCACGCCGCGACCCGATACATCACTGACCACCTGCGCAGTGGAGAAACCCGGCTGGAAGATCAGATCATGGATTTCATCATCGGAAAGTTGATCGGTTTCAGCGACCAGGCCATTTTGTTTGGCTTTCTCGAGGATACGTGCCTTGTTCAGGCCTGCACCATCATCGGATATTTCGATAATGATATTGCCCCCTTCATGGAAGGCATTGAGATGGATAACACCGGTTTCGGATTTACCGGCCGCCAGGCGTTGTTCCGGTGCTTCGATACCATGATCCAGCGAGTTACGCACCAGGTGTACCAGCGGGTCACCGATTTTTTCCATCACAGTCTTGTCCAGTTCGGTTTGCTCACCGGACATTTTCAACTCGATGTTCTTGCCCAGCTTGCCGCTGAGATCATGCACCAGGCGTGGGAAACGCTGGAACGCGAAACTGATCGGCAGCATGCGAATCCGCATGACATTTTCCTGCAATTCACGGGTATTGCGTTCCAGCTGTGCCAGACCGTCGCGCAGTTTTTCGATATGCGAGATGGAAAATTCATCCTCTTCGCCCAACTGGCTCAACATCGACTGGGTGATAACCAGCTCGCCCATCATGTTAATCAGGTCATCCACTTTATCGATGGAAACGCGGATCGAACTTGATTCACCACCCGCACCCGCCTTGGCTTTCCTGGCATGTTTGGCCTTGCCGGCAGTTGCGGCCTGTGAGGCCGGCTCGGTGTTTTGTTCGGGCTGTTTTTCCTGGTAGGTTTTCTTCATGACATCGGCAACCAGGTTAAGCGCCGTGTTCCAGGTATCATGAATGTACTCGGACCAGGGAATGGTATCCGATTCGGCCTCCATGACTTTCAGCATGGTGTTGACCACCGCCGCGTAATGCTCGGGCTCGGCACCATAATTATGGTGGCGTTGCCCCAGTTCGCTGACCGCCTTGATCAAGGCCTGCGGATTTCTCAGGTTATCCACCACCAGCTCCAGTGCCGCCAGCAGTTTCTGTGCCTGTGCTTCAGGAGTTGAATTTGCAAACAGGGGTTTAACCTGTGGAAAATCAGCAAACAGCGTGTCGTAGAATTTACGCGTGAAAGCCTCACCTTTTTGCTTGAAGTTGAAAAAGGTTTGCTCAAGGATATCGATATCAAAATCATCCAGGCCAGGTAATGCATCAGCTGCTGATTCAGTTTCTGCCGGTGAAGCTTTTTGTGTGATGCTTAAATCACACTCATCTTCCACCCAGTCGAACACATCATCAATGGCGGCGCGCTCCACGTTCGCATCCAGCTCCAGTTCCCAGCCCAGGTAGGCATCTTCCGGGGCAAGCTCGGCAAACGGCGGCAAGTCATCCAGGTTAACCTCGACTTTCAGATCACCCAGGCTTGCCAATTCGCGGAACATGCGCACCGGGTCATTGCCGGTTTTCAACATGTCGGTATGTGGTTTAAAAGCGATATGCCATCCTGATGCCTTGTTATTAGCCGTCTCACTTTGCGCCGTGGCTGCTACCGGCGCTGCATTATCAGTATTACCTGCAAGCAGTTCATCAAGTTGTTTCTGGGCTGCGCCAATAGCTTCGCTATCCAGTTCTTCATCGGCACGTAACGCCGACAACATGGAGTGCAATACATCTACTGAGTTGAGCAGAATATTGACCGACTCCTGGGTCACTTCACGCTTACCATCTCGCATTTCGTCGAGTAAGGTTTCCATGACATGCGTGAAATCAGCAACCGCGGTCAGGCCGAAGGTACCACTGCCCCCCTTGATGGAATGCGCAGCACGGAAAATGGTATTGATGGTTTCCGGATCTGCCGCACCCACATCCAGGTTCAGTAGTTCGGTCTCCATCGTCTCAAGACCTTCGAAGCTCTCCTCGTAGAAGGTTTCCAGAAATTGAGACATGTCTATACTCATAACCGCTACTCTATTATTATTTGCTTAAGCTTTACGTGTTATTAGCCAATGACTTTATTAATGGTCGCCAGCAATTGCTCGGGATTGAAAGGTTTTACTATCCAGCCTGTCGCCCCGGCAGCCTTGCCTTCCATTTTCTTTTCACTGCTGCTTTCTGTCGTCAGCATTAACATCGGCACAAACTTGAAGTTGGGAAGTGCGCGCAGTTCCTTGATCAGGGTTAAACCATCCATGTTGGGCATGTTGACGTCAGAAATAAC
>JASFOS010000060.1:0-12555 GCA_050116415.1 Thioalkalispiraceae bacterium
CCAGCGCGGAAACCAGCCGTTCCGCATGACTGATTGAGCCTTCCGGGCCTATCCCCATGAAATGTAAAAAAGCATGCAATGTATTTTTTTTCATTTTAGTTTTGCCACTTGTTTGTGCCGGAAGCAGCCGGTGACATGATCATTGACCATCCCGGTGGCCTGCATAAAGGCGTAACAGATAGTACTGCCGACAAATTTAAAACCGTGTTGTTTGAGTTGTTTACTAATGGTATCAGAAAGTGGCGTGGTGGCGGGAACCTGGCGGAGAGATTTATAGCTGTTTTGTACGGGCTTTCCATCGACAAACTGCCAGATAAAATCATCAAAACTGCCGTACTTGTCCTGGATGGCCAGGTAACACTTTGCGTTGTTGATGGAGGCCTCGATTTTTAAACGGTTGCGCACGATACCGGGGTTATTCAAAAGCCGTTCAACCGAACGGCTATTGAAGCGGGCGACCTGTTCAACAGCAAAACTGGCATAGGCTTTGCGATAGGCATCGCGTTTTTTGAGAATGGTGATCCAGCTCAGGCCGGCCTGTGCACCTTCGAGGATGAGAAATTCGAACAGGCGATTCTCATCATGCAGGGGCACCCCCCATTCTTTATCGTGATAGTCGATATAAACCGGGTCGTTCCCTGCCCATGAGCAACGTGTACACATACGTGGTGGTTAATTATTGGGATGAGCAAGTAGCGCGGGATCAAGCAGTTTCTTCAGCTCATCTTCTGACAGGTCGGTCATTTCCACGGCCACGTCGATCACTGCGCGGCCCTCGGCATAGGCTTTCTTGGCAATCGCCGCGCCCTGTTCATAACCGATCACGCGGTTCAACGCGGTAACCAGGATCGGGTTGCGATCCAGTGCTGACTTGAGGTTTGTTTCGTTGACCTGGAAATCGGCGATTGCCTTGTCAGCCAGTACCCGGCTGGCATTGGCCAACAACTGGATACTCTGTAACAGGTTACTGGCAACTAGCGGCAGCATCACGTTGAGCTGGAAGTTGCCAGACTGGCCCGCGACACTGATGGTGGTGTCATTACCCATGACCTGGGCGCAGACCATGGCGACCGCTTCGGGGATCACCGGGTTCACTTTGCCGGGCATAATGGAACTGCCCGGTTGCAGCGCAGGCAACTCGATTTCCCCCAGTCCGGCCAGCGGGCCGCTGTTCATCCAGCGCAAGTCGTTGGCAATTTTCATCAGGCTGACCGCCAGGGTTTTTAGCTGGCCGCTCATTTCCACCGCGCTATCCTGGCTGGCCAGTCCCACGAACGGGTTGGCCATGGCCTTGAAGGCAATGCCGGTTTCATCATAAAGGGCTTGTGCCACTTGTTGACCGAAATCCTTGTGGGCATTGATCCCGGTGCCGACCGCGGTGCCACCCTGGGGCAGGGCCAGCATGCGTTGCAGGGCATCATCGATGCGTTCCATGTTGTAACGGATTTGATCGATCCAGGTTTGCAGTTCCTGGCCCAGGGTGATGGGCATCGCGTCCATCAGGTGGGTACGGCCGGTCTTGACCACGGCATCCAGTTCGGTGGCCTTGACCTGCAGGGTTTTCACCAGGTGAACCAGTGCCGGCATCAACTCGTTATGTATTTCGATACAGGCGCTGACATGTATCGTGGTAGGGATCACGTCATTGGAACTCTGGCTCATGTTGACATGATCATTGGGGTGTACCGCTTCACCCATAGCTTCACTGGCAAGGTAGGCAATTACCTCGTTGGCATTCATGTTGGTACTGGTACCGGAGCCGGTTTGAAAAATATCGATGGGGAATTGCTCGTCATGTTGACCCGCCGTGACGGCGTTGGCTGCGTTCCTGATGGCCTCGGCAATTTTTTCGTCTATCAACCCGAGCCGGGCGTTGGCCGTGGCACAGGCATGCTTGACGCGACCGAGCGCGTGAATGAAGCTGGCAGGCATCGCCTGCTGACTGATGGGGAAGTTATTGATAGCGCGCTGGGTCTGGGCACCATACAGGGCATCGGCGGGTACCTGTAGTTCACCCATGCTGTCTTTCTCGATACGAAAATTGTTGTCACCCATCTGGTGAGTCCTTTTATTCTTCGCCTTGCCAGTCAAGAATGGTTTCTTCGATGGATTGCCAGCTTGACTGATCAGTTGGTCGTTCCAAGGTAATATCTTTATATAGAATGATAACCTTTCCTGAGGTTGCCCGCATGGTTTCTTCCGCATGAAATTGGATGCGTCGTAGCCCGGTGGATTTTATCTTGAGCAGTTTATAGGTCAGCGAATCCAGCAGGTTATGACTGAATTCATATTCGCGGCGTTTTGCCCAGTCATAGAAAGTCAGCTGTTGGTAACCCGGTACACCGTAGACGTGCAACTTGTCGGATATCTGGGACATGTGTTCATGGATATCGCGGCGTGTCACGCTGCGGCTCATGGTATTACACCATTGCGCAATAATGCTTTGCGGGGAAGCTTCTAGGTCGGGCATTTTTAATTATTTTTCATCACGCGGTTTGTGAACAGGGATAGTTATATGTCGGTCGCAGTGCCTGTGTGTTTTAGTAAAAAGCGACAAATTTATCCGGGTTGGTTAATAAGTAAGCAGCTTTGTGCCTGGCGAGATGGCTGTGAAATTTTGCTAAGTTTATGAATTTCCTTAATAAAACATAGTGAATTATCCGTGCTGGCGGGCGCTTTTCCTTGACCTGAACCGCTAAAAAGCCGATCATACGCGCCTTTGGATGTGAACTGCCGGCTGATTTCTGGCCAGGCAGCGATTTTCATAAGAACGAACAACTCTAGACTGAAGGATCCCATATGAACGATGCGGATAAAAAACGCCTATTGCGCGAAATGATTTTCTTTCGTCGCTTCGAAGATCGCACCTTCGAAGCCTACATGGAGCGCAAAATAGGGGGCTTCCTGCACCTGTATTCAGGCCAGGAAGCGGTAGCCACCGGCGTGCTGGAAATGGCACGTGTCGGTCAAGGTAAGGACAACGACTACGTGATTACGGGTTACCGTGATCATATTCATGCCATCAAAACCGGCGCCCAGCCACGCGAAGTGATGGCGGAACTCTATGGTAAAGAAACCGGCTCTTCCAAGGGGCGTGGTGGTTCCATGCATATTTTCGATGCCAGCCAGAATTTCATGGGTGGTTATGCGCTGGTGGGGCAGCCTTTCCCGCTGGCCGCCGGTCTTGGCCTGGGCTGCAAGCATAAAGGCACCGACCAGATTGCCATTTGTTTCCTCGGTGATGGTGCCAATAACCAGGGGACTTTCCATGAAACCCTGAACATGGCTTCCATCTGGGATATCCCGGTCTTGTTCGTCTGTGAAAACAACGGTTACGCCATCGGTACCCACATTGACCGCTCCACCGCCCAGCCGGATCAATACAAGCGCGTGGACACCGCCTATAACATCAAGTCCAGCCAGCATGACGGCATGGATGTTGAAGCGGTGATGGAAGAAGCGAAGAAAGCCATTGATTATGTGCGTAAGGAACAAAAACCTTACTTCATCGAGTTCATGACCTACCGTTTCCGTGGACACTCCATGTCGGATGCCAAGGGCTACCGTACCAAGGAAGAAGAAGCGGAATGGGAAAAACGTGATCCGATCAAGATTTTCAGCAAGAAGCTGATCGATGCCAAGATTATTACGGCAAAAGACATCAAGGCGATGGAAAAAGAAATTGATGATGAGATTGAAAATGACATTATCAAGTTCGCAGAAGAAAGCCCTGAGCCGAAGCTCGAAGAACTGAACAAATACGTACTGGACGATAATCCTGATCCGCGCTGGATCGGTCCATTACAGAATTAACGAGGTCTAGAAATGGCAGAGACAGCATATTGGGAAGCGATTCGTCGCGCACATGATGAAGAAATGGAAAGGGATCCGATGGTTATCGCCATGGGTGAAGATATCGGTGTGGCCGGTGGTACCTATAAAGCCACATCTGGTCTTTATGACAAGTATGGTGAAACACGTATTATCGATTGTCCGATCTCGGAAAACTCCTATACCGGTATTGGTATCGGTGCTTCAATGGTTGGCATGCGCCCGGTCATTGAAATCATGTCTATCAACTTCGCCCTGTTGGCACTGGATACCATTGTTAACGCGGCAGCAAAAATTCGTTACATGTCCGGTGGTCAGCTGGAGTGTCCGATCGTGATGCGTACCCCGGGTGGTACCGCGCACCAGCTGGCGGCACAGCACTCGGCGCGCCTGGCGCGCATGTTCATGTCGACGTCCGGTTTACGCGTCGTCACACCACGTGGCCCACTGGATGCCTACGGCATGTTGAAGTCAGCGATTCGTTCCAACGACCCGGTTATCATCATCGAACATGAACAGATGTATAACCTGAAGGAAGATATTCCTGATGAAGAGTTCTTCCGTCCACTGGAAGGCGCCGAAGTGGTGCGTGAAGGTACCGACATTACCCTGATTGGTTATAACTACAGCGTGCATTTATGCCTGGAAGCGGCCAAGCGCCTGGAAGCGGATGGTGTCAGCGCCGAGGTGGTGGACCTGCGTTCACTGAAACCCATCGATCGTGAAACGATTCGTAAATCCGTGGAGAAAACCCACAAGGTCGTGGTTGCCGAGGAAGACGAAGCCCCGGTTGGCGTAGGTTCGGAAATCATTACCGGCATTATCGAAGACTGTTTCTTCGCGCTGGATTCACAACCAGTACGTGTGCATGCGGCTGACGTGCCGGTACCTTATAACGCCAAGCTTGAAAAAGCCGCGATTCCTCATGCGGATGACGTTTATCAAGGTGCGTTGAAGGCATTGGGTAAAATCTAATTAAAAGATAGATAACAGATAACGCAGAGTTCGCTAAGGACGCAGAGAAAACAACAGGAAAACTTTGCGTTCTCCGTGGCTCTGCGCTCTTTGCGTTAAAACGAATCAGAAAATTGAGCTGATTATAAGAATTTAGGAAGGATATCAATGTCTGATCCTTATGTAATTAAAATGCCCCAGTTGTCAGACACCATGACCGAAGGTGTGGTGGTCAGTTGGGAAAAAAACGTTGGCGATAAAATCGAGCGTGGCGACATCGTGGCAACCGTCGAGACTGACAAAGCCATCATGGATGTCGAAGTATTTCGCGAAGGTTATCTTTCCGGGCCTGTTGCTGAAATTGATTCAGTTATCCCGGTGGGCGAAGCCATGGGCTACCTGGTGGCAACTGCTGACGAAGTGCAAACTGAAGGCGCGGCACCCGCTGTACCGGCAACGTCTGGCGAAGAGCCAATGGAAGACACCACGGTTGCCGAACAGCCTGTCGATGAAGCGCCGGCTGATGCCTACATGATCAAGATGCCCCAGCTATCAGATACCATGACTGAAGGTGTGATGGTTAGCTGGGAGAAGAACCTTGGTGACAAGGTTGAACGTGGTGACGTGGTGGCCCAGGTCGAAACTGATAAAGCCATCATGGATGTGGAAGTGTTCCGTGAAGGTTACCTGTCAGGCCCGATTGCCGAGATCGATAGTGTTATCCCGGTGGGGGATGCGATTGCCTACCTGGTGGCCGAAAGTGGCGCGGTCCTGGACAGCAAGAAAACCGCGGTGGCTGCCGCGGCACCTGAACCCCAGGAAAAACCGCGTGCCATCCCGGCGGGGACGGCCTCACCGAAAACGCGTGCGGCGGCCATGCCACACGGTGCAACACCGGCGCCACGTCCTGCCAACAAGAACGCCACTCCCTATGCGCGCCAGTTAGCCGGCGCACATGGTATCGATTTAAATAGTGTACCGGGCACGGGTCCCGCGGGTGCGGTGGTCGCGGCTGACGTGTTGAACAGCAATGTCCAGAAAACCTCTACCCAGCGCATCTTCCAGGTGCCGGGTGAAGGTCGCCCCATGACCGCGATGGAAAAAGCCGTATCCCACAACATGGAATACTCGCTGTCCATGCCCTTGTTCCGTGTCACGGTGAATATCGATCCAAGTGCTTTAAAAGCCGCCTCCAAAGCAAAAGGTTTTTCTCTGACAGTTACTTTGGCCAAAGCCGCTGCGCTGGCCATTGAGCAACATCCCAGTATTAACGCGGTTTACCAGCATGAAGACCGTATTGTTGAACGCGACCAGGTGGATATCGGTATCGCGGTTGAAACAGAAGGCATGGGGCTGGTGGTTCCGGTACTGCGTGACGTGGTGAGCAATGATCTCAATGCATTGAGTGCTAACTGGAAAGACATGGTAGACCGTGCCCGTGCACGTCGCCTGAAACCTGATGAGTATTCCAACCCGACCTTTACCATTTCAAACATGGGCATGATGGGTGTCGCCCAGTTTGATGCGATTCCATCGCCGGGTACCTCGGCCATCTTCGCCATCGCGACGCTGGGTCCACAGGGTATGCCGGTCACCATTACCGCGGATCACCGTATCGTCAACGGGGCTGACGCCGCCAAGTTCATGAATACTTTCAAACAGCTGGTGGAAGAACCCACCTGGCTGGACTCGGCAGCTGTCTCCGTTGCGTCCACGGCGACACAACAAGGACCTGGTTTTGAGATGCCGAAAGGTGACTGGGATTACGACGTGGTGGTCATCGGTGGGGGTCCGGGTGGTGAAGATGCCGCGCGTGACCTGGTTGAGCATGGCATGAAAGTGGCGATGATCAATGATGCGCCGTTCCCCGGTGGTGAATGTTTATGGCGTGGCTGTATCCCGTCAAAGGCCTGGCGTGCCGCGGCTGATCGCATCCGTGATCGTGCCCATGACAAGCTGATGGGGATCAAGTCGGATGCCAAGCCAACCCTCAACTGGAAAAAACTGGAAGAACATCGCCGCGGTGTACTCGAAGAGCGTGGCAAGATGGCGCTCAACACCGATAAAGGGGTCAAGATTGATGTGATCCAGGGTTTTGCCAGCTTCATTGATGAACACACGGTGTTTGTTGATCAAGGTGGTAACCAGAAAGATCCGCATACCCGGGCCACACAGGGCAATGGCAAAAAGGGCAAGAACATTACTTTTGGTGCCGCGATTATCGCTACCGGTGCGCCCCCGTTTGTCCCCCCGATTCCTGGTGCACAGGAAGGGGTTGAACAAGGTGGCGTGCTGACTTCTGATACGGTCTGGGGGCTGAAAGAACAACCCAAACGCCTCGGTGTTATCGGTGGCGGTGCTATCGGCGTTGAGATGGCGCAAATCTTCCAGGACTTTGGTGCCAAGGTACAGCTGTTCGAAGGCAAGGAACGTATCCTTGCCGAGGTTGAGCCGGAAGTCGCCAAGAACCTGACCGCTATCCTGAACGATGATCCGCGTCTGACCATTACCACTTCGGCCAGGATCAAGGAGATCAAGGGTGAAGCGGGCAACATGAAGATCGTCTATGAAGATCACGAAGGCAAGAACAGGAACTTCAGCTGTGATTACGTGATCATGGCAACCGGTAAGCGCCCGGTGTTGGAACCATTGAACCTGGAAAAAGCCGGTGTCAAAAGTGAAAACAGTGTTGTGACGGTGGATAAACATTGCCGGACCAACGTGCCACATATCTTTGCCGTGGGCGATGTTAACGGTGGCCTGATGCTGGCCCATACCGCCGGACAACAGGGGCGTGTTGCTGCCACGACCATTTGTGGTGAGTACATGGCTTATGATCAGAACAAGGACTCCGGCGTTATCTTTACACGTCCGGAAGCCGCCTTCGTCGGTCTATCCATGGAGCAGGCCAAAGAGCAGGGTATCGATGCGGCCGAGGTTAAAGTGCCGATGAGTGTCGATGCCAAGGCCATGATTACCGGCGAGACGCAGGGTCTGATCAAGATTGTTGCCGAGAAGAGCAGTCACCGTGTTATCGGTGTCCATTTCCTGGCCGACCATGCGGACACCCTGATCGGTGAGGCGGTGATGATGGTCAGTGGCAACATGACACTGGAGCAGGTTGGTGAGGCGATTCACCCGCACCCCACCCAGACCGAGTTATTCGGCGAACTGGCCCGACGCCTGTCATCACGCTTGAAACGTGCGGAACGGCGTAAGAAAAAATAAGCTAATAACCTTAATTAAAAAAAGGGACAATTGATGTCCCTTTTTTTATGCCATAACAAGTTGCCAACCTTAGAAATCAATCACACTATTTAAGAATTTTGTAACTATACTATGAGCCTGTTTTTAGCTATTCGATAAACACGAATAACAGTGTTTCTGGAGGAAACCATGAAAAAAACAAGCTTGATGTTGATGACGGTTACCACGTTATTGGGTTTTACCGTAACGTCACACGCGGCAGATTTTAATTATAACTATGGCCAGCTAACTTACGATGATATTGATATCGACTTTCCTGGCATTACCTCCATCGATGGTGATGGTTTTTCGGTTGCCGGTTCCTTTGCGGTGGCGCCGAACGTGTTTGTTGCGGCCAAGTTTGGTAGCTGGGACCTGGATTATGGTATCGATGCGACAGGTTATGAGCTGGGTGGTGGTTATCACATGCCGCTGGATCAAAAAACCGATATGATATTCGGCTTCAGCTTTGGCAATATCGATCTTGATTCAGGGGCAGGTTCTGCGGATACCGACGTGATCGAATTCAGTGCCGGCCTGCGCCACCAGTTGAATCCTCAAATTGAACTTGCCGGTAAAATTGCCTACGTGGACTATGACGAGGGGGATTCCGATATCGGCTTTGACGTTGGGGCCGCCTACGCATTTACCCAAACGGTATCAGGCGTAGTTAACTTCGGGTTTGGCGACGACGTTGATACCCTGTCATTCGGGGCAAGAATGTATTTCTGAAACACAGAAGCTGTCTTGATATTCAACCAAAAAGGGCTCCTGGAGCCCTTTTTTGATCACTATGTTTTCGCTCTCAACGCTAAGGTTGCTCGTTTTTCAACCTGGCCACCGCACCATAATAGCCCGCGACGCTGCAGGTCAGGATGATATAGATACCGTAACCAACCGGTGCCAGCCAGGCAGTCAGCGCGGCGCCTGCCGCCAGGTTATACAGGCCCAGGAAAATGGGAATAATGCCGAAACCCAGTGACCAGAACACGCGTTCTTCCGGCCAGCGCTTGCTGCTGAAGTAAGCCAGCAGGTTGGTCAGGATCATGATGATGAATACACTGGGATAGACAAACTGCATGCCGCCAGGCGATACCAGCATCAGGTAGACACTGCCATAAATTACGACGTTGAGCACAAAAACGGCGAGAAGCGTTATATCACGTTGCATCATGGTAACAGTCACCTGTCTGGGAACGAGCTTTTAGTCTATTGTATTTTGATTCCGCATAGAAGCGACACGCCTCCGACTGGACAGATTTTAGGCATAATCCGGCCCTAAAGATCCGGCTGTTCAGGACGCCAATAGATAAAGAACGGTTTATTCAGGTATGAATTGCTCATGAATTGGTCAAAAGTTTCAGTAGCATGGCTGGTAGGTCTGCTGGCCTGCGCAGCACAGGCACGGGTACATCATTTTGGTGCTGAGCTTGACGAGTCGGCCTGGCAACTGGATGGTTCGGTGGTGCAGTGCGAGTTGCGTCATACCATCCCGCATTACGGCGAAGCGGTTTTTACCCAGGGCGTGGATAGTGAACTGGAGTTTTCCGTCAGGGTGATGCGTACCCCGGGACAGAACGGCAAGGAAGCCACGCTGCAGTCACTGCCCCCGAAATGGCGGCATGACCTGGTGGCGCGTGACCTGGGCACGGTCGATATCCAGGCCTCCAGTCAGCCTTTCAGGATGGGACGAGCCATGGCTCGCCGCCTGTTACTGGAACTGGAAAATGGCATGTTCCCGACCTTGTATTATTCGGACTGGGCGGACAGCCAGGATGAAATCAATGTCTCGATCTCATCGGTCAATTTTGCCGGCCCAGCAAAGGACTTCCTGGCCTGCCTGTCCGGGTTATTACCGTATGGATTCAAGGACATACAACACTCACGGCTCCATTTTGGCGCCAATAAAACGCAACTCGATGATAAAGAAAAACGCGTGCTGGATAAGATCGCCAGTTATGTGCTGGCTTCACCCCATGAGGTCAGGGTGAATATTGAGGGACATACCGACGCCAAGGGATTTCGTCGGGTTAACCGCAAAGTCTCGCTGCAGCGCGCCAACCTGGTCAAGCAGTACCTGCTTGGCAAGGGGCTCAAGGCTGCCCAGATGCAGGTAAGTGGCTTTGGCGAGAGTAAACCCGTCGCGTCAAACCGGACCCGGAAAGGGCGTGCCGCCAATCGCCGTGTCGAAGTTACCCTGATCAAATAGTCGACATGACGTGTGCTTGCGTTCAACCCCGCAAACCGGGCGGGACGTTCATTTAAGCTGGTTCTCAGGTATAATTCTCCCCTGATTTTTCTCTTCAGCCCTCGTTTTCTGAGCCGGCTGATCGTGTCTTTTGGAGCAGAATATGAGTGATGTGAAAAAAGTGGTCCTGGCCTATTCAGGTGGCCTGGATACCTCAATCATCCTGAAGTGGCTGGAAGATTCCTATGGCTGCGAAGTCGTGACTTTCACCGCGGATATCGGACAGGGTGAAGAGGTTGAGCCGGCCCGCGCCAAGGCCGAAGCCATGGGTGTCAAAGAGATATACATCGAGGACTTACGCGAAGAGTATGCCCGTGATTACGTTTTTCCCATGTTCCGGGCCAATACCGTCTACGAGGGTGAATACCTGCTCGGCACCTCGATCGCGCGCCCGCTGATTGCCAAGCGCCTGGTAGAGATCGCCCAGCAAACCGGTGCCGATGCTATTTCTCATGGCGCAACCGGCAAGGGCAACGACCAGGTACGCTTTGAGCTGGGTGCCTATGCGCTGATGCCGGATGTGAAAGTGATCGCGCCCTGGCGTGAGTGGGACCTGAATTCACGTGAAAAACTCATGGCTTATGCCCAGCAGCACGATATCCCGGTCGATTTCGCCAAGCAGGGTAAAAAATCCCCTTACTCGATGGATGCCAACCTGCTGCATATCTCCTACGAAGGCGGCATTCTTGAAGATCCCTGGGCAGAGCCCGAGGAAGACATGTGGCGCTGGACGGTTTCGCCCGAAGCGGCGCCGGATCAGCCGACCTACCTTGAGCTGCAATACCTGCAGGGTGATATCGTGGCGATAAACGGCGAGCAAATGTCACCGGCCAGTGTGATGGAATATCTCAACAAGGTCGCCGGAGAAAATGGTATTGGCCGTGACGACCTGGTGGAAAACCGCTACGTCGGGATGAAGTCGCGTGGCTGTTACGAAACACCGGCAGGTACCGTGATGCTCAAGGCGCATCGAGCCATCGAATCGTTGACCCTGGATCGTGAAGTCATGCATCTTAAAGATGAACTGATGCCTCGCTATGCCAAGTTAATTTATAACGGTTACTGGTGGGCACCAGAGCGGATGATGATGCAGGAAATGATCGATGCCTCGCAGGCCACGGTGAACGGCGTGGTAAGGGTGAAACTTTATAAAGGCAATGTCATCGTGGTTGGGCGTAAATCAGACAGTGATTCCCTGTTTGATGAAAACATCGCCACTTTTGAAGATGATGCGGGGGCCTATGACCAGAAAGATGCGGAAGGCTTTATCAAGCTCAATGCCCTGAGGCTGCGAATTGCGGCCAAAAAACGCCGCAAATAAGCCTGTAACGCTGCTGTCATAAAAAAGCCCGCTTGCGGGCTTTTTTATTTCCGGAAAAAACTAAAGGAATTTAATAAGTTACCGATAAATTAAGGATAGTAAAGGTTAATATAATAAAAAACGTGCTATCACGGTTTAACTGAAATCATCCGGGATATTTTACTTGAGCCAGGAAAAAGACACCAAGGTACATGCCAGGCAGATGCTGTTGATTGACAGGGAGTCGAATATGTCGATCCTGGGTGCGTTATTCACGGCCTTGTTCTGTACCTATGTGTTGTATGGTGATGTTTCTTCTGTAGTTTTACTTGGCTGGTTTATCGCAATCGCTGTTGTCTACCTTGTACGGCTGTTATGGCTTCGGTTTGTTTACCAGCTGGATTCATTTAATAGTTACCAGTGGGAGAAATTTTATATAGCGGGCACCGTGCTGGGTGGCCTGGTATGGGGGATAGGTAGCTATTTTATACTGCCAGCAGATAACCCCTTGTTACAGGCCGTTATTACCCTGACCGTCGGCGGCCTGGTGGCGGCTGCATCAGTAACGTATTCTCCCAGCCGGTTCCTGGGTAGTGCTTTCAGTGTCCCCGCTTTGTTGCCATTGAGTATTTTCTTTTTTCAGCAACATGGCAGTGAATATGTTTACATGGGTATTCTGGTGCTGGTTTATATCGTGGTGATGTTCGTTTCGAATCACCTGATGCACCAGGTTACACTAAAAAGCCTGATGTTAAGCATGAAAAATGAAGTACTTGTCGATGATCTGAAGAATAAAATTGTCGAGATCAACGACATGGCTAATGAAATGTCCTACCAGGCGAGCCATGATATTCTGACAGGGTTAATCAACCGGCGCGAGTTTGAAACACGTCTTGCCAATGCAATTCAGCAGGTTAAACATAACGACAGGCATCATGCCCTGTGTTATATGGATCTCGATGAATTTAAAGTGATA
>JASFOS010000061.1:0-12458 GCA_050116415.1 Thioalkalispiraceae bacterium
CTGATATTTTTATCCTGTAATTCACGACAGCGTGTTTCATTGAAGGTGTATTCAAAATGGTCCGGTATCATCATGCCATCGATGGGATCCGGTTGTTTTTTGACGAAGATGCCTTCAAGCCAGTTACTGGGCTTGGCATGGTAATTGGGTGCCACGTGCGCGGGGATACCCATATCCTGCAGGTAATGGATAACCCGTCCACCGTTGGAAATAATCCCGCGGTCAACCCCGTACTTAACCGCAGCCTGGAGTGATTCCACGCGGTGCTTGAAAATGCGATGCAGGGACTTGTGTGTCGGCATGGCATTGGTTTTGCCATGATAGACATCATGAAAGTGCCAGTTAGTTATCCGATCCAGGGTCGGGTCATCCTCTTTGCGGGTATACCGGGCTAGCCGTTGTTTTTCCTGTTCGCTGAACGACTTGAGTTTCAGGGGGGAGGCACAGGACTGGTTAAAGAGTTTGATAGCGTGTTCAGTGATACCAGGATGAAGGGTTTTGTCGATAGCCATGGCCTGGCTGCTTATCAACAGGCCAGCCAGTAGCAGGAAGTTTATTTTCATTATTATGCTCGTTGTTGTTCTGGTTGATGAATGGCAATGATAAAAAACAGCAGGCGGGCTTTCAATCCGGCAACAGCATGACCGTGGCATCACCGCTGACGCGATTGATATCGAATTGCAGTTCACAATACTCGTTCTGTTCATCTTGTGGTGTGGGATCATCGGCACAACTGCAACCGGCAATGATGCCGGTATAGAATACCCCGGCTTTTACCCGGATAGTTTCACCAGCATGAGTGATGTTGAGTATCGTGATGCTAAATGGTCGTGCACTGACATAACTGCTATGTGACAAGCCCTGCTGCAGGGGTAGCAGGGCAGGATCAATGCCTTGCAGTTCTTCCTTTAGCATTTTTTTTAATAACGATGTATCACTGGCCTGTAATGCCCTGGACAGTTTCATGAACATCCCTTGATGCATTTGCCTCCGGCATCGAAGGACATGCTCCTGCCACTTAGTGGAACATGGACGGGTACCTTGCTGGCATTGATGAAAGTTTCGGTGCGGGTGCCGGTTAATACCTTGCCATCGCGGGTCGCCTGCTCGTTGGCATGCGAGGCAATCACCGCGGTGGGTTTGATCATTTCATTGATCACGTAAGCCGCCTCGGTGGGGCCGGTGGTATAGGTATCACCAATATTCATCACGACCAGCTTGGCAGCGTAGTAGTTGCGGACTACCCGTTCCTGCTCGGCGGTAATGCCAGTATCCCCGGACAGGTACACCACCAGGCCATTGCTGAACTTCAGCACGTAGCCGGTTGGTGGACCGACGTAGGCGGTGATGCCGGCATTTTGCATCGACTCACCCAGCGTGCCGCCGATGAAACTGTGAGCCAGGCCATTACTGTGCACCGCCGGTACCGTGGTAATGCCGACACCGCCAACATCAATCATCGCACCGAAGCGCACCAGTAACGAATCTTTCGGGTTGCCGCCCGCAGCTTTGAGCTTGCTGGCAAAAAAACGCGGCATTTCACTGCCGGTCACGATTTTTGCATTCTTCGCAACCGCGATGTTAACGCTGTTGGAATTGGGGGTGGCGTCCACTGACACATCCGGCTTGGCACAACTGCCGGCGTTGACCGCGCTGGTATGCTTGTCGCCAACATGATCACCATGTACATGGCTGACCAGCACCACGTCGATCTTGCCGAGCCGTGGATCTTTCGCCCCGGCCACCATACGCCCGGCATCGTAAAGAAGTCGGGTACCGTTGGGGTCTTCAAAGATCATCGCCCGGTCCAGGCGACAGAATTCGCCATCCTGTCCACCCAGCGGTGTGACTTTAACCACAGCAGTTGCACTAACCGCTAGCGGCAATGAAAACAACAGGGGGATAAGTAAAGCCACTGAAAATAACGCGCGTGTCATGATGTTGACCCTCTTGATACTGTTATTGTTAGTAATAACATTAGCATGGAATGAAAAGAGGGAATACCGAAAGATGACAGGGGTTTGAGTTAAACCGGCTGCCGATTTTATTGCTTGTCCTGGTAAGGTTGCCAGAGTACTTCCTGGCCACTTTCATGTCGCGCCAGTACGCGGGCATAGACGAACAGGAGATCCGATAATCGGTTGAGGTATTGAATACTATAAGCTGAGACGGTTTCGGTTTTTGACAGGGTCACCAGGCGACGTTCGGCGCGTCGGCATACCGCGCGAGCCAGGTGACAGGCGGAAGTGGCATGGCCGCCGGCAGGTAAAATAAATTCCTTCAATGCGGGCAGATCGGCATTGGCCTCATCCAGCCGGTTTTCAAGATAAGTTATGTAATTTTCATCCAGTGCACGGTGGCCAGGCACGCTGATCTCGCCTCCAAGGTCGAACAGGTGGTGCTGGAGTCGATTAAACGTCTCATCCAGTGTTGTTGGCAGGTCATGCGCAACGATCATGCCGATCACACTGTTAAGTTCATCGATGGTGCCAAATGCTTCGACGCGAATATGATCCTTTTCAACCCGGGAACCATCACCCAGGCCGGTCTCGCCTTTATCGCCGGTGCGGGTATAGATTTTTGATAAGCGATGTCCCATTGAACTGCACTCCTAGAGTTGGAAAATGATATCCAGTTGAAAATCCTTAACTTGCGCGATGTAATCAGCTGCCGGTTGAAACGGCTGGATCCGTTCGACCGCCAGCAAAGCGGCTTTGTCCAGTGAATGATAACCACTGGATTGCGCCACTTGTAGCGCATCGACATTACCGTTGTTAAACAATTTGAAGCTGACACGTACTTTGCCCTGTTGACGCATGCGTAACGCGGCCAGCGGGTAATGCTTGTTTTGGTTGATGGCATGGTGCAGCAACTGGTAGAGCGCATCAAAATTAGCCGTGGCTTGTTGATTTGTTACCGGGGTCGGTGGTTTTTCATTTTTCCCGGTGGCCTGGTTTTTTACTATGGGCTTGATCGGTTTTGTTGCTACCGGGTGAAGCGCCTGCTGTTGACGCCGCGTAAACGTGTTGGCCGTATGTTGTGGCGTTTCGGTTTTTTCTGATACGGGAATTGGTGGTGCGGGTGTTTCGGCCAGCAACCTGATGTTAATGGTCGGGGTTTTATGCACCGTGTAACGTGGTTCGTTTTCCGTTGACCACAGGCCCAGCAAAAGCAGGGCATGCAGGCCTAAGGCGATACCTGCCGACATGCTGATTGCTCTTGTGGACTGTGTTTTCATCGTTGTTTAAAACTCGTAGCGAAGCTTGGCCATGAAATTACGATCCGGGGCCGGGTAGTAGCCGCTGGAGAAACCGTTATACACCGCGTAACCTGCGTAGTCCTTGTCGGTCAGGTTGTTGATACGCAAAGAGGCTGACCAGTTTTTTTGTTGATAACGCAGTTGCGCGTTGAGCACGGTTAACGAGGGCAGCTTATCGACCGAGTTAGTATAGTCGCCCCCCTGGTAGCGGCTACCGGTATAACGTGCCTCGGCAGTCGTTGACCAGTTGCCGGTGATTTTATAGTGCGCGTTCAGGGTCAGGTTATGACTGGCGACAAACGGGATATCGTTGCCATCAAACGGGCCACCATCGAACGAGCTATCAATATAGTTGTATTGTGCATTAAGGTTGAACACGGGACTATATTGATGCGTACCTTCCAGGATCAAACCGTTGCGCGTGGTCGGGTCCAGGTTGGCGTTGGCACCGGGGAAAAAGCCCGGTGACGGCGCCGTCGGATCAAACTCGATCTCGTTATCCAGTCGCAATGAATAGACGACCAGTTTGGCAGACGAGTGACGGGTTTTCCATTCGCTACCCAGTTCGATGGATTTACCGGTCTGGGTATCCAGGCCGACGACACCCGGTGAGGTGTAAGTATTTTCATCGATCTTGGCAAAACGGTAGTTTTCATCCACGCGGGCAAACAGGCGGGTGTCGTTGTTCAACTGGAAGGACAGACCTGCTTCAAACACGGTGACATCATCATCCAGTTCGATGCCAGCAGGGAAGGCCGACGCATCGGTAACATCATAGTCGACCGTGGCCCGCCGCCCGCCGACCGTCAGCGTCATCTTGTCACTGACCGGTATGACCGATTGCACGTAGAAAGCCCGGGTCTTTTGTTCCGCGACCGTATCGATAAACCAGCCAGGAAGTTTAAAATCATAGTCATGCACGTTGTAATCGATACCGATGGTGACCAGCGTGTCGCCATGTTGACCGGGGACGGTGCCCACCAGGCGCGGGGTAAAGCTTTTATGTTCACGCTTCTGCGTGAAGTCACTGGCATAGGACTTACCTTCGATATCACTGTCGCGGTCGGTATATTCCGCTTCCAGGTTCCAGTTAGCCGTTAATGGCGTAATGATGCCGACGCGCGCCACGTCGGTGCGGCTTTCATTGAAGTCTTCCGGGGTGGATCCCACCTGGGTAGGATCGTCATCCAGTTGTGCCTCGGTAAGGGTACCGGGCAATTGTAGTTCTTCATCAACCGACTGGACATCAAGGAACAGGCTGGTGTTATTTAACTGGTAATCAATGCGTCCCAGCAGGTTCTGATCGTCCTGCTCATTATGCTCGCGGAAATTATCGGTATCGGTTTTTTCCACGCTGAAGCGGTAACCGAGCTTGCCGACCTGGTTACTGATCGAGCCGCGCAGGTTGCGCGTATCGTAACTGCCAGCTTCAACTTCGGCATAGGCGCGATAGCTGCCCGGCTTACGGGTGATGATGTTAATCACACCGCCGACGGCCTGGTCACCAAACAGGGTGCCCGCACTGCCCTGGATAATTTCAATCTGTTCGACGTCTTTTAACGAGATGCTGCTCAGATCCGCCGCTGACAGGTCGGGGTTACTGAGGCGACGCCCGTCCACCATGATCAGGGTATTGGCCTTTGCGTTATCAGCGAAACCACGCATGCTGATCTGCACACGGCTGCCGTTGCCATACAGGTCAATCAATTGCACCGAAGCCTGGGTATTCAGTACTTCCGCGATATGACGTGCACCGCTTTGTTCGATCTGTTGACGGGTAATGATGGTGATACTGCTGGGGGTTGAAACCAGGCTCTGTACTGAGCGCGTGGCGCTAACCACCACCGGGGTGAGTTGTTCTGCGGCAAAAGCCTGTGGAGCGAGAATAAAACCGGCTGTGACCAGGCTGGCCTGGATCTGGGTAGAGATTTTCATTAATTATCTTTCCTTACATTGGTGCGCACACCCGCGCGCGAGAACACATAAGTGCGCATGAAGGAAACAGATGAGGTGAGAAAAACTGCGTTGTCACCGCACGCACCGCCCTCCGCGACACACTTGCTTGCTAACTTCGGGCCGGTCTCCGGGCTTACGAGTGAATCACACTGGATTCGGACAAACCGCCTTCCCATGTGAAAACACAGTGGCGCGTGGTTTGTCGTGACTCGTTTACCGTTGCGGGGGCAGCGTCGGACTTGCTCAAGGATGCCTGATCCTGGCGCACCGACTTCCCGTTTCACCCTGTTTGCGATGGCAGCCAGGGCACCAGAAGTCACTCAAATGAGTGGCTGAACTGTAGGGTTTATCGGGTTTTCTGTCAATAACCCTTTATTTTCTGTAAATCTTTCATATACTTAATAGTCCGACCTGGGGGAAATCATGTCGTTGGCGGTTCAGATTTTTATTGTGTGGCGCGGGTTGAGAGACAATGTCAGCTTGATCTCTGCGCAGGATGGTTAATAATTAATCAATAATGCATCGGTTGTGGTTACCTGATTTTTCCCCGACGTGTGGCTTAAATTCAGTTATTTATCATGGAAAAGATTCTCGTACTCAATGCCAAAGGCGGCTGTGGTAAAACCACCATCGCCACCAACCTGGCGAGTCATTATGCCAGCGCCGGTTTTAAAACCGCGTTGATGGACTACGATCCACAGGGCTCCAGTATGCGCTGGATGCGCCAGCGGCCGCTGGACAAGCCACGTGTCGAAGGGGTCAACGCCTATCGTCGCCCTGGTTCCATGGAGACCCGTTCCTGGGCCTTGCGCACCCCGGTGGGGACCCAGCGTGTCATCATGGATGCGCCGGCTGGCGTTTCCGGGCAGGACCTGGTGAACTTTGTCTGCCAGGTCAACACCATCATTATCCCGGTATTACCCTCACCGATTGATATTCATGCCGCTACCCGTTTCATCGAGGACCTGTTGCTGATTGGCAAGATTCGCCAGAAAGGGGTGCGGGTCGCGGTGGTTGCCAACCGGGTCAAAAAACACACCCTGGTTTACCAGTCGCTGGAACGCTTCCTGAAAACCCTGAACCTGCCGTTTATCGCGACCCTGCGCGATACCCAGAATTACGTGCACGCCGCCGAGCGTGGCATCGGTATCCACGAGTTGTGGGACAAGCGTGCCGAGGCCGACAAGTTACAATGGCAGCCGATTCTTAACTGGCTGGAGGGTCGTGAAGTACGCTGGGATGTCGAGCCTAGCCTGGCGTAAACAGCAGTTTTCCGCCAAGTTGCTGGATCGGGTAATCGTACAGCGCGCTTAACTTCTCGGCGCTGAGCATTTCTTCGCAGCGCCCGAACTCCACTTTCTCATTACCATGCAGCATTAACACGTGGCTGCAGTAACGCGCGGCCAGGTTGATGTCGTGCAGCACCATCATTACCGCGTGTTTACCAGTTCGGGCTTTTTGTGCAAACAGCTCCAGCACCAGTTGTTGATGCTTGATATCGAGGTGGTTGACCGGTTCATCCAGCAGGAACAAGTCAGGCTGTTGTGCCAGCAAGGTAGCAATCGCCACGCGACGTCGTTCCCCGCCAGACAGGGTTTGCAGCAGGCGGTGTTGCATGCCATCCAGTTCCACGTCGGCCAGTGCCGCATCGGCCAGCTGGTAATCGTCGCCCGATTCCCATTGCCAGTTGGACAGGTGCGGGTGACGGCCTATTAACACGGTTTGCATCACCGAGGCGGGAAACACATCCTGGTAATCCTGTAACAACAGGCCACATTGCTGCGCGGTATGCCTGGCGGAGAGTTGTTCAAGTGGCCGCGCATTTAACACCACCTGGCCGTTATCCACATCACGCAAGCCGGCCAGGCTGTGAAGCAGGGTGGTTTTACCGCTGCCATTCTGGCCGAGAATGGCCCAGCATTCGCCGCGTTGCACGCTCAGTTCCAGGTGGCGGCAAATGGGTTTGTCGGCCACGCTGACGGCAAGCTGGCGGGTCTGCAGTAGTGGTGTGCCTGTCATTTCATGCTACTCCGGGACAGCAGGTACAGGAACACCGGTACCCCGATCAGCGCGGTGATCACGCCAACCGGCAGTTGTTGCGGGGCTACCAGGATGCGTGCCAGGGTGTCGGCCAGCACCAGCAGGATGCCACCACTCAGCGCCGCGGCGGGTATCAGGACACGGTGATCACTGAACCCGGCCATGCGTACCAGGTGTGGCACCACCAGCCCCACGAAGCCGATGCTGCCGGCCTGGGTGACGGCGCTGGCGGTTAGCAACGAGGCCAGCAGGTATAACTGGTAGTAAAGCCGGTTGGACTGGACGCCGAGGCTGCGCGCGGTAAGCTCACCGAAACTCAGCACGTTGAGATGACGTGCTATGTTCAAGCTCAGCAACAGGCCAATCACCAGCACCAGGTAAAGGGGCCAGGTCTGTTGCACGTAGCCCAGGTCGCCCATCAACCAGAACAGCATGCCATGCAGTTGCCGTTCCGGGCTGGTAACCAGGATAAAACTGATGAGTGCACCCCAGCCGGCGGCCATCACCACCCCGGTGAGCAACAGCCGGGTCGAGGTCCAGCTGCCGCCACGATGGGCCAGCCCGAATACCAGTAACATGGCCAGCAGCGCGCCGATGAAGGCGCTGCCAGATAACCATAAGCCGCCCAGTCCGGCCAGCATGCTCAGCAAGGCCGCTACCGAGGCGCCACCGGATATTCCTAATATATAGGGATCGGCAAGCGGGTTTCTGATCAGTACCTGCATCAAGGTGCCGGCCAGTGCCAGCAAGGCGCCCACGGCAAAGCCGCTTAATACGCGTGGCAGGCGCAATTGTGAAATGATCATGTCACTTGTCGTTGTCGCGGGCTCGAACAGTGCCTGCCAGACAGAAGATAAAGGGAGCGGCGTACTCCCCATCGTCAGGGAAAGTAAGATCGAACCAATGCTGGCTAACAGCAGCAGGCTAATGAAAGATTTATTGTGCATGTGCAGAGAATATCAGGAAAGTACTAAGCCAGGTATCCTGTATTTGAATAGCTCAGGTTTTGGCTATTAAACAGCGGATGCAAATTGTGGCGTGAGCTATTAGTATATGAATGGTATCTAATGCTGCGGCCTTTTTATGTATTTACTGTTAATCGAAGATAATCCAGACCTGGTTGAAAACCTCAGCGAATTTTTTGAGGCGCGTAATGATACGGTCGATATTGCCTATAACGGTCTCAACGGTTTGAGTTTCGCGCTCGACAATGATTACGATGTGATTATCCTGGACCTGATGTTGCCCGGCATGGATGGGCTGGAAGTTTGCGAAAGATTGCGCAAGGAAGGTCGCACCACGCCCGTATTGATGCTGACAGCACGCGATACCCTGAACAATAAACTGGAAGGTTTTAACAGTGGCGCCGATGATTACCTGGTAAAACCATTTGATCTGCCTGAGCTGGAAGCACGCATCAAGGCACTTGCACGCCGTGGTAGCGGTAAAGTCGCGCAAGCAGTGCTGGTGGTTGAGGATTTGCAGTTTGATCCAAGCACCTTGCGTATTACGCGTGCCGGGCATCGCATTGATTTACCGCCGATTCCCATCAAGATCCTTGCATTGCTGATGCAGCGTTCGCCAGGCGTCGTGAGTCGTGAAGAAATCGAGCGTGAAATATGGGGAGATTCTCTTCCCGATAGCGATACCTTGCGTGCCCATGTTCATATTTTACGTAGCGCGATCGATCGTGGCTTCGATACACCGCTGGTTCATACAATACGTGGCATGGGTTACCAGATAGCAGTAGCCGATGAGCACTAACTGGAGCTTAAGAAATCGACTCGCAATCACCCTGGCGGTTTTCAGTGGCCTGGTAAGCCTGCTGCTGGCAACCATCATTTATATTGCCTCCCATGATCTTGAAGAAAGACTCATCGATGATACCCTGACAGCGGAACTTGATGATTATGTTGCAAGGCGTCAACGTAACCCGCAGTCGTTACCGGAGAAGACAGCAACCATTCAGGCCTACGTGGTAACGGCACAAGGTGATCGACAGCATATTCCCGATGCCGTGATAAACCTGCAACCGGGACAGCGCCATGTTACCCTGGATGGTACCAGTTACCGCGCCTCAATGCGTATCGTTGGTGATGAGCGTTTTGTCGTGCTGTATAACACCAGTACCTTGCAGCAGCGCGAAGTTGGCTTCCTGATACTGTTATCAATCAGTGTATTGCTGGTGACATTGGTTTCGGCGCTGGCGGGCCGCTTGCTGGCAGCGCGGGTTATCGCACCGGTAAACCAGTTGGCGCAGCGCGTGTCAGAGTTACATCCTGAAGATGAGCACACGCCTCTCGCGGAAGAGTTTCCCTGGATAGAAGTGCGCCGCCTGGCTGAAGACTTTGATATCTACCTGCAGCGCCTACATGACTTTATTGAGCGGGAAAGACTGTTTACCGGTGATGTCAGTCACGAGTTGCGTACACCGCTGGCGGTTATTTCCGGTGCCATTGAACTGATGATGGCAGATGAAAACATTGATGAACGTAACCGAAAGCGGATCATGCGGATTACCCGCGCGGCCAATGAAATGGGTGAAATCACGGCGGCATTACTGGCGCTGGCCAGGGAACAGGGAGATGCCAGCAGTCATTCCACAGAGTGTGACGTCGAATCCGTTGCCCGCGAAGTGATATCACGTTACCAGGAAATATTTAAACACAAACCGATCAAGGTGCAGTTGCATGTGCACAAGCCACTGCAGGCAAGAGCGGATCACGCCATCCTTTCAATGGTACTGGGCAACCTGTTGCGCAATGCATTCAGCTTCACCGAGCAGGGTGAAATTATCGTCACCATCGATGAGCATTCGGTACAAGTGGAAGATAGCGGACCGGGGTTAGGCGCACATCAGGAAGAACAATTATTCCAGCCTTATGTCAGGGGCGAACACTCGAATAGTGGTTCCGGCCTGGGATTGTCACTGGTCTGGCGCCTGTGCAAGCGCAATGGCTGGCAGATTGAATTGCGTGACCGAGCAGAAGGCGGCACACTGGCACGACTCTGGCTGACACAACCTACACCGGACAAGCGCAAAACCTCGTCTTAACGTTTTGTTGACATTCCGTTAGCATTCCCTTCATGCAGCCTCCTGTAAACTGAAGTATCTAATAGTCTTGATACTCATTGCAGGTAACCTCATGCGCACGTTCACGTTAAACCCTTTGCAAATAAATCTTTCCACTGCGTTACAGACAGCCGTCAAGCTTATATTGTCACTGTTAGTATTGCTGTACGCGGTTTTTCATTTCAGTACCTTCCACTGGGTTTTATTTGGCCTGTTTGCTTTGTGTGTCATGGCTATCAGGGAGCGCCTGTCACGTATCGATGCGGTCCTGCAAAAAAACGACATGATTAGGCCGAACGTGATGAATGCCGATGGTGGCGCCTTTCGCCAGCTAGAGCAACCCAGGCAGCCGCGTCGTGCACGTCCAATAGTGCAGGACGGTGGTATTTTTAAACGTCGACACCAGAAATAACCTCCGGGAGTTAGAGCTGTTTTGATCAAAGTAATACAAAATCAACTGGCCGGTATCAACACCTATCTATTCCTGAAAACTCTACTACGTCGTAGCTTGCCATTTTTACAGTGGCTTCCGCTGGTTAACCGGCAAACCCTGCAGCAGGATTTGATGGCCGGGCTTACGGGAGCCGTGGTGGTATTACCGCAAGGCGTTGCGTTTGCCACCATCGCAGGTTTACCACCACAATATGGCTTATATACCGCGATGGTTACACCCATCATCGCCGCCCTGTTTGGCTCCTCGCGCCACCTCGTATCGGGACCAACCACGGCGATTTCTATTGTGGTTTTTTCTTCTATTAGCGAGTATGCCGTACCCGGTTCGCCGGAGTTTGTGCAACTGGCCTTAACCCTGACGTTTCTCGCGGGCGTGTACCAGTTTGCATTTGGCGTGGCACGACTGGGGGTGCTGGTTAACTTCGTCTCGCATACGGTTGTTATGGCATTTACTGCGGCGGCGGCTATTTTGATAGCCACCAGCCAGGTCAAGCATGTACTTGGCCTGGAACTGGCGCGGGGACATTCATTTGCGGACACCTGGTACCAGGTGTTCAACCATATCGGACAGACGAATATCTTCGTGTTTATTGTTGCGATGGCGACCCTGGGCGTAGCACTATTCGGACGAAAACTGTCGCGGCGGTTACCGCATTTGTTACTGGGTTTGATCGTCGGTTCGCTGGTTGCGTTTGGTATTGGTGCCGATGCGCACCATATCAAGCTGGTGGGCGAAATCCCTACCCAGCTTCCACCCATATCAAGCCCGCTATTCAGTATGGACACGATCCGCATGCTGGCCCCCCAGGCATTTGCGATTGCCTTGCTGGGTTTGATCGAGGCGGTATCCATCGCGCGCTCTGTGGCCACCCGTTCCCACCAGCATATTGACGGTAACCAGGAATTTATCGGCCAGGGTATGTCGAACATTGTCAGTAGTTTTTTTTCCAGCTACGCGGGCTCCGGGTCATTTACACGTTCCGGTATTAACTACGATAGCGGCGCGCAAACCCCGGTTTCAGCTATTTTTGCGGCGCTTATCCTGATGGCTATCGTGTTAATGATTGCCCCGTTAACGGCGTATCTGCCGGTAGCGGCAATGGGCGGTGTGATCCTGCTGGTCGCCTATAACCTGATTGATTTTCATCATATTAAAGAGACATTTAAAACCAATCGCACAGAAACGTCGATATTCCTGGTGACATTCTTTTCCACGCTGTTCCTGGAACTGGAATTCGCCATCTACATTGGCGTGTTGCTGTCATTGGTTATTTTCCTGGCAAAGACTTCCAAACCGCAAATCACCATGCTGGCGCCCGACGAAACAGAAAACCGTCGTCCACTGGTCAATGTTGAAACCAAACCCTTGTATGAATGCCCGCAGTTGAAAATGATCAGCATCGATCGTTCGATTTATTTCGGTTCGGTGAGCTATTTGCAAAGCAAGTTACAGGCTATTGAGGCGAATAGTGGTATCAAACATGTGTTACTGGTGGCATCGCGTATCAATTATATCGATATGGCAGGCGCAGAAATGCTGACCCGTGAGGCCCTGCGTCTGCAGTCACTGGGGGGCGGGCTTTATATTTGCGGGTTAAAAGCAGAGCTCTGGCAGTTCCTTGCCGAGGGAGGCTTTCTGAAAAAAATCGGTACCCAGTATTTCTTTGAAGACAAAAC
>JASFOS010000062.1:0-12137 GCA_050116415.1 Thioalkalispiraceae bacterium
CGGCGTAACCAGTTTTCCACCGCTTCCTCGGTTTTGCGCTGGCTGATGTTATTGCGTGCCTGAAGACGTTGATACTCTTCGGTATTGTCATACTTGCGGCGCGACATCACTTGCACGATATGCCAGCCATAGCGGGTCTGGAAGGGCTGGCTGATTTCACCGGGCTTGAGCTGGTTCATTTGTTGTTCGAAGCGTTGCACCATCAAGCCCGGACTGACCCAGCCGAGGCTCCCCCCGTCGGCGGCCGAGGCTTTGTCGTCTGAATGACTGCGCGCGAGGATTGCAAAGTCCTCGCCGTTGATAATCCGGGCGCGTAATTGTTTGAGGCGCTGTTCAACTTCAGCATTGGAACGCAGTTCATTGGGGCGAATCAGGATATGACGAGCCAGGGTTTGCTCGATGATATGACGTTGGACATCACTGCGCTTGTCCTGCAACTTCACAATATGGAAACCGCTGGCGCTACGAATCAGGTCACTGTATTCGCCAACTTTCATTTCAGGTACGATGTCAGCAAACAGGGTAGGCATTTGTGCGGTTTTGCGCCAGCCGATTTGCCCGCCTTTTAAAGCCAGTTGACCACTGGATACGGCGATCGCCGTTTGTTCGAAATCGGCACCTTCACGTAATTGTTTTAAAACCTGCTGCGCTTTTTGCTGTGCCTGCTGAATCTGCTCGGCGTTGGCGGCTTCAGGTAAACTGATCAGGATATGGCCAAGATTGTATTCGATGTCACTGCCTTTACGGTTTTTCTGTGAAGCAAGGTAGGTATCCACTTCCTGCGGAGAAACATTGACGCGGTTTTCAACACGACGTTCTCGCAATTGCTTGATGATCATTTCATTGCGAATATTTTCACGGAAATCCTCGTAGCGGTAGCCATCCTTTTCCAGTACGGTGCGGAATTCCTGCAGCGTCAGGCCATTAGTGCGGGCGATATTGCTCAACACGTTGTTCAGTGCCTCGTCATTTACGCGAACCCCGACTTTCTGTGCGCGCTGTAACTGTATTTTCTCCATGATCAGTTGTTCAAGCACCTGGCGTTGCAGTACCTCCTGGGAAGGCAAGCGGGTGTCTTTTTGTTGTAATTGCTTGACGACCATTTGCATGCGGTCATCCAGCTCGGAGCGGGTCAGCACGTCATCGTTGACGATGGCGATAATATAGTCCAGTTCGGTAATCTGGCTGGTTGAAGCACCTGCTGATAGCGGGTTGGCCAGCAGAAAGGCAAGCAGGGAAATCAGGTATAAAAACTTGTTCATGGTTCGTCAGAAAACTCGAGAAAATAAAAGCCTAGGATACCACGGCAGGGCAGGTTACCGTAGCCTATTCGAAGCCGCTGATGGCCCGGCGGTCACCGATACTGGAAAGCCCCTTCAGCTCCAGTTGCAGGTAAATGGCCTGGTCGCGCTCCAGGAGTTCACTGCGGAAGCGATCTTCCAGCTGCAGTGTCAGTCCCCAGCAACAGCTGTCGTAGCGCAGGGCGAGTTGTTCTTCCTGGACCCGCTCCGCCAGCAAGTCATCAACACGGCGCGCAATCAGTTGCCATTTTGGTGTCATCCGCCAGCGAAAGCCCAGTTCCGCGGTTTTCAGAACCTCGCGCTCAAAGCGGTAGGTGCCCTGGATATGGAGGTTTTGGCCGGGTTCGTAGCTGAGACGGGCATTTCCATTGGCCACCTCATCCTGCTCGATATCCCATTCCAGGTCGGTGCCAAGGTACCAGTGCGAGGTGGGACGGGCGATGATTTCGGCCACGATGTTGGATTTCGGCGCGGTTTCGATACTGCGTCCGGGCAGGGTCACTTCACGATCCGCGAAATAAAATACCTGGCCAATTCGCGCGCTGAAGACTTCGGCACCGCTGTCATTATGGTAAAAACGCGTGGCCAGGGCGGCGGTCAGCTGGTTGGCATCGCCAACCCGGTCCGCGCCGATAAAGCGATCCTCGACAAACGGGTTGTTGATACTGAAACCGTAGCTCGAGGTGTCAAACACGGGTAGCGAAGACTGGTCCCGGTACGGTACATATAAATAGAATAGTTGTGGTTCCAGGGTCTGGGTATAGGCCTGGCCAGCAAAATGCGTATCACGTTCAAAAACCACGCCGCTATCAATACTGAAAATTGGAATATTTCGATCCGGATCCTGTTCCTGGCCGACGGGCGTCTGTTCCAGCTGGTACTGGGTGTGGCGCAGATGCAAACGGGGAATAAAGTGCGTTGCCGCGCTCCGCAACGGGTAACTGACCCTGGCCGTCAGGTCGAGACGGTTGCCAATGATCTTCTCATCAGGGTGATCAAAGCGAACCAGCTCAGAGTCGAGATAAAAATTAAACTGCTGGTCGATTTCAACGTCGCGGCTGGCCAGTTTCAATTGTGGAAGTCGGCGGTAGGGGGTGGCACCGGTCAAGGTCTGGTAGCTTTGTAACCTGCCGCTGAAGGACCAGCTACTGGCGTTATAGGTGACCGAGCCCCGGCGGTTAAGGTGCGTGGTACTGGTGTTTTCCAGGTCGGTGGAAAAATCAACCAGGTGTTGATTGTCCTCGACATAATTCATATCGACCGCGGTTGACCAGCCACTGGCAGGCTTGCCCCGGTGCGTCCAGCGTGCCCGGATTCGTTCCTGCTCGTCGAATTCCTTGTCCTTATCCAGGTAATCCAGTTCCAGCTGACCATGGCTGTTTTGGTTCAGGTAACGGACCTCGTTGCGTAACAGGATACCGCGCTTGGACATCAGCCAGGGAGTAATCGTGGCATCCAGGTCCGGGGCAATGTTCCAGTAATACGGCAACAACAGCTCCGAGCCGTGCTGGTCAGAGCTCCCGAAACTGGGAAACAGAAAACCGGAAAGTCGTTCTTCACCGACCGGAAAGCGCAGGTAGGGGAAATAGAAAAAAGGAACGCCTTTAAACTGCAATACGACGTTGTCGGCATAGCCCTGGCGCGTGCTGTTATCGAGTTTGATTTCTTTGGCAGACATTTGCCAGTCTATCTTGTCAGGATCACAGGTGGTATAGCGGGCCCGGGTCATCAGCAGCACATCTTCAGACAGCAGCTTGATTGAACTGGCGCCACCTCGGCCGCGCTGCGTGGTGGCATATTCGGCATCGTGAATCTCGCCCTGCCTGGTTTGGGTATTGAACTCGGCTTTTGAGCCGGACAGTTTTAATTGCCGGGTGAAAACGTTGACATCACCTTCAGCGCGCAGGAAGTTTTCATTCTGCTTGAATTCAACCGTGTCCGCATTGATGATTTGATCACGTTGACGAATATCGACATTACCACTGAACAGGCTGGTGTTGTCCTCGGTAAGGGTAACCTTGTCGGCCTCGATGTTGATGCGCTCATCATCGGTTGCCCCAAGTCCGGGGCGCGCCTGGTAGGGCGGGGTGGTGCACAGGCTTTCCACCTGTTGCTCCGCGCGTGCCTGGCTCGGCAGCCACAGTGCCAGGCAGCACATACCGGTAATAAACAGTTGTGCAGAGTAGCGTGAATAATGTGTGACATTGAGCATTATTTGTTTTATTACCCGGGTATGATATGCGCCAGCCAGGAAATCATCGCCCTGACGCGACATATTGTATTATATAAGGTATAACCTCATCTACAGGTGAATCGATTACGCCCCGGGAGGCAGGTTTGGACAAGCGGTTCGAGGCATTGAATCAATGGTTGGCGACGGAGTTACAGCTAACCGGTTATGAGATTACCCCGGCGTCGGCAGATGCCAGTTTTCGTCGTTATTTTCGCGTCCAGCATGAGAATAGCAGTTTTATCGTAATGGATGCGCCACCGGACAAGGAAAACTGTCAACCCTTTATTGAACTGTCCGGTATATTGCATGGGCTGGGCCTGCATGTGCCGGTTGTTGAAAAGCAGGATTTACAACAGGGTTTTCTCTGTCTCACCGACCTGGGTAACCGGCTTTACCTGGATGAACTGTCTGCCAACAGTGCTGATGCCTTGTATGCTGATGCCATGCAGGCGCTACTCAGGCTCCAGGCTTATCAGGGCAAGGCCGTGCCTGATTATGAGCGCGAACTCTTGCTTAACGAGATGGAACTCTTTCGTGACTGGTACCTGGGCAGGCATCTTGGCCTGAGCCTGAGTAATCAACAGCATGCGCTGCTTAACGAAACCTTTTCATTATTAGCCGATGAGGCCCTGTCTCAACCTCGGGTGCTGGTACACCGTGATTATCACTCCCGTAACCTGATGGTCTGTGAGCAAAACAACCCGGGGATTATCGATTTTCAGGATGCGGTCATGGGGCCAATTACCTATGACCTGGTGTCATTGCTGCGTGACTGTTATATCCAGTGGCCACGTCAGCAGGTTGAAGACTGGGTGCGGGGTTACCATGAAAAAGCGCAACAACAAAAACTGATTGGCAGCGTTGAAGTCAGCCAGTTCCTGCGCTGGTTTGACCTGATGGGCATACAACGACATTTGAAGGCAGTCGGAATTTTCGCACGCCTCAATTACCGTGATAATAAACCCGGTTACCTGCAGGACATACCACGCACCCTGTCATACATCAGGGAAGTCGCGCCACGCCACCCGCAATTAAAAGATTTTTCTCACTTTATTGAATCGGTTACCCGGGGTTTATTCGATACGGTGAACGTTTCATGAGAGCCATGATCCTGGCGGCAGGCCGTGGCGAACGCATGCGGCCGTTAACCGATCAAACTCCCAAGCCGTTACTGGAAGTGGCGGGCAAACCCCTGATCGAATATCACATACGGGCACTGGTAAAGGCCGGGGTTAAGGAACTGGTGATTAACACCGCCTGGCTGGGTGATCAGATTCAAACCACGCTGGGTGACGGATCTCAATACCAGGCGCATATTCGCTATTCGAACGAAGGTGAGCAGGCACTGGAAACTGCGGGGGGGATCATCAAGGCCCTGCCATTGCTGGGTGATGAACCCTTTATTGTCGTCAATGGTGATATCTGGTGCGATTATGATTTTACAGCATTGCCCGACAGGCCCGTGAAACTGGCCCACCTGGTCATGGTGGATAATCCGCCACACCATCCACGCGGTGATTTTGTTTTGCAGGACAATGGTTACCTGGCGCTGACTGATCATCACAAGCTTACCTACAGTGGTATTGGCTTGTACCATCCTGATTTCTTCAAAGGCTTGCAGTCGGGGGTACAGCCGCTGGCGCCCTTGTTACGCAACGCCATGCAACAGCAAAATGTCACGGCGGAATATTATGCGGGGCAATGGCTGGATATCGGCACCCCGCAACGATTAGCCGAGCTGAACCAGCAAGTGGCAAATGCCTGAGGAGCGTCATGGGCGAAGAAATCAGCAACGTCCAGTTTGAGGACAGGGATTACAGCCGCTTCCAGGCTCGCCTGGAAGCAGAAAACCGTCTACTGCACCAATGGTTTGAAGAAAACCGTTTTTCTGCCAGTCACCCGTTCGCCGGTTTCGAACTGGAGGCCTGGTTGCTGGATGAACACTTTCATCCGGCACCGCTTAATGAAAGCTTCCTGCAAAGACTGGATAGCCCGCTGGCCAGCCCTGAACTGGCGAGTTTCAATTTCGAAGTAAACAGCACGCCACGTTCCTTGAAAGCAGATGCACTTAGCCTGATGCATGTCGAGTTGAACCAGACCTGGCAGCATTGTGTCGACACGGCATCAGCCCTGGACTGCCAGGCGGTCATGATTGGTATTTTACCGACCTTACAGAATGAAGACCTGAACCTCGCCAATATGTCGAAGATGACACGTTACCGTGCCCTGAACCGGGAAGTGATACGCCAACGGCGAGGTAAACCGTTGGTGTTTGATATCAACGGCAAGGAACACCTGCATGTCACGCATCGTGACGTGATGCTGGAAGCAGCGGCAACCTCGTTCCAGGTGCATATCCAGGTACCACTGCAACAATCGGTGCGTTTTTACAATGCCAGTATCATTGCCGCAGGACCCCTGGTGGCCGTCAGTGCCAATTCTCCTTTCCTGTTTGGTAAGAACTTGTGGGAAGAGACCCGCATCCCGGTTTTTGAACAGGCGGTGGCCGTAGGGGGTTATGCAGGGGCCGCATTTGGACCCATCAAGCGAGTCACCTTTGGTAATGGTTATGCGCGTTCCTCATTGCTCGAGTGTTTTGATGAAAATCTCGCGCATTACCCGGTTTTATTACCGGTGCAGTTCGAGGATGATATCAGCCTGTTACGACACCTGCGTTTGCATAATGGCACTATCTGGCGCTGGAACCGGCCATTGATCGGTTTTGATGAACAGGGTACACCCCACCTGCGAATAGAACACCGGGTTGTGCCGTCCGGCCCCAGCCTGGTCGATACCATTGCCAACGCGGCATTTTATTACGGTCTGGTAACCGCGCTGAGCGAACAACAGTCTGCTCCCGAATCACAGCTGAGTTTTGACAGGGCAAAAGATAATTTCTATAACGCGGCGCGTCATGGCTTACGTGCCAGTCAGAAATGGTTAACCGGCAAGGATGTTAACCTTCGCGAGCTTTGCCTGGAAACCCTGTTACCGATGGCTGAACACGGCCTCGACTCATTGGGGATCAGTGATGATGATGGTGATTACTATCTTGGTATCATTGAGCAACGGGTGGAAAAGGAAATGAACGGTGCACAGTGGCAACAACAATTTGTCAGTCACTATGGTCGTGACATGGCAACGATGTTACAGGCCTACCTGGATAGACAGCAAAGCGGTGAACCCGTGCATCAGTGGACACTATAAGTATCGGTGAAACATGCAACTAACGATCTTGGATGAACTTCCGCTTGGCCTGCTGGATTGCAGCGCGGATCAATTACATCAATACCTGCCGGGGCCCAGCCTGATCAACCTGCCAGGACAAAAAGACCAGGTGCTGTTTGTTTCGGTTCTCCTGCATGGTAATGAATATACTGGTTGGGAATCGATAAAATTATTATTAAAAAAATATCAACAACAACCCATGCCGAGATCGTTGAGCCTGTTTATTGGCAATGTGCAGGCGGCAAAAGCGGGTCGGCGTCTGCTGGATGGACAACAGGACTACAATCGCATCTGGAAACAGGCGCCTGGCGAGGGCGAGTATGAATTTGCCGGACAGCTGTTGCGGGAACTGGAAAACATAAAACCGTTGATGGGCGTTGATATTCATAATAATACCGGCCTGAACCCGCATTACGCGTGTGTTAACAAGCTGGAAAAGGAATATCTCCACCTGGCCACCCTGTTCTCACGCACGGTGGTGTATTTCACCAGTCCGGATTCGGTATTATCCATCGCCATGGCCGAGCTTTTCCCGGCAGTGACGGTGGAGTGTGGCAAGCCCGATGATCAGGCGGGGGTTGAGCATGCGTTTAATTTTCTGGAGGCCTGCCTGCACCTGGATCATTTTCCTTCGCACCCGGTGACTGCACAGGATATCGATGTTTTTCATACCGTTGCCACGGTACGGGTCAAGCAAGATACCAGTATTGGTTTTGGTGATGAGCCTGCTGAACTGCGTTTCATACCCGGGCTGGATCGGCTCAACTTCAATGAACTGCCAGTGGCGACCATGCTGGCAACAGCCGCTCAAACAAAAGATGTGCCTTTCGTTATTAGCAACGAGCAGGGCGAGGATGTCAGCGGCCAGTTCTTTGCTAACCGGGATGGTCGTATTGTGACCACGACCCCATTAATGCCCTCCATGTTGACCCTGGACAAGGCTATTATTCAACAGGATGTGCTTTGTTACCTGATGGAGCGTTACCCGTTGAATTAGTGATGCGGCATGCTTGCGGGGGGCTGCGGGGTTGTTATAATTAGGCGGTTAGAATTTTTATAACATGCTGAAATAAAAGAAAAAATGAGAATAACGCAGAATTACACCCGGTTTTCCAGGCTGTTGGCAGCTTTATTGTTGTTACTGCAACCAGTGTTGGTCTATTCGACCGATCTCGGTGTATTTCGACAATTGATTGATGATGGCCAGCCGGAGCAGGCGCTATCGCAAATAGCGCAGGCCTTAGAACAGGACAAGGAAAACCTGGCATTACAGGCTTTGCAGGCTGATGCCATCGCGGCAACGGGTAATACGGCGGATGCCATCACGCGTTATCAACAACTTATTCAACAATTTCCGCAACGTGCCGAACTATACAATAACCTGGCTATTTTGTTAGCGAGACAAGGGAATTATGAGGCTGCCCGTGATGCGCTCGACAAGGGGCTGAAAACCAGCGAAACCTACGCGGTTATTTACGATAACCTGAGTAATATCTATATGGAAATGGCTCGTGACTCTTATGGCAAAGCACTGCAACTTGGGCTGGAGTTGAAAACACCGGCCTTGAAAAAGTTGGCGATCACAACAGAGGCGGCTGAAAAAATGACTGTTGCCAGCAACACGGCCAGCCAGCAACCTGCCACACCGATAACAGTGGCAAAGGCTGACACTGAAGTGCCAAACACGGTAGTCACGCCGATCGAAGGCGAGCAGGCTGAACCGCAAACCGCGGATGAAGCACTGCTCACAAACGAGCAGGCTGAACCACAAGCCGTGGATGACGCACCGCTCACAAACGAGCAGGCTGAACCGTCTACCATGGACGAAGTACAACCCCTGTTCCCCACCTCGGTGATGGCAGCGAAAGCCGACATTAACAGTAATAAACAGGACGTGATAGACAGTTTACAAAGCTGGGCGGCGGCCTGGGCAGCCCAGGCACCTGATCTGTACCTGTCGTTTTATCATCAAGAGTTCAGGGTGCCTGATGGCCAGGCACGTGCAGCCTGGGAAGCCGACCGTCAACAACGCCTGCGTCAACCCGAATGGATCCAGGTCGAGCTGGATGAGATGAAAGTGGAATTACAAAACCAGGACAAGGCGCGCGTAACCCTGGTGCAGTCGTATCGTTCCAACACTTATCAGGACAAGGTACGTAAACAAATGGTCTTGGCAAACACGGCAGAGGGTTGGCGTATTTTGCGGGAACGTTCCCTGGGGCTGGTTAGATAACCTGCTATGTTAACAAAGAAAAAAATCATGCGTGTCATTGTAGCCGGCTGGCTATTACTGTTCGGATGCCTGCAAATATCTTATGCAGACAGCGCGTTGTTAGCCAGTCTTGATAAACAACTCATGACAATTCCTGATCGCAAGGCGCTACTCCAGACCGCCTTGCAAAACCTCGAGGGGCGCCTGTCCGAGTACCCCGCTGATTATGAAGCCAGCCTGCTCAAAAGCCTGGTCCAGTTCAAGGCCGGCAACTTCAATGCGGCGATGGAAGAAATCAACCGCTTAACCCAACGCGCTCCCAAGTTCCACCTGGCGCACCTGATTCGCGGTGATATGTTGATGGCGCGCATTGATGCGGTTGATCAAATTGGCCGCTCTGCATTACTTGCTGCTATTGATGATAAGCAACAGCAACAACTGCAACAGTTGCGACACGAAGCCAACGTGCGATTACAGGCGCATATCGAGAAACAAAACGGCTCAAAAATTCCTCGCCAGCTCTTGTTGCTGGGTGAAAATATCAAGAATGCCCTGGTGGTGGATAAAAGGCATAATCGTCTCTACGTTTATGAACGTACCGGCGACACCACGCCGCCTAAGCTGGTGCGTGATTTTTATGTGAGTACCGGCAAGCTACAGGGCAATAAAAATATAAAAGGCGACTTGCGTACGCCGGAAGGGGTTTATTTTGTGACATCGCATATTCCCCAGGAAAAATTACCCGACAAGTATGGCGTGGGAGCCTTCCCGGTTAATTATCCCAATGAACTGGATCGTAAACTGGGCAAAACCGGCTATGGAATCTGGTTGCACGGTACCGATAGTGCTTCCTATAGCCGTCCGCCGCGGGATAGTGAAGGCTGCGTGGTCATGACCAATACTGATCTCAGCGCACTGCAGAGTGAAATAAAACCGGGTGTCACCCCCGTGGTGATTACTGAAGAGATCGACTGGCTGGACCAGGGGCAATGGCGCGCCGAGCAGCTTGCGGTGATCGATGCGATTAATAACTGGCGCACTGACTGGGAAAGTATGGATGTGGAACGCTATCTATCTCATTATGACGAGAGCTTCTGGAGCAAAAGTCATAACCTGCAAACCTGGAAAGCACGCAAACGCAATATCATTAAATATAAAACCTACCAGGAAGTAGATATCAAGAAACTGTCATTGTTTTCTTACCCAGGTTTGAATGATAGTCACCAGGAAATGATCGTTGCGCGTTTCCAGCAAGATTATCGTTCCAATAATTATTCCGGTGATATGCAGAAAAGAATTTACCTGACCAAAAGGGATGATCGCTGGAAGATCATCTATGAAGGCCGGTAAGTAATTACTATCAAGTTTTAACTATCAATAATTCGAACTCCTGTTGGTAACGCATAGCCAAGATGCTCAATTTTCTTTTACCCGATAAAGTAAACCAGGCAGTAAGGGCTGAACAGGTTCGTCTGTTACATCACCAGGGGTTTACCATCCAGTTCCTGGGTATCATCACTGCGCTTATATGCGTGACGCTGTTGTGGAAAGTTGCGGATCATTTCATGCTCCTGATCTGGTTACTGGTGATGGTTGTGATATCACTCGTCCGCCTGAGTTTCACTGTAAAATTCATAAAAAGTACGCTATCAGAACAAGATATTATTGATAAATGGGGTACAGGTTATGTGCTGGGCACCCTGGTTTCGGGAATTACCTGGGGGATGCTGGCATTCTTTTATGATCCGACCTGGCCTGCCCCTTACCAGGTCATCCTGTTTGTTGTTTATACCGGGATAACGGCCGGGGCTTTTAACACCAACACCCCCCTGTTTATCGCCTTTCCGGCATTTTATTTACCACCGGTAGCCTGCCTGATGGTTGTAATGTTAAAGCAACGTGGCGAAGGTTTTCACGAGCTTGCCGCGCTGTTCATGATTTATATTATTCTAATGTATCTGTCGGCCATCAAGTTCCATAACCGCCTGGCAAAGTCGTTACAAATCCGCTTTGAAAATGAGCAACTGGCCGATATGGATGAGCTAACCGGGCTGTATAACCGGCGCTCGATGGATAAATATCTGGCAAGTGAGTGGAACCGGCATTACCGCTCCCAGAAGCCCCTGTCCTTGCTGTTTATCGACATCGATTTTTTCAAACAATACAACGATACCCATGGTCATGCCGGTGGTGATCAGTGCCTGGTCGAGGTGTCGCAGTTGCTGAAGAATAACGTGCAACGTTCCAGTGACATGGTTGCCCGGTTTGGCGGCGAAGAGTTTGCCGTGATTTTACCGGAAACCGGCGAAGCAGATGCCATGCAGGTGGCGGAAAAAATTCACAGCGGTCTCACACAATTACAGATTCCACATGAGAGTTCACCTGTCGCGGCTCATGTCACGATGAGTGTTGGCGTGGCGACCATGGTTCCGGAACAGACGGATAACAGTAACTTGTTGCTAAAAATGGCGGATGAGGCCTTGTATCAGGCAAAAAATACCGGTCGTGACCGCGTTATCAAGGCTGAAGTTCATTAAAAAAACAAAAATCATTATTGAAGCGGAAAGTTATCCCCGGCTAAATCAGGAAATAAGCGGAGCAGGTTTACCCGCGTGATCAAGAAACACAAACCTGACAGAGACACAGGTTAAGTTGTTATCGAGGTTTAGCGAAAAAAACCGTTTAATAGCGCAGCTTGTACCAGGAACGTCCAAGCAACTCTCTCAGGAATAACTTGTTAACATGCATTGCACCTGAATCTGGCAACCAGTTTAATAGTGGTGGCCTGTCTTTGGTAAGCGTGGTGTAACCCATCGGGGCGGGCGTGATTTCCAGTTCCCGGTTTGCGAATGCCCGGTAAGCGCGGGGCATGTGCCAGGCATGGGTGACCAGGTAGGCATGTTGAATATTTTGTTTTTTTAGAATTTCACTGCTGTATTTAGCGTTTTCCCAGGTGTTGCTTGCCTTGCTTTCCAGCCAGCGAACCTTGATACCAAAGTCCTGCTCCAGGGTTTGTTTCATTAATTCGGCTTCCGAAACTTCCTCATCATAGACACGACCACCGGTGACCAGTACGGGCAGCCGGGTTTTTTTATGCAAATAGGCCGCATAACGTAAGCGTTCCAGTGAGGCAGTCGTGACGATATCCTGCTGGTATTCGGGT
>JASFOS010000063.1:0-12000 GCA_050116415.1 Thioalkalispiraceae bacterium
TGATTGTTTGGCTGGACCGGAAAGCCATTTTTTTACAGTACAGGCTTGGACAAGGCTTAATCTTAAATCGCCTCGGCTGGCGAGCATCGGGAGAGAGGCCGCAAAATAAAATGCCCCGGCTTTCAGGTCAAGCCAGGGCATGATTTCAGGTCATAGTCCTTTATTTTGAATAGGTTTTTATCAGGCAGATTTGTTCAGTGGTGCTGCTTCGTCTGCTGTTTGATCGTCAGCATTATGGGCGTTATGCACCTGGGCCAACGTAACACTGCTTAAATGAGTATTGACGATTTCAGAGAGTTCGTCCCATAACTCCTGGCGTTCATCATTGGTCTGTACTTCTTTTTTCTTGCCAGACGTGCCTTTGTTAATGGCCTGCACAATGTCGCCAATCGAAATTTCTTCCAGTGGTTTGCCGAGGCTGTAACCACCACCTGGACCACGGGTACTTTTCACCAGGCGTTCCTTGCGCAGCAGGGCAAAAATTTGCTCAAGGTATGAAATCGAGATACCTTGTGACTGTGCCAGGCTCGAAAGGGTCAGGGGTTTCTCAGGGTTGAGTGATAATTCCAGCATGGCCTTTGCGGCGTATTGAGATCGTGATGATACTTTCATGACGCTATTCCTCCTTGGTGTAACCTGAATTTATAAGTATAAAGGTAGGGCTTTATCACCACGATTACAATATGGATTTTGTTAACAAATGTTACAAAAAATGTAGTGGTTAAATAAGTTATTGTTTAGATAAGGCATTATTTTTGCAGTAGGCAGGTTTCTAGTGTTCACAGTTGCCGGTGATAACTGGCCAAGCAACCAACCGGGGTTTCTACGAGGTTCACGGCTGAACAAGGGGTAAGGCTGGAGATGTACGAATCAGACCATCGTGCCAGGCAAACTTATGACTGATGTTTAGCCGTCGAGATACAATTGCATCGTGGTAAACGTGAACTTATCATTGTCAGGAAGCAACAATTTCAATCCGGCTACCTGTCCTGTTATCGCCTATTGCTGTGTCTTGCTTACGGGCTGACGCTATTGCGTGTTTTTAATACCAGGCAACCGGGTGTCGGTGAGCTGGAAATTAATGATCATCTACACTTGTAGTATGAGTAGTATGAAACTGAAGTACCGGAACTGGTTACCTTTGAACTGATAAATGGTGGCTGGCCGTGCATTCTTTAAAATATATGCTGATTGATAATACTAACAAACCAGGAATATAAAGCACTATGTCAAAACCTGAAGCATTACCTGCAGAAAAACTCTATACCCATTGTGACCCTGAGCAGTTTACTTTTAGGACCACCGCCGAGCTGGATGAGATCAAGGAGTTTGTCGGCCAGGAAAGGGCAAAGGATGCCCTGCAATTTGGTATTGGGATCCAACGGGAAGGTTATAATCTTTACGTACTCGGGCCATCCGGATATGGTAAACACAGCATGGTGCGTCATTACCTGGAACAGCAACGCGACACCAGTAAGAAAGCAAGTGACTGGTGCTACGTAGGAAATTTTCTGGATCCGCAAAAGCCCATCGTCATCGAGTTTGTCGCAGGCCAGGGCATCAGCTTCAAACAGGACATGCAGCAACTGGTGAGTGAGTTGAGCACGGCGATTCCGAGTGCATTCGAAACAGAGCAATACCAGGTGCGAACCCAGGAAATTCAGGACCAGTTCCAGGAACGTACTCGCCAGGCTTTCATGGAACTGGCGCGAGATGCAGAGCAACACCATATCGCGGTGATTCGCACGCCGACCGATATTCGCTTTGTGCCAGAGAAAAATGGCAAAACCCTGAGCAATGAAGAATACGAAGCACTCAGTGACGAGGAAAAGGAACGCATTGAGCAGATCATCGATGTGCTGGATGAAAAGGTACAATCAATTTTCCGGCAACGTCAATACTGGCAACGTGAAGCGCAAGAGCAATTGCATACCTTGAATAAAGAAGTTGGCTTGTTTGCTTCAGGACACCTGATCGATGAGTTAAAACAAAAATACAAGGATGTCGAGGGTGTGGAGCACTATCTAAACACCGTGCAGGAAGATGTTATTGAACATTTACATGAATTTCGTCAACACAGTGAACAGGACTTGTTCGCCGAGGAACTTGTTGGTCAGAAGGAAAAGAGCACGTTTCGTCGTTACCAGGTCAACCTGATAGTTGATAACGCGGAGAAAAAAGGTGTGCCAATTGTTTATGAAAATAATCCTACCTTCCAGAACCTGGTAGGAAGGGTTGAATATATTTCACAAATGGGCACCCTGGTTACTGATTACATGATGATCAAGCCTGGCGCCCTGCATAAAGCTAATGGTGGTTACCTGATACTGGATGCTATCAAGGTACTGATTCAGCCCCATGCCTGGGAAGGCCTGAAGCGTGCTATTTCGTCCAGGTGCATAAATATTCAATCCGTGGCAGAAATGTTTGGTCTGATCAGTACGGCCTCGCTCGAGCCACAGCCCATACCGCTTAATATAAAAATTATCCTGATCGGGGACAGGCGACTGTATTACCTGTTAATGGAGTTTGACCCGGAGTTTGCTGAATTATTTAAAGTTGCCGCTGATTTTGATGACAGTATTCCCAGGGATGATTCTAATAATATTGTTTATGCAAAATTACTGGCTACCCTGGTCAAAAAGGAAAAGTTACTTGATTTCGACCGTGAGGCGATAGCGCGCGCTATCGAGCATAGCTCCAGGCTGGCTGATGATGCGGAGAAATTATCGACCCGTATGCTATCTGTAGCGGATCTGATGCGGGAGGCGGATTACTGGGCTAGACAACGCCAGGCAGGCAACGTCAGTCGCGAGGATGTACAAAAAGCCATTGATAAACAGGTATATCGCCTCAACCGCTACCATACGCGTATCCAGGAAGAGATCGAGCGAGGCACCATCCTGATTGATGTCGAGGGAGAAAAAACCGGGCAAGTTAATGGCCTGTTTGTGATAGAACTGGGTGATCATGCTTTTGCCCAGCCTGCCCGTATCACCGCTACCGCCAGGCTCGGGGAGGGCGAGGTAATTGATATTGAGCGTGAAGTGGATCTGGGGGGGGCGATTCATTCCAAGGGTGTGATGATTCTGAGTTCGTTTCTTTCCTCACGCTATGCGCACGATTACCCGCTGTCGATCAGTGCCAGCCTGGTGTTTGAACAGTCCTATGGCATGGTCGAAGGCGACAGTGCCACGGTCGGCGAGCTGTGTGCCTTGTTATCTGTACTGGCCAAGGTGCCGGTTAAACAATCGTTGGCCGTGACCGGGTCCGCCAACCAGCATGGCCAGGTGCAGGCAATTGGTGGCGTGAACGAGAAAATCGAGGGTTTCTTTGATGTTTGTAAAACCAAGGGGCTGACCGGAGAGCAAGGGGTAATTATTCCCCGTGCCAATGTTGCGCACCTGATGCTGCGCGATGACGTGGTGACAGCGGTCAGGGAAGGGAATTTTTCAATCTATCCCGTGTCAAATATTGATGAGGCGATTGAGTTGTTGACCGGCATTGAGGCTGGCCAGCCCGATGAAAAAGGCAAGTTTCCAAAAGACTCGGTTAACGAACGCGTCAACACTCGCCTGGAGCAAATGGCCCATTTGCGACATGAGTTCGTCAAATCGTCTGATGAATCCGAGCTGGATGACAAACTTTAATAACCCTGGTATCAGATAGTATTAACCTGGCGCGGACTTAAAGTATAATCGGGTATAGTCATTTTTAGAGGCAACAAACTTATGAGTATCCAGTCTGAAATAGAGACAAAGTTAACAGAAGCCTTGCAGCCACTGCATCTTGAAGTGATCAATGAAAGTAGTAATCATAATGTGCCTGCTGGTTCGGAATCACATTTTAAAGTAATCATAGTGAGTGACGAGTTTGAAGATAAAATATTGATCAAGCGTCATCGCCTGATTAATGAACTGCTGGCAGATGAGTTGCAAAACAAGATTCATGCCCTGGCCTTGCATACCTACACCAGGGATGAATGGCAGGAAATCAGTGGCAATGCACCCATGTCGCCGCCGTGCCTGGGTGGAGGCAAAGCTGGATAACGTGATGTCCATTCAGTCGTGGTTCAGCTTGCTGGTATAAAATTGTAGAGTCAGTATTGCGGGAGCTAAGGATATGAAAAAGTTATTGGTAATGTTTTTGGCTATGCTCATGAGTGTTTCCCTGGTTGGTTGTGCCAGCAAACAGGAACAGGGCGCGGTAACCGGTATGGCGGTAGGTGCCGTACTGGGCTCAGCGTTGGGCAGGGGGCATCATGATCGTCCTTTTGCTATCTGGCTCGGTGCCGTGGTTGGCAGCATGCTGGGTTCAACCATTGGCCGCTACATGGATGAACAGGATGCCATGCGCACCTCCATGGCACTGGAAAATAACCGTACCCATGAGTCAACCACCTGGGTAAATCCGGATACCCAGTATCAGTATACGGTTGAGCCAACCCGAACCTACGAAATGGCTGAAGGTACCCCTTGTCGTGAATTCACCATGAACGCGATTATCGGGGGCAAAACCGAAGAGATATATGGTACAGCTTGTCGCCAGCAGGACGGTAGCTGGAAAATCATCAAGTAATGATCATATCTCCGGTTTGTAATCGGCAGGCGGAAGCTGAAGATAAAAGCCCTGGTCATTGAGTTTTTCTATGACTTCTTTAGCATTTGCCTGCGCCAGCTTCTTGTCCGGGAACAAATCCAGTTCCATTACGAACTCAAGATTACCCAGGCTGTTGAGTAACAGTTCCGGTACCTCATCGAACTTGTCTTTCTCACAAACATATAAATAGGTATGTTGTTTTTTGCTGCCTTTATAAATGGCGCAGGGTGTAACGATTGAACTCATAGTGAATACCGTGCTGGTTTAAAGTATCTAGCTGACTCAGTTTAATGGCGAACTGTGGGCTGGCAACCGGGTCAGGAATGTTTCGATGGTTTCAAGGCGCTGCCACGCTTGCGGCAGCTGTTCGCCATCCTGCTTGCAGGTTTGCAGCAGGGTTTTAGCCTGTTGGTAGATGGTTGCCAGTGCATCCTCTTCAAACAGGTTAAGGGTTGCCACCAGTCCTTCGTGTTGCTCGCTTAGCAGGCTGGGCACCAGTTCCTCGCTGGCGATGGGTGACTGTTCCAGCATCAGGTCAGCCACCAGCTTGTGTTCATGCAGGGCGTAGTGACTCTTGCGCGCGACAACTTCTTCATCGAGTTCCTGGAGTGCTTTGGGGTCATTACCTGCACCGGCGCGAACCGCGTTCATGATCGCATCAATGAGTTTTTCCACGGCTTGCTTGATTTGTGCCTGGTCGCCGGGCAGGGTACAACATTGCGCATAACTCTTGTCGAGGCGCTCTTTCAAATCGAGTATCACTTCACTGTCTGTTTCAGGTTTGAGGTTAATGGCTTCCTGGACCAGTACCTGGAAATCGTTCATAAAGTTGACGAGTTCCATTTCGTCCTGTTGGCGTGCCTGCAGAATATCATCCTGGGAAATATTGCGCGCGGCGTCAGGGAATAAAGGATTGTTTGCCTTTCTCTGCAGGTGGCGTTCCCGTGGCCCGGGCTGTGGGTTGAATTGCAAGCTCATGCGCGAATTATACCAAAAATTACAGGCGGGATTCAGCGCTGATATATTCATCCAGCAGGTTAATCCAGTGCAGCACCCGGGTGTTGGTGCCACTGCGCAGGTGCAGCAGACAACCGATGTTGGCAGTCGCAATGACCTGTGGCGAGCTTTGTTGCAATGCAGCCAGCTTGTTATCGCGCAAGCGTGTGGCGATGGACTTCTGCAGGATCGAGTAAGTCCCGGCAGAGCCGCAACAGAGATGGGCATCCGCAACAGGGCCGAGTTTAAAGCCCAGCTTGCTGAGAATATTTTCTACCTGGCCATTGAGCTTTTGACCATGCTGCAGCGTGCAGGGTGAATGAAAGGTGATGGCTGGCAGGGACTGCCTGGAGAGCGAAATGTTATCCAGTTCAGCATGTATGACTTCGCTGATATCGCGGGTGCGTTCAACAATGATGCGGGCTTTTTCAACATAGTCAGGATCATCGGCAATTAATGCATCATAATCTTTTACCATTACCCCGCAACCGCTTGCAGTAGAGACGATGGCTTCTGCGCCATCCGCCAGGTACTGCCACCAGTGATCAATGTTCTGCTTGATACGTTGCCTGGCACTGTCTGTCGCCGAGAGGTGATGTTCAATGGCACCACAACAGCCATCAGCGCTGATCAGTTCAATACCCAGTTGATTCAGGATGCGCCTGCTGGCCGCGTTGATTTCCGGGGATAGCGCGCTTTGCACACAGCCATCGAGTAATAACATTTTCCTGCTCAGGCTGGCAGGCTCAACCGTTGGCACTTCCAGCCTGGCATGGGGATCAGGTAATTGTTTTTTAAGCTGGTCAGGCAACACAGCCCGGAAGGTTTGCGCCACGCCAACCAGTAACCTGAACATTGTTTGATTAGTAAAGGTTTTTCTTAATAACAAACGCATGAGCCGCTGGTGAACAGGACGCGTGATCGTTTTTTCCAGCTGTTCACGGCCAATATCCAGCAAGTGGCCGTACTCGACGCCCGAGGGACAGGTGGTTTCGCATGAACGGCAAGTCAGGCAGCGATCCAGGTGTGACTGCACGATACGTGAACCACGACCGTTTTCCAGGAACTCCTTGATTTGATAGATGCGACCGCGCGGACCATCCAGTTCATCACCCAGCAATTGATAGGTCGGACAGGTTGCCGTGCAAAAGCCACAGTGCACACAACTGCGCAAAATACGGTCGGCATTCTGTCCCCAGTGTGTGGCCTTGATGGATTTGGAAAGTCGCGTTTGCATACTGGTTAAATTCCGGGGTAAACACGCTCGTAGTTAAAAATTCCGCGTGGGTCAAAGGCGGATTTGAGATTAAGATGTAATTCTCTTAATTTTCCGTTTAACGGGTGGAAAATATCGGTGCTGCTATCGCAATTACGGAAACAGGTTGCGTGCCCCCCTTGTTGTTCGACAAGTTCGCGCAAGCTACTGGCATCACTCTCCGTATATATCCAGCGTTGTGCACCGCCCCAGTCGAACAGGTAATCATTCTCGATGCCAAGTAGTGGTGCCGCGGGATTGACCGAGATACGCCATAAACTTTTATCTCGCAGGAAGAACCGATGTTGGTGTTCATTGATCGATAACCAGAAAGAATGATCATCATCATGGCGTTCACCGTTTACCATGGTCAGCGCCTGGCTGACGGCCTGTTCGGCCCCCGATAATCGCAGGTACAAATGGCCATCATAATAAACGCCTGCAGAAAGGGGGATCGATTGGCCGGCCAGCTGGTTCATCTTCAGCAAGGCTTGTTCTACGCTGAGCTGTTGAACCAGGGTGACTTCCCTGGCGGGCCGGGGTAAAACTTTCAGTGATACTTCAAGCAGGACACCCAGGGTACCCATGGCCCCGGTCATCAGGCGTGAAACGTCATAGCCGGCAACGTTCTTCATCACTTGCCCACCAAAGCTGAGTGTTTCTGCATGGCCGTTAATAAGCTTGCAGCCAAGCACGTAGTCGCGTGCGGCACCGGCATAGGGACGACGATTGCCTGAAAAACCACAGGCAATGGTGCCGCCCAGTGTTGCACGCTTACCGAACGCGGGTGGTTCAAAAGCCAGCATCTGATTCTGTGCGGCAAGCGCGGCTTCAATCTCGGCAAGCGGTGTACCTCCGCGTGCAGTGATTACCAGCTCGGCCGGTTCATAGTCAATGATGCCGCTATGCTCAGCCAGGGACAGGGTTTCGCCAGTCAGTTCACGACCATAGAAGGCCTTGCTGTTGCCGCCTTCAATGCGCAGTGGCTGGTGGTTATTAACAGCTTCTGCAACTTGTGCCTGGATTGTTTCAGTCAAGTCAGTCATCAGAAGCGTTCCAGTTCGGGATGGGGCAGCTGGCCATGGTGAACATGCATCGCCCCCAGTTCGGCACAACGATGCAGGGTCGGTACCGCTTTACCCGGGTTTAACAGCCGATCCGGATCGAAGGCATCCTTGATAGCATGAAACTGCTGCAGTTCAAGACTGTCAAACTGTACGCACATCTGATCGATTTTTTCCATGCCCACGCCATGTTCACCGGTGATGGTGCCACCCACTTCGACACAGGCTTCGAGAATTTTGCCACCGAACTCTTCAGTACGTTGCAGTTCACCGGGTTTGTTGGCATCGTAAAGGATCAACGGATGCAAATTGCCATCACCAGCATGAAACACATTGGCAACAGGCAAGTCGTATTCGCGGGACAAGTCAGCAATGCGCTGCAGTATTTCCGGCAAACGTTTTTTAGGAATCGTACCATCCATACAATAGTAATCAGGGGAGAGTCGGCCTACTGCCGGGAAGGCTGACTTGCGACCCTGCCATAACCTGGTACGTTCTTCTTCAGTGGCAGCGGTGCGAACCTCGGCAGCACCGCTGGATAACATTAACTTGCGGACTGTACTGATCTGTTCGGAGACTTCAGCATTGCTGCCATCCAGTTCACAGATCAGGATAGCCACCGCGTCTTCCGGATAGCCTGCATGGACAAATGCTTCAGCCGCACGGATCGCCAGGTTGTCCATCATCTCCAGTCCCGCCGGAATAATCCCGGCGGCAATAATTTGTGCGACCGCCTTTCCGGCGAGACCAATGTCATCGAATGCCGCCATCAGAACCTGGACGCGTTCCGGCTTGGGCAGCAGTTTAACCGTGGCTTCCACCACGATACCGAGCATGCCTTCGGAGCCGTTCATCAAGGCCAGCAGATCATAACCGGGACCATCCAGTCCGCTTGAACCCAGTGTAATGAGTTCGCCATCGATGGTAATCAGTTTTACCTGCAAGACATTGTTGACGGTCAAACCGTATTTCAGGCAATGTACACCGCCGGAATTTTCGGCAATGTTGCCGCCGATGGTGCAGGCAATTTGCGATGAGGGATCCGGCGCATAATAAAGCTGGTACTTGTCGGCTGCCTGACTGATGGCCAGGTTGCGCACGCCAGGTTGTACCCGTGCTGTTCGAGTTAACAGATCGATATCGAGTATCTGGTTAAAACGGGCAAGACTGAGTAACACACCTTTATCAAGTGGCAAGGCGCCACCGGATAAACCTGTGCCGGCGCCGCGCGCAATTACCGGGATTTTCTCCGCGCTACAAAGTTTTAATATGGCTTTAATTTGATCAATAGTGTCCGGCAAGACAACCAGCCAGGGTTTCTGGCGATAAGCAGACAGACCATCACATTCATAGGGGCGGAGTTCGTTATCGTCGCTGAGAATATATTGCTCAGCAACGATTTTCTGCAGCTTTTTGATAAAGTCCGCACGTTCTGCCTGGAGACGCTGTCGCAAGGTATTTTCCATGGCAGGGATAATACCGTGACTATTACTTTATCTCCAGCACCGAAGCGTTTATCATTTTCAGATAAAGATTAGGGTTATCAATTTAAAACAGGCTATTTTTGTGGACAAACTCCGACTCGACAAGTGGTTATGGGCGGCACGTTTTTACAAGAAACGTTCCATGGCTACCGAGGCCATAAACGGTGGCCATGTGCATCTCAATGGGCAGCGTATCAAACCTTCCAGGATCGTGAATGTTGGTGATGAGGTCACGATTACCAAGTCACCTTATACCTTTGTGGTGCATGTCAAAGCCTTGTCCGATAAACGCGGTGCGGCAACGCTTGCCCAACAGTTATATGAAGAAACCATCGACAGCCAGGAAAAGCGAGACATGCTCAGGCAACAACTGCGTTTACAAGCCGCTGCCAATCCCTCGCCACGCAAACGCCCGGACAAACAACAGCGGCGCCGAATCATTCGCTTTAAAAATATCAACGAGGTTTGATTAACCAATGACTAAGCCGGTAACCCCTTTATTAACAGTCGATGTGATCGTTGAACTGGATAACGAGTCGACCAACGAAGTGTCGATTGTTTTAATTAAACGCAAAAACCCACCCTATGGCTGGGCATTGCCGGGTGGTTTCGTCGATGTCGGCGAAACACTTGCCCAGGCCGCGATACGTGAAGCCAGGGAAGAAATCAGCCTGGATGTGGAATTAATTGAGCTACTGGGTTGTTATTCTGATCCCGGGCGTGACGAGCGTGGCCACACGGTGAGCGCGGTATATATTGCCCGCTCCAGCGGACAACCACGTGCGGCCGATGATGCGGCGGAAGTGTTACTGGTGAAGCGTAATCAGCTACCGGAAAACATGGCCTTTGATCACGGTGTTATTCTTGCCGATTACCTGCACTACTGTGAATCAGGTCAAAGTGCGCCGCTTACCCGGTAAGCAGGTAGGCACAAATTTGCCCTGATTTACTTGAAAATTTATAATTCGTCCTCATCTATTCATTTCAGGCTGGCAAACAGCTGGCAAAATACGCCACAACCCCGGGAGTTTTTCATGGCTACTGTTGATTTAACCAAAGAGAATTTCGTAGACACTGTAAATAATAATGACTTTGTCATTATCGACTTCTGGGCGCCCTGGTGTGGTCCTTGTCAGTCATTTGCGCCGGTCTACACGGAAATGTCCGAAAAGTATCCTGACATCGTGTTTGCCAAGGTGAATACGGAAGAACAACAGGAACTGGCGGGTCAATTTAACGTGCGTTCAATTCCAACCCTGGCAATTTTCCGTGAACAGGTGATCTTGTACATGGAAGCCGGTGCGTTGCCGGCCTCGGGCCTGGAAGAAATCATTCAAAAGGCCGGTGAACTGGACATGGATGAAGTGCGCAAGACTATCGCCGAAGAGGAACAGAAGCGCAACAACGCTTAACTCCCGTTATGCATAAAAAAAGGGGACGCTGGCGTCCCCTTTTTCTATTTAGCGATGACAGTCTTTTACTTCATGCCATCAAAGGGCATGACCTCAACCTGTTCACCGGCGGCCACCGCGCCTGATTCGGCGGGCAGGATAATAAAGCAGTTGGCTTTACTCATCCCGCTTAAGATATGCGAGGCTTGCATACCGGCACCATCGACCACCATCTCGCCATGTTCATCGCGATACATCACCCCACGTTGAAAATCAGTACGCCCGGGGCGTTTCTTGAGTCCTGACTTGCAGGTGATTTTGAAAGTCGGTTGCATAAAATCAGTTTGCCCCATCAGCCGCTTCAAGGCGGGCAGGGCGAAGATGTAAAAAGTCGCCATGACTGAAACCGGGTTACCGGGTAAGCCAAAGAAAATCGCCTTGTTGATTTTGCCGCACGCCAAGGGTTTGCCGGGTTTCATGCGAATGCGCCAGAAGTCCACCTTGCCGATCTTGTCCAGGGTTTGTTTGACATAATCGGCATCGCCCACCGAAACCCCGCCGGAGGTAAACACCGCGTCGGCAAGTTGTGATGCCTTGATAAAGGCTTGTTCAACTTCCCGGGGATCATCACGAATCACGCCCAGGTCGATGATTTCAGCACCCAGCTCGCTTAACATGCCAAACAGGCTGTAACGGTTACTGTCATAAATCTGGCCTTCTTCGAGTTTTTCGCCGACCGGACGTAATTCATCTCCGGTGGAGAAAAACGCGACCTTGAGTTTGCGTTTGACCGTGACCTCGGGAATGCCCAGCGAGGCCAGCAGGCCCAGTTCCGCAGGACCCAGGTATTTACCCGCCGGCAACACGGCCTTGCCGGCAGTGACATCTTCACCCACGTGGCGTACATTTTGCCCGCTGCTATGACCGGCAACGATCCGGATCAGCTCGTCTTCACGCACCACATGCTCCTGCATGATTACCGTGTCAGCACCTTCCGGCATCTTGGCACCGGTCATGATACGAATTGCCTCACCGGCACCGACTTTTCCTTCGAATGGCTCACCGGCAAACGAGGTGCCGACGAGTTTAAACTCGGCCTCGCCCTGCTCGGGGAGTTCGCTACCTTTCATTGCATAGCCATCCATCGCCGAATTCCGGTAAGGCGGTACATTGATGGGCGAAATCACTTCCTCGGCCAGTACGTGGTGCAA
>JASFOS010000064.1:0-11878 GCA_050116415.1 Thioalkalispiraceae bacterium
GTACAGCGTTTGTAAAATTTCACCACTGGCGGCTTCGGCTAACGCAAACTGGGCACTGGCATGCAGGGTTTGCAAATGGTTTTGTAAATCGGGACGCATGGCGAGCGTGAATTGCCCGTCGCGGGTGCTTGTGATACCGAGTTTTTTAATGAACGGGATTTCAATAATATCCATAACCTTCCTGTTTCAACTTGATTGCTAATTATTATTTTAAGAGTATTAACCTGACCAATCATCCACACGCTGCATAGCGCTGCTTCATAAATATTTCATGAGGAACTAGCCTTTTCAACGGCCCTGGCTTTTTCTTCTTCAGTGGGTTCGACCAGGCTGAGTATCGTCCAGTCTGCCTGCGGTACCATTTTGCCCTGCGCGACAAATACCTGGATACGGCCGCGCGGATCGATGGCGAACAACGGGATGGCGCGGCTACCGTATTGCTGCTGGTAATCCTCGAAACTGAAATCGTCACTCAACTGGGTATCATGGATCTCGGCGCCCTGGCTGATCAGGCTCGACAACTTGCTGAAGGTGATGTCCTCGCCGAACAACAGGTAACCGCGGTGTTGCTGGGCCGCGGTCAGTTTTTCCGGCGCTTCTTTTTCCTGCGTGGTTTGCAAGGCATAGATGGCACCGGCACCAAATTCACGCCGGAACTTTAACCCGGCCAGTACGTTAACATCGGCCACCGGTGACAGTGCCAGCATTCGGCCGATCCCGACCAGGTCCAGGTGTTGATCGGCATGTGCCGACATCGGGTTACCGTAATAAGTTGGCAGGCCGGCCATGCGCGTGGCGCGAATATTTTCCCAGGTCGTGTCCGTCAACAACACTTCGAAGTCCTTTTGTTGCAACGCCTTGCCGATAGCGCGCGCCACCGGGTTGGCACCGATGATCAAATAGCCGCGCGGCTCCGGTTCCGCCACGCCCAGCCAACGGGCAAACAAGCGCGCCGTGGCACTTTGCAGCACCACGGTCCCAATGATCACCATGAAGGTCAGCGGCACCAGCAAGGCCGCCTGCGCCATGCCTTCCTGTTGCAAGCGCAAGGCAAATAACGCCGAGACTGCGGCCGCCACGATCCCGCGCGGTGCAATCCACGCCAGCAAGCTGCGTTCCCGCCAGTCAAGCGAGGAACCCAGGGTACAAACCAGAACCTTTAACGGCCGGGCGATAAACTGGATCGCGAGGAACACGTACAGGGCCGGCCAGCCCAGTTGATACAGCGCGTTCAGATCCAGGCGCGCCGCCAGGATGATAAACAGGCCCGAGATCAACAGCAGGCTGAGACTCTCCTTGAAGGACAGGATATCCTCGATATGCACGTCTTTCATGTTGGCCAACCACATGCCCAGCACCGTCACCGCCAGCAGACCGGACTCAGGATAGATCAGGTTGGCAATCACGAACACCGCGAATACCAGGCTCAGGGTAGTCAGGTTGTGCAAGTAGTCAGGCAACAGGTGGTGGCGTAACAGTAAGCCGAACAGGTAACCGGGCAGCGCGCCCATCAACACCCCCACCAGCAAGATGGTGCCGAAGCTGGACAGGGTATGCCCGAGCGCCTCGCTGCCCTGGCCAGAGATAATAAAATCGAACACCAGTACCGCGAGCAAGGCGCCGATGGGATCGATCACGATCCCTTCCCAGCGCAGCACACGGGTCACGTTGGCATTGGGGCGCACCGTGCGCAGCATCGGCACGATCACGGTGGGCCCGGTGACCACGGTCACCGCCCCGAACAGCAACGCCAGCTCCCAACCGGTATCCAGTAACAGGTAAGTGGCCAGAGTCGTCACCGCCCAGGTCACCAGCACCCCTACCGACACCAGGTTACGCACCACCCGTTGCAGTCCCTTGATCTGCTCCAGCTTGAGGGTCAGGCTGCCTTCGAACAGGATCACCGCCACCGCCAGGGAGATAAACGGAAACAACAGGTCGCCGAACAAGTCCGCCGGTGCCAGCCAGCCGGTGATCGGCCCGGCCACGATACCGCCGAGTAACAGGAACAGGATCGCCGGCAGTTTCATCCACCACGACAGCCACTGGCTGGTGATCCCGATCAGGCCGATACCGGCTAGTGCAATAAGAATGTGATCATGCATGCTTGCAATACTACCCGGTTTTGCCTGTGACTTGTTTTCTACCTGGCAGGATAACCCACCGTCTGCGCGAGGGTAACCTGCTGCTGGTCAGCCAGACCCAGCTTTGTGGCCAGTGCCGTCCTGTCGACCGAGCCACGCACCACGCACGCCAGTCCCTCCGAGGCACAGAACAAATAGACGTTCTGGGCAATGAAACCGGTATCAGTGGCGGCATAAAAATGCTTATGCTCTGCATCCGCCCCTTGCATGCGATCCAGGTTGGCGACATAGACCAGGTTAAGCGGCGCCTGTGCCACGAAGTCCTGCAGGCCGGTGGCTGCACGCAGATCTTCGTTACGAACAAGATACAAACCATGTGCATCGGCATCATAACGATAGACCCCGTCAGGCAACGTCACGTAGATGTCAATCTCGCGCCAATCCCGCGCACTGGGCGCGGTACGCTTGCCACTACCAGGACGATTTACCCCTGCGGCCGCCCACAACAAGTTCGACAACACCTGTTGTGATAAGGGCCTGGCACTGAATTCGCGCGATGAATGACGTTCATTCAAGGTCTGCATTAACGGTTTGCCACCTGTCATTACCGGTGCAGGTAGTTTGATCATACCGTCCTCCTGCGCATATCCCATGCCATTCATCACCACCAGGCACAGAACTACACCGAGATAGCTGTATCTGGACATCGTCGTTTACCTTTAGTCCTTATCGAGAGGATAGGCACGGTCTTTAACAACCGTGTCCTATCCTTTTTTAATATTTATTTCTTATTGCACAGCCTGCGAAGGCACATACGTCACCCTGGCGGTCACCGAGGTGGTACCCGGTAAGAAATAGGTATCACTCACGGTGCCATGAATCACTACGAAATTACCGATCCGCTCGGCCAGGTCACCGGTGGCATCAACGATGACACCATGTTCCTGTATGTGAAGCGATTTCGGATTCAGGATCGCGGTATTTTCACCGTCAATCTGTTCGCCCCATGGCGTCACCAGTGTCCAGCGTGTCGCCAGGTGCAAGGCGACCCCGGTTTGCTTGATGAGTGCGGCACGCGCCGTTAAATGACCAGGCAGTGCCCCGGTTTTCCAGCCTTCAAATATTAATTCACCCGTACCTGTATCGACACCGGTCATGACCATGGTGAATTCACCGGGTGCAGGCCTGAGTGGACCCGCGTTGACCAGCGGCGTAAATACCAGGCTTAGCAAAACAAGCAGGCTTATTAGCCGTAGTGTGCGTGTGAGTGTTGCGATAGTCCCTTTCATAGAGCACCTCCTTGATTGAATTGAAGGAAGTATCTTCAACGACCAGGCATCCGCATACCTTGATTTGTATCAAGATATTCTTTACGCGTTTAGCCAGCTTTCAACTGCACAGAATATTCACGGCACTCAGCTTCGACCTGGCCGGTGAACCAGGGAAAGATGATCCCAAACGAGGCCTTGGCCAGGCCCTGTGCCAGGAACGCCAGCATCATCAAGCCGCTCCGCGGTAGTAAGCAACTGCTGGCTAGCGCAATACGCCACCGGGATGAGAATAACTGTCCAGCACGCTAATATAATTGGCGCGTTCGTAGGCGGCCGGCTCAATGGCATGTTCCCGGCTGATGCTGCCCTTGAGTTGTTGCACCGAGGCATATTCCTTTTCTTCCAGCCATTGTTGCAAGTGTTGCAGGGTGACAGCGATATGCCCGGGACCATTTTTTAACAGCGCACTGCACATGTGGGTCACATCGGCTCCGGCGAGCAACGCCTTCAGCACATCCTCGTGATCGTGTATGCCGCCGGTTACCGCCAGTGAACAATCGAGGTGATCCGACAACATCGCGGCCCAGCGAATACGCAACAACGATTCCTGCGAAGTGGACAGCTCCAGTTTCGGCTCGACATGCAAGGTCTCAAGGTTGATATCCGGCTGATAAAAGCGATTGAAAATCGCGATGCCGTTTGCCCCTTCCTGTTCCAGGCGTTTGGTAAACGGGATCAAGGCACTGAACTGCGAGGAGAGTTTCATGGTGATGGGAATGCTCACATGTTCACGCAAGCTTTGTAATATCTCCACGTAACGGTTTTCAATCTGGTCGCCCTGTTCTTCACTGTTTACCGCCAGGTAGTAAACATTTAACTCCAGTGCATCGGCACCGGCTTGCTGCAAGGCTGTCCCGTATTCAACCCAGCCTCCCGGTGTAATCCCATTGAGACTGGCAATCACCGGTATCTGCAGGTGCGTTTTGAGTTTCTGTAACTGTTCCAGGTAGTCATCCTGGTAACTCATGTACTCATCGGGCACCGGGTGAAAGCTTTCTGCCTCACCATGGCCCAGGGATTGCTGATGAAAAAAACGCGCCAGGTGTTCAGACTCATGCGCAATCTTTTCCTCGAACAGGGAATGCATCACCAGCGCGGCAGCTCCGGCCTCTTCCAGTGCTTGCGCGTCCGCCAGTTCCCTGCTCAAGGGCGAGGCGGACGGTACGATCGGGTTTTGCAGTTTGAGACCGAGGTATTCAGTAGTTAAATCGACCATGCTCAGGTCTCCGTGTTGGTGTTTGCTTTCTGTTTATCCATGCCCGCCAGTTTGGCCTTGGTGGCCGCCACACTCGCGCTATCGTTCCAGTCTAAACCGGCCAGCTGTTGATAGTAATGATAGCGATGGCTGACATCTTCCTGTGCCTGTTGTAAAAAGCGCTCGGCATCTTCAGGATGAGTATGCCACAGCATACTGAAACGGGTTTCGGTCTGTATGAAATCACGGTACGGGATACTGGGTTCAGCCGAATCCAGGTGCAACGGGTTCTGGCCTTTTTCGATCCGTCCCGGATCATAACGGAACAGCGGCCAGTGCCCGCTCTTCACCGCCAGGTCCTGTTGACGGTGATTGTTCGATAAATCCACGCCGTGGGCAATGCAGGGTGAATAGGCAATGATGATCGAGGGGCCAGGATGGGCTTCGGCTTCAAGAAAAGCGCGCAGGGTCTGGATGTCTTTCGCCCCGTAAGCCACGTGGGCAACATAGACATTACCATAGTCCATTGCCAACAGGGCCAGGTCTTTTTTCGCCGTCGGTTTACCGCCCGAGGAAAACTTGGCCACCGCCCCCAGCGGCGTCGCCTTCGAGGTCTGGCCACCGGTATTCGAATACACTTCCGTATCCAGCACCAGGATGTTGACATCCCGTCCCGAGGCCAGCACATGATCCAGGCCACCGTAACCAATATCATAGGCCCAGCCATCGCCACCGATGATCCAGACACTTTTACGGGCCAGGTTTTCAGCCAGCTCGTTGAGTAACCTCGCCTCGGGCGAATCCAGCCTGGCCAGTTGCTGTTGCAACTGTTCGATGCGTTGGCGTTGCTCGTAAATGCCGGCTTCGCTGGATTCATCGGCGCTTAAAATTGCCTCGACCAGCCCGGCATCGAGTTGCGGTTTAAGGCGCGCCAGCAATTCACGCGCCTGTTCACGATGTTTATCAACAGCCACCCGCATGCCCATACCAAACTCGGCATTATCTTCAAACAACGAGTTGTTCCAGGCCGGTCCCCGCCCTTGCTGGTTGGTGCTCCAGGGCGTGGTCGGCAGGTTACCGCCATAGATGGATGAACAGCCGGTCGCATTCGCAACCAGCATGCGATCCCCGAACAGTTGTGTCGCCAGACGGATATAAGGCGTTTCACCACAACCGACACAGGCACCGGAAAATTCGAACAGCGGTTCAAACACCATGGCGCCTTTGATCGTGGTGGTCTTGATCGCCGAGCGATCGTACTCCGGTAGCTGTTCAAAGTAGGCCCAGTTGTCTCGCTCCTGTTCACGCAACGGCGGCTGCGCCGCCATGTTGAGTGCCTTGTGACTGACATTTTTTTTATCGCGGATCGGACAGATATCAGCACACAACCCACAGCCGGTACAGTCTTCGGGCGCCACCTGGTAAGTAATGTGCATGCCGGCCGGAAAATCCTTGCCCAGCACGGCGCGATGCTTGAAGCTGGCCGGGGCATTGCTTAATGCTGCTTCAGGTACGATCTTGCTGCGGATCGCCGCATGCGGGCACACCAGCGGGCACTTGCCACACTGGGTACACAGCTCTGCATCCCACACCGGGATCTCCAGTGCCAGGTTACGCTTTTCATAGGCGGCGGTACCCAGTGGATAGGTGCCATCGGCCGGGAACAGGCTGACCGGGATCGCATCGCCACGACCGGCAATGATTTCTGCGGTGACCTGGCGCACAAACGCGGGGGCCTCGTTACCCACCGGTGAAGTGAGCTGCGACTGGCTGCTCACCTGGCCGGGGATAGGCACTTCATGCAGACAGGCCAGGGTGTCATCGATAGCCTGATAATTCATCTCGACGATGCGCTTGCCTTTTTTGCCATAGGTCTTTTGCACCGCATCCTTGATCGCCTTGATCGCCTGCTCACGCGGCAGGATCCCGGAAATGGCAAAGAAGCAGGTCTGCATCACCGTGTTAATGCGTTTGCCCATGCCGTTGTTACTGGCCACGGCATACGCATCGATACAATACAGCTTGATGTGTTTATCGATGATCTGCTGCTGCATCTCGGCGGTTAAGGTCTGCCATACCTCGTCGGGGGCCGCCGGTGAATTCAACAAGAACACCGCGCCTTCGCGGGCCTTGTCCAGCATCGGGTAACGTTCAAGAAACACCGGTTGATGACAAGCCACGAATTGCGCATCGTTATCCGCGATCAGGTAACTGGAGCGGATCGGCCGGGGACCAAAGCGCAAATGTGACACGGTCACCGCGCCGGACTTTTTCGAGTCATAAACAAAATAACCCTGCGCGTGCAAATCGGTCCCTTCACCAATGATCTTGATGCTGTTTTTATTGGCACTCACCGTACCGTCACTGCCCAGGCCATAGAACACCGCCTGGAACGTCTCGGCATTGGCATCGGTACGAAAACCACTGTCCCAGTCCAGGCTGGTGTGGCTGACATCATCGTGAATGCCGACCGTGAAATGATTCCTGGGCTTGTCCTTGTCCAGTTCATCAAAGATGCCTTTGATCATGCCGGGGGTAAATTCCTTGGACGACAGGCCATAGCGTCCTCCCACGATCTTCGGCATGGCCGCAAACTGGCTCTCCCCCTGGCAATGTTGCTGGGCAATGGCGGTGACCACATCTTTATATAACGGTTCGCCATCTGCGCCCGGTTCCTTGGTCCGGTCCAGCACCGCGATCTTCTTCACACTGGTCGGCAGCGCAGCTAACAGGGCCTCGGCGGAAAACGGTCGGAACAGGCGTACCTTGATCAAGCCGACCCGTTCTCCCTGGCGCTGCAGGTAGTCAACGGTTTCATGGGCCGCCTCGGCCCCGGAGCCCATGAGGATCAGGACACGTTCCGCCTCGGGATCACCAACATAGTCGAACAACCGGTAGGCTCGCCCGGTTAACGCGGCAAATCGATCCATGGTTTGCTGAACCAGCGCCGGCGTGGCCGTGTAATAGGGGTTCACCGTTTCACGGGCCTGGAAAAACACATCGGGGTTTTGCGAGCTGCCACGCAATACCGGGTGTGCCGGGGACAGGCCACGTTGGCGATGCGCATGGATCATTTCATCGCTGAGCATGGCACGCACCGTATCATGATCAAGGGTCACGATTTTGCTCACCTCGTGCGAGGTACGAAAGCCATCAAAGAAATGCAGCATCGGTACCCGGGATTGCAAGGTGGCCGCCTGGGCAACCAGCGCCAGGTCCATCACTTCCTGCGGACAATTGGAAGCGAGCATGGCAAAACCGGTGGCGCGGGTGGCCATCACGTCACTGTGATCACCAAAAATAGACAGCGCCTGGCAGGCGACGGAACGCGCGGCAATATGAAATACCGTGGGGGTCAGTTCACCGGCAATCTTGTACATGTTGGGGATCATCAACAACAATCCCTGCGAAGCGGTAAAGGTGGTGGTCAAGGCGCCACTTTGCAGCGCACCGTGGATGGCACCGGCAGCACCGGCTTCACTCTGCATTTCGATCACTTCCGGGATCGTGCCCCAGAGATTTTTCTGCCCCCGCGCCGACCACTCATCGGCCCACTCCCCCATCGGTGAGGCCGGGGTAATGGGATAGATCGCAATCACTTCATTCGTCAAATGTGCAATCGTTGCGGCTGCCTGATTGCCGTCGATGGTGACCCTGTTGGACACAACCTGCCCCCTGTTGCCGATAGCTTGCTGGTATGAGTTTTCATCTAAACACGGATCGACACAACAGTGATTTGATCCTGATCAACCCGCTCAAACAAGATAAACCGTACGGCACCCGAAATCCCCGGTCTGCCCAACACGGTGTAACGCAATACACCTGGAAAGCTTCAGAATGACCGGATCCGGTTTTACCAAGTTTTATATCGTACTGAAAACCGAACTAATAATTAGCTGTATGACATGGATCAAGGTATGTCGGTGTCTACATCTCTATAAATATGTACTATAAATATGTACTATAAATACATAATAATCACCTTTAACTGGCTCGAGTCCGCACGTAGGGACGTTTGACGGTGATTGAACATGTAAAGGAGTACTTAGTGATTTCACAAGTAGTATCCCCTACAGGTCTTCGTCCCCTCGCCAGATCATTGGGCTTGCTAATCCTTCTACTGGGACTGGCTATGATATCAGTCCAGGCCGCTACTCTGGATGAGCAATACCCGGTTGTAAAAACATTTTTCCCAGAGGCCAACCGGTTTGGCGACATGGAAGGAAAGCCACCTGCCGCGCCTGTGTACAAGGGCAACAAACTCCTTGGTTACGCATTTATTAGCGATGATGTCGTAAAAATTCCCGCCTACTCGGGTAAACCGGTCAACCTGCTGATTGGTATAAACACCAAGGCAAAGATTACCGGCGTAAAGGTCCTCGAACATCACGAGCCGATACTGCTGGTGGGCATCCCGGAAGAAGCCCTTTTCAAATTTGCCAGTGATTACATCGGTCGTTCCGCGACCGATCGCGTTAAGGTCGGTGCGGGTAAGCGTAAAGGCTTCGTCAACGTGGATGCCATTACCGGCGCCACGGTGACCGTGATCGTTGTGAACAGAACCATTATGCGCTCTGTGCATGAAGTTGCGGTTTCTCGTGGAATTATCAAGGCTAAAAAGGCCGTGGTTGAAGCACCCGTGGAAGTACGCATGGATGTCTTTAAACCGGAAGACTGGATATTCCTGACCGGTGACGGCTCGATCAGGCGCATGTTGATTTCAACCAGTGACGTGGATGAAGCCTTCAGTGGCACGGAGGCAGAATCCGCTCCTGATGCCACCCCGGGACCCGCGATATGTGTTCCGGTTGCCGGGGGTGGTGAACGTTGCGACGTGTTTGTCGACCTCTATTATGCTTACCTGAATGCGCCAACAATTGGCCGCAACCTGCTTGGCGAAAGTCAATACAACTGGCTGATGTCACAACTTAAACCCGGTGAGCACGCCATCGCGGTCATGGGCAATGGCGTCTACTCGTTTAAAGGCTCCGGTTACGTGCGTGGCGGGATCTTTGATCGCATTCAATTGAGCCAGGGTGATGTGACGATTAACTTCCGTGATCTTGATCACCATCGTTTGAGCGACGTCTATGCCGATGGTATCCCCGACTTCAAGGAAATGGGGATCTTTATTATTCGTGAACAATACCATTTCAACCCCGGGGCGGAATGGTCGCTTTCTCTACTTGTACACCGCCAAACCGGACCACTGAAAAGCGTATTCACGACCTTCACCGGCAGCTACGAAATTCCGGAGACCTACATCAAATGGCTCACACCGCCCCCGGCAGACGACATCACGGAATCGCTGGAATGGCCAATGTGGGTGAGCGTCTGGCAAGAACGCACGTTCCAGATCGTGGTGCTGGCGATCGGCCTGACTGTCCTTACCCTGATCATGATCCTGCAGGACTGGATAGTGGGCTTCCCGCGCTTGCTCACTTATCTACGTACCGGCTTTCTGCTGTATACCTTGTTTGTTATTGGCTGGTACATGTTAGGCCAGTTGTCAGTGGTGAATGTGCTGACGTTCATCAATTCCGTGATCAAGGGCTTTAGTTGGGACACCTTTTTAATTGACCCGACGATGTTCATCCTGTGGGGGTTTGTCGCGGTGACACTATTATTATGGGGCCGCGGCGTATACTGTGGCTGGCTGTGTCCATATGGTGCCTTGCAGAAACTCGTCAACCAGGCTGCAAGGCGATTCCGGGTTCCACAATTCCAGGTTCCAGCCCTGGTACATGATCGCCTTTGGGCACTCAAGTACGTGATCCTGTTAATCCTGTTCGGCATCTCGCTGGGTTCGATTGGCACGGCTGAGCGTTACGCGGAGATCGAACCGTTCAAAACCGCCATTACCCTGCGCTTTAACCGGGAGTGGCCGTTTGTCCTTTACGCGCTCGGGCTGGTGGTTGTTTCACTCTTTAACTGCAAGTTCTACTGCAAGTATTTATGCCCGCTAGGTGCCGCCCTGGCTGTTCCGGCCCGGTTGCGTTTGTTCGACTGGTTACGCCGGCGCAAGGAATGTGGCAAGCCGTGCCAGATCTGCGCCAATGAATGCGAGATCCAGGCAATCGATAACACCGGCGTCATCATCGCCAACGAGTGTCATTACTGTCTCGACTGCCAGGTTACTTACTGGAATGAATACAAGTGTCCGCCGCTGGTCGACAAACGCAAGCGCCGCGAAAAAGCCACGCGTGCCCGCGAAACCGTGCGCTGGATGGAAAAAGAACTGGGTGCCGAATCAGGCCTGGAAGACGTATCCGTTGATGTAAAAAAGGATAGTGAGAACGAGAAAAAGCAATAGCAATCCCGTATGTCAATGTACTAGCAAAGGAGAGAGAATCATGGATAACGAAAAAGAGAAAACAAACATTTCGCGGCGACAGTTCCTGTCTGCCACCGGGGTCGCCGGTATCGCCGGTGCCAGTATGGCAACAGGGCTCGCATCATACCCGGTTTGGGCAAAAGAAAAGCGAGACGGTCTCAAGGTACATGTTGAACCGGGTGAACTGGATGAATACTACGGCTTCTGGAGCGGCGGCCAGTCGGGCGAAGTCAGGATCCTGGGAATACCGTCCATGCGCGAGTTGATGCGCATCCCGGTATTTAACTATGACAGTGCGACCGGACACGGGTTAACCAATGAATCAAAACGTATACTGGGTCCCAATGCACCGATGAACGGTGATGCCCATCACCCTCACCTGAGTTATACCAATGGCACGTTCGATGGGAAGTATGTTTTTATCAACGACAAGGCCAACACCCGGGTGGCGCGCATCCGCTGCGATATCATGAAAACCGACAAGATCACGACTATCCCCAATGTCCAGGCGATCCATGGCATGCGGCCACAAAAAGCACCTTATACGAAATATATCTACGCGAATGCCGAGTTTCGTATGCCGCACCCTAACGACGGTAGCAACATGGATGATAACAGCCAGTACTACACCATGTTCAACGCTATCGAGGCGGAGTCGATGGAAGTCGCCTTCCAGATAATTGTGGATGGCAACCTTGATAACACCGATGCCGATTATAGTGGCAAGTACGCGATATCGACCTGTTATAACTCGGAAAACGGCTTTCTGCTCGCCGATACCATGCGTAACGAACGTGACTGGGTGGTTATTTTCAACATTCCCCGCATCGAGGCGGCGATCAAGGCGGGCAAGTTCAAAACCCTGGGCGATTCCAAGGTGCCGGTACTGGATGGGCGGCATGACTCGAACCTGACCTTGTACGTGCCGATACCG
>JASFOS010000065.1:0-11782 GCA_050116415.1 Thioalkalispiraceae bacterium
CTGCAGTACATGACGCCGATCAAGGTGATCAACCTGAATAACCGTTACATGGGTATGGTGCGCCAGTGGCAGGAATTCTTCTATGAGAGTCGTTATTCGCACTCGTATATAGATGCCTTGCCTGACCTGGTGAAACTGGCAGAAGCCTATGGTCATGTCGGTATGCGAATTGAGAAACCGGAAGACGTGGAAGGGGCGCTCAAGGAGGCCTTTGCCATGAAAGACCGGTTGGTATTTATGGATTTCATTACTGACCAGACAGAAAATGTTTACCCGATGATTGCGGCGGGTAAGGGCCATAATGAAATGCATGAAAGAGAGTTAGCCTGATGCGACATATAATTTCAGTATTAATGGAAAACGAGTCGGGAGCCCTGTCGCGTGTAGCAGGTCTGTTTTCAGCGCGGGGTTACAACATCGAGTCACTCACCGTGGCGCCAACCGAAGACCCCTCGTTATCACGCATGACGCTGGTGACGATTGGTTCGGAAAACATTGTTGAGCAGATTATCAAGCAGCTCAACAAGCTGGTCGACGTGGTGAAGCTGGATGATATTACCAAGGGCAGCCACATTGAGCGTGAACTCATGTTGCTCAAGGTGCGTGCGACCAGCAGTAATCAACGCGATGAAATGAAGCGCATGGCTGATATCTTTCGTGGACGTATCCTCGATGTTAGCGAGGAGACCTATACCATCGAGTTGACCGGTACCGGTGACAAGCTGGATGCCTTCATTAATGCGATTGAAGATACCGACATTATTGAAACCGTGCGTTCGGGAGCTACCGGTATTTCACGTGGTTCAAAGTCACTACATGTTTAGTTTATTTACAGTTCTAGTTTTCAAGTAAAGGTAGGGAATTCAATGAATATTTATTACGATAAAGATTGTGATCTTTCTATCATCAAGGGTATGAACGTTACTATCCTTGGTTATGGTTCTCAAGGTCATGCGCATGCCAACAACCTGAAAGACTCGGGTGTTAATGTCACGGTTGGTTTGCGTGAAGGTTCAGCCTCTGCAGCCAAGGCCGAAAAAGCCGGGCTGACTGTAAAAAATGTGGCTGATGCCGTTGCCGGTGCTGACCTGGTCATGGTTTTGACTCCTGATGAATTCCAGTCCCAGCTTTACAAGGCGGATATTGCTCCTAACCTGAAACAAGGCGCAACACTGGCATTTGCCCATGGTTTTGCGATTCACTATAACCAGATCGTCCCGCGTGAAGATCTGAACGTGATCATGATTGCGCCTAAAGCGCCAGGTCATACGGTACGCAATGAGTTCGTAAATGGTGGCGGTATTCCTGATCTGATTGCGATCTTCCAGGATGCTACAGGTACTGCGAAAGATATCGCGCTGTCTTACGCCTCGGCAATCGGTGGTGGTCGTACTGGTATCATCGAGACGACGTTCAAAGATGAAACTGAAACGGATCTGTTCGGTGAGCAGGCTGTTTTATGTGGTGGTGCGGTTGAGCTGGTTAAAGCCGGTTTTGAAACACTGGTCGAAGCGGGCTATGCACCGGAAATGGCGTACTTCGAATGCCTGCATGAGTTGAAGCTGATTGTTGATCTCATGTATGAAGGTGGTATCGCCAACATGAATTACTCTATCTCCAACAACGCTGAGTATGGTGAGTATGTAACCGGTCCTCGGGTTATCAATGAAGAAAGCCGCTGGGCGATGAAAGAGGCACTGCATAACATCCAGACCGGTGAATATGCCAAGAAATTCATCCTTGAAGGCATGAGTAACTATCCGGAAATGACTGCGCACCGCCGTAACAATGCGGCCCATCCGATTGAGCAGGTCGGTGAGAAGTTACGCAGCATGATGCCATGGATTAAAGCAAACGCCCTGGTAGATAAAGATAAAAACTAACCACGACCAAAGGCCGGATTTTCCGGCCTTTTTTATTTATAAGTTTATGTGCTTATGGCTGTATCAAGACACGCAATAATTTCCCCTGAAGGAACACCTTTCATTATCGTGACAACTTTGGTCGTGGCGATACTGAATTATTTTTATGGGGCATATGCCACACCATTATGGTTGTTAGTGGTCTTTGTTATCTGGTTATATCGTGATCCGGTACGCAAGGTACCCGCCTTACCACTGGGTATCGTTAGCCCGGTTGACGGCAAGATCGTGGCTGCCGAACAACACCCGGATCCCTATCTGGGCAGAGATGCCAATCTTGTTCGCATTGAAATGTCACCGACCTCCGTGTTTTCCATCAGGGGAGTGATTGAAGGCAAGATTGTACAGCAATGGCTCGATCAGGAATCAGGTGCGAAGCATGATGTGGCACACGCGATACATATCGAAACAGACGAAAAAGACGACGTGATCGTGGTATTGAGACCAGGGCGCGTGTTCAAGCGCTTGAGCTGTGATGCGAATATCGGCGAACGCGTTGGCCAGGGGCATCGCTGCGGTATTATTCCATTTGGCTCAGTGATTGATGTATATTTACCGGTAACATCACATATCAATGTCACGATAGGTCAATCTGTAACAAGTGGTGAAACCGTACTGGCTGATATTATAAAATAGTCATTTAATTATTTACTGGGTTAAAGTACGCCTATGGAATTTACACGAAAGCATAAGAAAATCGCCATTGCGATTGCCTCTTTGATTCTTATCCTACACCTTTTTATCAGTACCTCACTATTTTCAAAACAGGAGCTTGCTCGCTATTTCCTGATGATCGCGGTTTTTTACTCATTGATCCTTCTGGAAATATACCAACTGGGACGGATCAGGCGCGCACTCGTCACCGCCGGGCACATTCTATTATTATCGGTAATTATTCTCCTGGTAACGATTATTCCTGTCCTCGCTGCCAGTGCGCTAGGTATATTACCCATAGATATATCAATATCGACAATATTGGAAACCAATATTATTTTTGCCTTGTGTATTGCTGCCATCTATTACGTGTCCAGGAATATCCATCAAAATGCTGCGCGAGCTATTTTTCTGGTCATTATCAATACAGTTTTTATTTTGAATTGTTTTTTCGTCGCCTTGCTATATTCCACAGGTTTCGAATTTGGTCCCACTGTGTTTCTGCATATCGACGCAACTGCTATTAAAGTCGCTGCGGGCCAATTCTTTTATGTGCTTTTGTTGCTCAGCGCAATTATGCTACCGGTTTCGTATGTTTTTTATAGATTGGTACACAAGCAGGACAAGGAAAAACTTTCATTAGGCGTGGCCTCGCTATGTATGTTGGCACTTTCGGCTAACGCGGTTGCATTAAATATAAAAGATTATGAGATATCGGCAACGGTTCCTACGGTTTCTTTGCTAGAAGCCTGGCTTCAGTTCAATAAAACAGACTATGACGACAAGAAAAAATTCTACAACAGCATCAGGTATAGCGAGCAGGAAAATAAAGCATTACAACAACTGGGAATAAGAAAAAAATTTACGCCGAGTAAAATTGTAAAAAAAGAGAATAATTACAATCTCATTGTTGTTTATCTGGAGTCGTTGCAATCGAATTTCACCAAGCGTGGTGGATGGCCGGAAAAAAAATCATTAATGCCAGTACTTGACTCGCTAAGAGATAATTATTCGGTCTTTGATAACATGTACAATAGTGTGACACCGACGATAAATGCAGTAGTTAGCTCACAGTGTGGTATAGACCTGGAAATTGGTGGCGATGTAAATATGTCGAACGCTATCCTTGGTGGCTATGATAAAAAAATGAGAGCCTTGTACCAGCAAAAGCTGTTCTGCCTATCCGACTATCTGCATCAGGCTGGCTATACACAGATTTTCATGAAAGGCGCACCTATGAAGTTTTCCGGTAAAGGACAATTCCTCGAGTCACATAGTTACGATGAGGCGATAGGCCTTGAAGAACTTAACCTGTTTGGCAAATATACGGAAAGGGCAAATCGATGGGGTGTCCCTGATCCTATATTATTCAGAGAGGCGGCCAAGGAGTTGGAGCAACTGCGTAATCAGGAAAAGCCATTTAGTATCAACATCCTCACGATTAATTCACATACACCGGGATTTGAGGATGAGGAATGTCCCACGTATCGGGAAGGAAATGCGTTATTAAACGGCATTCATTGTACCGACTATTCACTTGGCTGGTTTCTTGACTATCTAGAAAAAAATAATTATTTCAAAGACACAGTCCTGGTTTTGATGGGTGACCATGTGATGTTCAAGTCACAGGTGAATGATGAATTATTAGATATGCTTCCAGCACTAAGTTGGTATGGTAAAACCTATTTTTCAATTCGCGATCCTGAGAAACGTTCGCCCAGGTATGTTGATACCATAGGATATACGGCCGATCTGGCGCCAACTGTCACGGATTTGCTGGGTTTTGGCGAACTGCGTTTTGCCGATGGACGTTCATTACTGGGAAGTCGAAAAAAATACCAGCGTTTAATTGCCAAACGATTTGAGGTTCTTAATGGTGAACAGACACCGCGTATTATCAATTATCTGGGCGATAAATGTAGCCTGGAGGAATTGAACCAAGCCACTATTGAGTTATCAAACCAACCGCTGACGGACTGTCAGCGAGAAAAAGTCTACTATGCCAAGCATCTATTTTTGTATAACTAACTGCTGCGTTCTACTATAGTAGCTAGAGTATAAGTTTTAAGCAGATATCGAATCCATGAGCAAAAAAAAGACATCTTCTTCGCAACAACGTCGCGGTATCTATTTACTGCCCAACCTGTTTACCACCGCGGCATTGTTTGCCGGTTTTTATGGCATTGTCGCGGCCACCAAGGGGCAGTTTGAAACGGCGGCCATCGCCATTTATGTGGCGATGCTGCTGGACGGTCTGGACGGGCGAGTCGCCCGCCTGACCAACACCCAGAGTGATTTTGGTGCCGAGTATGACAGCCTGGCGGACATGATTTCCTTTGGCCTGGCGCCGGCCCTGGTCATGTATGAATGGGTGTTGTCCGATATGGGCAAACTGGGCTGGCTGGCCGCGTTTATTTATACCGCGGGGGGAGCCTTGCGCCTGGCGCGTTTCAATACCCAGGTCGGGATTGCCGACAAGCGCTATTTCCAGGGGCTGGCCAGCCCGTCCGCTGCCGCGATCGTGGCCGGCATGGTCTGGGTTGGGGATATTTACCTTCCCCAGGGGCCGGTTTTGCAGTATACCGCGCTGATCCTGACCCTGGTGGCCGGCTTGCTGATGGTCAGCAATATTCGCTACCACAGCTTCAAAGGCATTGATTTGAAAGGAAAAGTGCCTTTCGTGGCGATGCTTGTGATCGTGCTGGTATTCGTGCTGGTGACCTACGATCCGCCCTCTGTGCTGTTCAGCGTGTTCCTGCTCTACGCCTTGTCGGGACCGGTGATGACCCTGGTGCAATTACGTCAGCGTCGTGCGGAGCGCAAGGCGCACAAAATGTCGCCTGAAGAGTCAAAATCAGAAGATTGACTTGGCAAATGGCTTATTCGACGTTATATTAAGTCTAAATATTGAGGCTATTTCCCCTTATGAATAGACAGTCGCACAGTACAAAAGCCGTTCCTCATGGCAACATGAGCGTTACTGCTGCGCGCCTGTTTCGTCCTGCTCATCTCCTGGCTCTGCGACTACTGCCCTGAGGGGCATAGATATCGAGCGCGCTAGTGCTGGAGCGCCAGACCACAGCCAGCAAAATCCAGATAGTTATACGACTCAAAATTAAGGCCTGACCATGTCATAATTGGCCAGGTATATGGAGTTAGATCATGAGCGACAAATTAATAATTTTTGATACCACCTTGCGCGACGGGGAGCAGAGCCCAGGCGCATCCATGACCAAAGATGAAAAAGTCCGCATCGCCAAGGCGCTGGAGCGTATGCATGTGGATGTTATCGAGGCCGGTTTTCCTATTGCCAGCCAGGGCGACTTCGAATCGGTTCAGGCCGTGGCCCAGGTCGTCAAGGACAGCACTGTCTGTGGCCTTGCCCGGGCGTTGGACAAGGACATTGACCGCGCCGGTGAAGCCCTGAAAGCGGCGAACAACGCGCGCATTCATACCTTTATCGCCACCTCGCCGATTCACATGGAGCAGAAGCTGCGCATGACGCCGGATCAGGTGGTGGAGCAGGCCATTCATGCCGTGAAGCGGGCTCGTCAATATACCGATAACGTGGAGTTCTCGGCAGAAGATGCGGGGCGTTCGGAACTGGATTTCCTTTGCCGGATCGTGGAAGCCGTGATTGATGCCGGTGCCTCCACCATCAATATTCCCGATACCGTCGGTTACAACATGCCTAACCAGTTTGGTGAGACCATCCGCCAGTTGATAGAGCGGGTGCCCAATTCCGACAAGGCGATCTTCTCGGTGCACTGTCATAATGATCTTGGTTTGGCGGTGGCCAATTCCTTGTCGGCGGTGATGAATGGTGCACGCCAGGTGGAATGCACGATTAATGGCCTGGGAGAACGTGCCGGGAATGCCTCGTTGGAAGAAATCGTCATGGGAGTGCGGACCCGCAAGGATATTTTCGATTGTACTGTCGATCATATCGATACCACCCAGATCGTACCGACCTCACGCCTGGTCTCGGGTATCACCGGCTTTGCCGTGCAACCCAACAAGGCAATCGTCGGGGCCAATGCATTTGCCCATGAATCGGGTATCCACCAGGATGGCGTGCTGAAACACCGTGAGACCTATGAAATCATGCGTGCCCAGGATGTGGGCTGGTCAGATAACCGCATGGTGTTGGGTAAGCACTCGGGGCGAAATGCCTTCAAAACCCGTATGCAGGAATTGGGCATCGAGTTCGCCTCCGAAGAGGAACTGAATACCGCGTTTTCCTTGTTCAAGGATCTGGCCGACAAGAAACACGAGATCTACGATGAGGATCTTCAGGCCCTGGCCACCGAGACCAACATCGAGGCGGAAAACGAGTGGGTCAAGCTGGTGTCGATCAAATCTTACTCGGAAACCGGTGAAACACCTTCTGCCAGTGTCACCCTGTGGGTTAACGGTGAAGAAAAGCATGCGGATTCAGATGGCGGCGGCCAGGTGGATGCCACCTTTAAAGCCATCGAGGCAATTATTAACAGTGAAACTGAATTGCAGCTTTATTCCGTAAACAACATTACCAGCGGGACTGATTCACAGGGTGAAGTGACGGTACGCCTGGAAAAAGCCGGGCGTATTGTCAATGGCCAGGGGGCGGACACGGATATCGTGATTGCCTCGGCCAAGGCCTACGTGAATGCGCTCAACAAGATCATGTCGCCGGTTGAACGCGCCCACCCGCAGTCGGCAGACGTGTAAAATCGTGCGCCATGGCTCAACTGGATAACAGGAAACGCGCTTATCTGGATGCCATGGGCATCGATATCTGGCTGCCATCTCAGGCATCAGTTAGTCCTGAGATGGCAGTACCCGCTTCAGCCACTGCACACGAGCCGGTGCTTGCCGATCCGGAGCCAGCCCTGGCCACACAGCCGGTGCAGGTCAAAACTCAAGAGCAGGCTGTCGATGTGCAACCGGCTTTGAATATCGCGACAATGGACTGGACGACCCTGCAGGACACGGTTGCAAACTGTACCTTGTGTGAACTGCACAAAACACGCACCCAAACCGTGTTTGGGGTCGGCAATCCGGAGGCCGATCTGTTGATTATCGGTGAAGCGCCCGGCGCTGATGAAGATAAGCAGGGAGAACCTTTCGTGGGCCGGGCCGGCCAGTTACTCAATGCCATGCTAAAAGCCATTGGTTTTGAGCGGAGCGATGTCTACATTGCCAATATCCTGAAATGCCGACCACCACAAAACCGCGATCCCAGCGCGGAAGAAGCCGAAGCCTGTTGGCCGTACCTGCAACGCCAGATAGAGCTGATTCAGCCCAGGGTGATACTGGCACTGGGTAGAATCGCTGCACAGCGGTTACTGAAAACCAATGCCAGCCTGGCGCGGTTGCGCGGCAAGCAACATTACCTGGAAGAGATCAACGTTCCTATGGTGGTCACCTATCACCCGGCCTATTTATTGCGCTCGCCACAGGAGAAACGCAAGGCCTGGGAAGATTTGCAGTTTTTAATGGATAAGTTAACTGAATCAAGATGAGCGCAGTATTTGAACAATCGTTTGAAGGCATACGCCCGATGCGCCAGGAGGATGTCGACGCGGTGCATGCCGTGGAAGAAAATGTTTATCCTTTCCCCTGGACAAAGGGAATTTTCAGCGATTGTTTGCTGGTGGGCTATTCATGCTGGGTTTACCAGCAGGATGAAAAGATCATCGGTTACCTGATCATGTCCATTGCCGCGGGGGAAGCACACATATTAACCCTGGCAGTGGATAGCGATTACCAGCAGCAGGGGTATGCAAAGAAGTTCCTGAAACACGCCATCGACCTGGCCCGGCAGCGTAATGCGGAATCGATTTTTCTCGAGGTCCGCCTATCCAATCAACGTGCCATTAACATATACCGTAAAGCAGGTTTTCGCGAGATTGGGATACGTAAAAATTACTACCCGGATGAACAGGGTCGTGAAAATGCCATGGTAATGAGCCTGCCACTGGCCTGAATCATTCTTTTATTTTAAATTTTATTTACGAGTTCAAGATGTTTGATGTATCTGACCTGACCCGGCAACTGGCCGAACACCCCATCTATCAACGGATTAACAATGAACAGGCGGTTCGTCTGTTCATGCGTTCTCATGTGTTTTGTGTGTGGGACTTTCAGTCATTACTGAAAGCGCTGCAGCAGACATTCACCTGTGTCACGGTGCCCTGGCAACCATCGGGTGATCGCGAAGCCTGTCGGCTGGTTAACGAAATCGTGCTGGAAGAAGAAAGTGATGAACACCCGGATGGCGGTTACGCTTCTCATTTTGAATTCTATCTTGAAGCCATGCAGCAATGTGGTAGTGATACCCGGCCCATCACAACCTTGCTGGACGAATTGCATAGTGGAAAAAGTATCGAGCAGGCGTTGCAACATCCGGTTATTCCCGGTGGCGTCGCCGAGTTTGTGAATACCACGTTCCGTTATGCCAATATGGCGGCGCAAGGCCAGGCACATAATGCTGTGTCGATTTTTACCTATGCACGTGAAGACCTGATTCCAACCATGTTCACGGAACTGGTCGCATCGCTGGCCGAACAGGCACCGGGTAAGTGGGACAAGTTTTTATATTACCTGAACCGACATATAGAAGTGGATGGTGAACGTCATGGGCCCATTTCCCATGCCTTGCTGGCCCGGGTGTGCGGTGATGATCAACAACGCTGGCGTGAGGCGGAAATCGCCGCGCGTGAAGCCCTGCAGGCACGTATTCACATGTGGGATGCAATTCTTGCTCAACTGGACAGTTGAGCAAGCTGGCAACCACAAGTTAACAGGACGTAATGTCTGGATGCAGTCCTTGTTGATGAAGTTCATGCATCACGGCAATGGGCGTGTTATGGGCTTCCTCGAAATCAACAAGAAAGTCATGCGGATCACGCGGGCTCATCGAGACATCCTGAATGTGGGGGATCGACAGCAAGCTGTTTTTTAAGGCCTGCAGTTGTTCGCTGGTTAATGTTTCTTCCACATGGATCTGGATCGTATGCATCTCACACCTCCGAACAATACGAAAATGACTAACCTTGTATTAGGTATAGATCATAGAAAATGTTTTTACCAATACCCCTAATACTGACATAAGAAAGCAAAAATGCAGGGTTAATTTGTATGGATAAACAAGTTAGTGAAGCAATCAAAGCCATTGCCCGGGAAGAGTTATGTCCGCGCTTTGCCAGGGTTATCCGAAGCCACAAGCTGGATGGCAGTTTCCTGACCGAGGCGGATCTTGCCATGCAGGCACGTGCCCAGGCGTTTTTGCAGGAGAACTATCCCGCTATCGCTTTCCTGGGCGAAGAAATGAACGTCGAACAGCAAAAGGCCATGCTGGATAACCCCGACGGGGTCTGGATACTGGATCCGCTGGATGGCACCAGTAATTTTTCTGCCGGCATTCCGTACTACGCGGTTTCGCTGGCCCTGGTTAAACAGGGGCAGATTTGCTGGGGCATGGTGTATGACCCGGAGCGGGACGAATGTTTTACCGCCTCACAGGGTCAAGGTGCCTGTCTCAATGAACAACGTCTGCATCGGCGTGCAGCCGGGGTTTCGCTGGATAAATCAACCGCGCTGATCGACTTCAAGCGGCTCGATAGTGAACTGGCCGCGCGAATAGCTTCCCAACCGCCCTACAGTTCACAACGCAGTTTCGGTGGCGTGGCGCTGGACTGGTGCTGGCTGGCAGCCGGGCGTGTCCATGTTTACCTGCACGGCAGGCAGAATATCTGGGATTACGCTGCCGGTTACCTGGTATTCAACGAGGTAGGTGGTTATTCCTGTACGTTACAGGGGGAACCCGTATTCGATTTTTCCTTACAGCCACGTTCAGCGGTGGCGGCACTGGATGAAAACCTGTTTCACGGTTGGGCTGGCTGGTTAGGCATTCAGAAATAACCGGTAATTTCATGTAGAATATCGCACCTTATCCCGGAGTGATTTTAGTAATGCCTGATTTTTTACAAGAAACCCATCGCCGCCGTACTTTTGCGATCATCTCGCACCCGGATGCCGGTAAAACCACGCTCACCGAAAAGCTGCTGCTTTACGGGGGCGCCATCCAGATGGCTGGTTCAGTCAAGGGCCGCAAAGCCGACCGTCATGCCACCTCGGACTGGATGGAACTGGAAAAACAGCGCGGCATATCTGTCAGCTCCGCGGTGATGCAGTTTCCTTACAGGGACTGCATTATAAATTTGCTGGATACCCCCGGGCACGAGGACTTCTCGGAAGATACCTACCGGACCCTGACCGCGGTGGACTCGGCGCTGATGGTGATCGACTGTGCCAAGGGCGTCGAAGACCGTACCATCAAGTTAATGGATGTCTGTCGCCTGCGGGATACGCCGATCCTGACCTTTATCAATAAGCTCGACCGCGAGGGGCGCGATCCCATCGAGTTGATGGATGAAGTCGAAGAGGTATTGAAAATTGAATGTGCCCCGGTGACCTGGCCGATTGGTATGGGGAAGCGTCTCAAGGGTGTGTTCCATATTTACCAAAACAAGGTGCACCTGTTCAGCGCCACCCATGGCGGTAAGGTACAAAAGGGCGAGGTGATCGAGGGGCTCGATAACCCGCGGCTTGACGAAGTCATTGGCGACATGGCCCAGGAACTGCGGGATGAGATCGAACTGGTCCAGGGCGCCAGTCACGAGTTTGATAAGGACGCGTTCCTGGCCGGTAAACAAACCCCGGTGTTTTTTGGTTCAGCGATAAACAACTTCGGTGTGGACGAAATGCTCGATTACGTGGCGGGCGTGGCACCGGCCCCGTTGGCGCGCGCCACCAAACAGCGCGAGGTCAAGGCGGAAGAAGAAACGTTTTCAGGCTTTGTTTTTAAAATCCAGGCCAACATGGACCCGCAACATCGTGATCGTATCGCCTTCATGCGTGTCTGCTCCGGCAAGTACGAGCGTGGTATGAAGATGCGTCATGTGCGGATCGGCAAGGACGTGAAAGTGGCCAACGCCATTACCTTCATGGCCTCGGAACGCGAGCACGTGGAAGAAGCTTACCCGGGGGATATCATCGGCCTGCATAACCACGGCTCCATCCAGATCGGTGACACCTTTACCCAGGGTGAAGAACTGAAGTTTACCGGGATCCCTAACTTCGCACCGGAATTGTTCCGTCGCGTTCGCCTTAAAGACCCGATGAAAATGAAAGCCCTGCAAAAAGGCCTCGATGAACTGAGT
>JASFOS010000066.1:0-11771 GCA_050116415.1 Thioalkalispiraceae bacterium
CCAGGTGTTCCTCGTGGGCATCGAGATGTTTGTCAGCGAAGGCAATCATCCACAGGTATTCGATGATCTTGATTTTCTTCTCGGCTGGAAAGTGCTTGTGGATCAGGCTGGTAAACTGGTAAAAATCCACGGCCTGCCTGGCTTCCTCGCTGGCCAGTTCTATCAATTCATGGGTTTCGGTTTCGGTTAATGAAAACTTGGTTTGTAATGCCTTGCCCACCGCCTCCAGTTCCTCGTCTTTTGCTTTCCCATCCTGTTTCATCATTTCGATCAACAATGCCGCGGTGGCAAGTTTCAGGCGATGTTCGTCATCCACCTGCATCTCAGGCGAGATATTCTGTTCGAAAAACTGTTTAATGGTCTTTAACATTTTCTTCAAATCCTGATAACGGCGATATTTTTAGTTTCTCTGCGGGCTCATTCACAGGATGTGCAATTACATCCCACCAAGCTGCCTGCCAGAGACTAGTAGGCAAATATCCTAACTCACCACACCTATCACGCCACGCAATTCGGCGATCAACTTTTTCTTATCCTGTTCATTGAGAAATTCACCGATCTCGAGTTGCTGCTGTTGACTGCGCAGAAACAGCTTTAGGGGTTGCCCATCACGATACGGTGGCTTGTCGATAAACAAGCGCGTAAAAAACAGTTCGGATTCCCAGGTAAAGCTGGGACTGTGGTGGCCGGTTTCAACACGGATCCGGTTATCGTCAACGTGTATCACCTGCTGGCGACGACATTGGTGTGCTACCCAATAGATTAATGAAACCAGGGCAAGGATCTCGAGCCCGGCAAACGGTAAGATCAGCCATAAGCCCAGCAAGGCAAATGCCGTGGCGATCAGCAACGCCAGAATCGAAACGAGCCAAAGAAATAGTTTCGTGGTTTGCCATTGCCCCGAACTGTTCGGGCACACCACGATCTGTCCCCGGCCCCTGCTGCTATCAAGGTTTGATTCGATCATATTCTGGCAACCTCGTTGACGGGTCTATTCTGAGCGACCGGTAAAAACGCCGGTCAAGCCTTACTCACGCAACACAGGTCACCATTTTCGACTTGCATCTGCATAAGGCTTTTCTAAAATACTAATAATATTGTAATAATAGCAAAGCTGACACCCGGCTATACTGGTTAGATAGATGAATTGCCATGACCGTTAATCCACAATTTTTTAACAGCTTCTGGCTAATGCTGGGTGCAGCGGCCTATGGCTGGGTATTGCTAAAAGCCGTGCGCACCGCGCAGTGGTGGCGGTTACGCAACCCGACTGATGTCAATGTGCTGTTCAACGCCATGGTAGGTGTCTCTTTATTCTGGTTAATGAATACCGACTTTCAGGACAGCCAGGCTTTTGTTGGCCCCACCTTGCACCTGCTCGGCGCCACGTTGATGACCATGATGTTCGGCTGGGCGTTTGCCGTCCTGGCGATGAGCGTGGTACTGCTTGCCTACACCCTGATCAACGCGCCATCCGTGAGTGACAGCCTGTTCACCTTGCCCTGGGATGCGCTGGCGACCATCGTGTTGCCGGTCTTCATCAGTTACCAGCTTTTTCGCCTGGTCGATCAACGCCTGCCCAACAACTTTTTTATTTATATCTTTGTCTGCGCCTTTTTTAGTGCCGCACTGGCCATCGCCGGCGTAATCTTCGCCACCACGGGAATTCACTACCTGTCGGGCGCCTATAGTCTCGAAAAACTGAGCTATGGTTATCTTCCCTATGGCTTGATACTGATGTTCCCCGAAGCGTTTCTCACTGGCATGTTAATGTCTATCTTCGTGGTTTATCGTCCGCAATGGGTCAGCACCTTTGACGATAATCGCTATTTGCGCAAACGTGAACAGTAAAAACACTGTTTCTCCTGACGCTAAACTACAAGCCTGGTTAAACTGGAGATAACTGATCCCTGAACCGGTTTCTATTATCTTTATCAGGAAAAAACAGGCTTTGTGTATTAAGCTTGTGTCATGCGTAGACTATTAAAAAGCAGACTTGCTGACATTGGAGGCGCAACCGATGTCTGTTTTCTTGTCGTGTTCGCCGATGGTAGTCGCTTGCAGAACCATTCATCTCAACCGGCTTTCACACTACGATTCAATTCACGCATGGCGGAATGGCGTACCATCCTGTTCAGTCACGTTGGCCTGCTGGAATCCTACTTCCATCAGTCACTCGACATTGAAGGTAATATCGCCCTTGCGTTTCGCGCCGCCATGGACAGCGGTTTCGACCAATCAATCAACACCAACCCCTTGCTGGCACTCCGCAACTGGTGGCACGAAGTACGCTTCAGTAACAGCAACCTGGCCCAGGCCAAGGCCAATGCCGAGTTTCATTATGCCCTGGGTACCGACTTCTATCGCCTGTGGCTGGACCAGGCCGGCATGATGTATACCTGCGCCTACTGGAAAGAAGGCACCCGCACCCTGGAACAGGCCCAGCTCAACAAGATCGATCACGTGTGTCGCAAGCTCAACCTGCAGCCCGATGACAAGGTAGCCGATGTGGGCTGCGGCTGGGGTGGCTTCATGTTTCGCGCCCATCAACAATACGGCGTGCATTGTGAAGGTTTCAATGTCACCGGTGAGCAGCTTGATGCGCTGCGTACTGACATTCAGCAGCGCAAGCTTGCTGGCCAGTTGTCCGTCACCGAGGCAGATTTTCGCCAGGTCCCCGGGGGTTTTGACAAGGTGGCCCATATCGGGGTGCTGGAACATGCCGGCAAGCACCAGTTGCCTCAGGCCATCGAGGCACTGGCGGCGATGTTAAAACCCGGCGGTATCGGCGTGCTGCATTACATTGGCCACGTTGGCAAATTCAACACCGAGTTCTATATCCGCAAATACATTTTCCCCGGCGGCTGGATCCCGGGCCTGGCCGAAACCCTTGACCTGATGGACCGTCATGGACTCGAAATCCTTGACGTGGAAAACCTGCGCCGCCATTACGCCCTGACCCTGGACGCCTGGGTGGAACGCTTCGAACAACGCTGGCCCGAGATTCAGCAGCTCGACCCGGTGAAATTTAACGAATACTTCTATCGCAAGTGGCGCACCTACCTGTATAGCTGCGCGGAACTGTTTCGTTCTCCCAACAGCCAGACCCACTTGTTCCAGATCACCTTCAGCAAGGGCAATACCACGGATAATTATCCCATGAGCCGTCGCCATCTCTACGAGGCTGACAGGGTTTCCCAGCAACATGATCAGTAAAGAGGTCATCATCGTCGGAGGTGGACCGGCCGGCTCAAGCTGTGCCTGGCAACTGCAGCGCCAGGGCGTCGATTGCCTGGTGCTGGATCGTGAAGCCTTTCCCCGCCTCAAACTCTGTGGTGGCTGGTTAACGCCCGAGGTGCTGGAAGATCTACAACTGGACCCGGCGGATTACCCGCACAGCTTTCTCACCTTCGAGCGCCTGCGCATACGCCTGCATGGCATGCCACTGCGTCTTGCTACCACCCAGTACTCGATCCGTCGTTATGAATTTGATGCCTGGCTGCTGCAACGCAGTGGTGCAGCCGTGGAGACATACGAGGTGAAAAACATTCGCCCGGTTGATGACGGCTACGTGATCGATGATCGTTATCATTGCCGCTACCTGGTCGGGGCCGGCGGCACCAGGTGTCCCGTGTATCGGCAGCTGTTTCGTCAACAGTCGCCCCGCGATGCCGAGTTGCAAGTGGTCGCCCAGGAACTGGAGTTTGCCTACCCGTGGACGGATGAACAATGTTACCTGTGGTTTTTTCAACAGGGCCTGCCGGGTTATGCCTGGTATGTGCCGAAGGCCAATGGCTACCTGAATATTGGCGTGGGCGGCATGGCCGCACAACTGAAACAGCGCCACGACCATATCAAGCGTCACTGGCAAGCCTTGCGGGATACCTTGAGCAAAACCGGGTTGGTGCAAGGCGCGTTACCCGCACCCGGTAGCTACAGTTACTACGTACGTAGTGACAATGATATTGGCACGAGTGACAACGCGTTTGTGATCGGCGACGCTGCCGGCCTGGCCACCCGCGACCTGTGTGAAGGGATCGGCGCCGCGGTGCGCAGCGGCCTGCGCGTAGCCAACGCCATTACGAATGATACTGACTACTCGCTGGAGGATATTCGGCGTTACAGCGGAGCTAATAAATATATCAGGCGCGGGCTTGAATACCTGTTATTGAGAAAATAAACAGTTACAACAGATATCTACACCGCTGCCGGCGACCTGTTTACCCTTGCCCTGGCATAGACAGGCTATGCTTGTTTATTGGCCGCGCAGACCAACCAGCCCATCACCAGCTCAAGTATTTTTTTGTCCGACAATTTTTCTGCTTTAAGTGCGCGCCAGGTAGAAAAACGCAGGCCATGTCGCAAGGTCAATGAAAACAGTTTCTTACTCCCGGCTTTGAGCGTCCAGGCATCCAGCAGTTCATCACGCATCTGGTCGAAATAAGCTTCGACCCTGCCCATCGGCACATGCAGGGCTGCGACTTCGTCCACGTCGCGGTAGGCCACCGTCCACATGCGCTCGGTTTGCCGGTAATAACGATAAACCGCCAGCAGGGTCTTTTCAGTCCGGGTTTGGTGATCCGGCAGTTCCCCGGCATCCGCCACGGACGGCGGTGGATGTTGACTTAACCAGTGCGCGGTACAGGCTTCAAACAAACTGGCGTCATCGGGAAAATGGCGATACACCGTCAGGCGTTGCACCCCAGCCTGTTCGGCAATGGCCTTGATCGAGGTGTTGGCAGGCCCCAGCTGCTCATGCAACTTCACCGCCGCCTCCAGGATCTGCTGGTGGGTTTCCCGAGCCTGCTCGGCGCGGGCCTTTTGCTGATATTTTCGTTTCTTCATTTAAGTAAACATAGCTGTTTACTGATTGCTTGACAAGTAGCAAGTCGCGGTCTAAGCTATTTTCAATATACATAACTGTTCATCGAATATATCAAGCAGCTTATATTGTTAACAACCGGAGACATACCATGACTATTACCAACTCGGAATCCGGCACCAACGTGCATGAAATCGCCGCTGGTATCTATCGTATTAACACCCCGGTGGTATTTGAAAATGGCCTTGGCTTTTCATTTAACCAGTACCTGGTTGATGACGAGCAACCCCTGCTCTACCACACCGGGCCGCGCAAGATGTTTCCTCTGGTACGTGAAGCTGTCGCCAGCCTGATTCCCGTCGAAAGCCTGCGTTATATTGGTTTTTCCCATGTGGAATCTGACGAGTGCGGCTCGCTCAATGAATGGCTGGCCATTGCACCCGGGGCCGTTCCACTCTGTGGCAACGTTGCCGGACTGGTATCAGTGAATGACATGGCGGATCGAAGCCCGCGCACACTTGCCGACGGCGAAGTACTGTCACTGGGCGAGCACCGGGTGCGCTGGTTTGATACCCCCCACCTGCCGCATGGCTGGGAATGTGGCTTATTATCAGAGGAAACCACCCAGACACTGTTTTGCGGTGACCTGTTTACCCAGGGCGGCGCCGATCTTCCCGCTGAGACCGAAGACGATATCCTGGGACCCAGCGAAGCGTTTCGCCAGCAAATGGATTATTTTGCCAACACGAAAAATGCCCGCGAGATGCTGGAACGGCTGGCTGCCACGAAACCCGCGACCCTTGCCTGTATGCACGGCAGCGTGTTCCACGGCGATGGTGCATCACAATTGCGCGGACTTGCAGATGCGTTGGCCCAACCGGCCCGGGATTTCAGAGAAATTGCCGGCTCCTGACCTGCACCCGGTAGTCTGCCCAGAGCTTTGCGGGACTGGCAACAGCTATCGGGGTGAAGGAATCAGTGCTGGTACATAGCAGTGCTAACAGAGACTAAAGGCGGGCTTGAATACCTGTCATTGAGAAAGTAAACCTTGTCGCTTACTGCCTATTTACGGGAACGGGAAAGTGGCCCAGAGATGAATTAACTCAATCTCATGGCGGGATCCTGTTGATAGTACCGGCAGAGTTGTTCATAAATGACCGGGTAATGCTTCCTTATCAAGCCCGGGCGCTCAAAGAACACCTCGCTGATCACGGCAAAAAATTCAGCGGGTGAGGTAGCGGCGTAGCAGCTAATAGCCCCCGGCTTGCCGGTGTGGCAATGCTGTTGAAAATGGGCAAAACCATCGGTAAATGCTTTGACCCAGCCATCCACCGACATCCCGGCAGGTAAAGGCGGGAAACCATTGGCCACACCGTTTTGCATATCCAGCTTGTGGGCGAACTCGTGAATCACCAGGTTCTGGCCATCGATGATCCCGGCCGTTTCAACATCATTCCAGGCAAGCACGATCGGGCCTCGTTGCCAGGCTTCCCCGAGCAGAGCGGATTGCCCCCTGTGGACAACGCCCGCTTCATCGATGACTTCACGCGATGCGGAGAAACCTGCCGGATAAACAATCACCGACAGCCAGCCGTTATAGTTTTCCAGGCCAAGATTGAGGATGGGTAAACAAGCCTGTAACGCGATCAACAACGCCATCGATCGGGTAATAACCAGGCCTTGCGCACCTTCAAAGACTTTGTAATGGAGAAACAGGATGGCCAGTTCCTGTAAGCGACGTTTTTCTTCATCGCTCAAGCCTTCCAGTAACGGCAAGCAACTAAAAGCCGCCTCCCATTCTTCTTCTGAAATAGTTGAACGACGAATGATACGTTGCTGTAACCAGTGAGTAACAAAAGCAAACATGCGATAAGTATAAAGCGAGCCAGCTGCTCAGGTAAGCAAATAAATGCGGATTAATTTTAGTCGACGTAACAAATAAAAAAACCCCGCAATGTATTGCGGGGTTTTAGTAAAGCATAAACCTGGGATGATTAGATCTTAATGTTTGCTGCCTGTGGACCTTTCGGACCCGATTCTACATCGAAAGTCACTTGTTGGCCTTCTGCCAGAGAACGAAAACCATCGCTTACGATAGCTGAAAAATGTGCAAAAACATCAGCACTGCCATCATCTGGAGTGATAAAACCGAAGCCTTTAGCATCGTTAAACCATTTAACGGTTCCTGTTGTCATAAAAATTACCTCATTAAAGTATTAATAATATAGAGTGTTACAAATCTTACGAGATAATTTACAGGAGGAAGTCTAGACTACTACTGACAAGAACCAAGATGAAATGTATCGTTACGTGGTTTAGCTGGTTTTACCAGTATCACCACACAGTTACTACTATAGGGGCAAAAAAAACAAATACAAGGCCTAACTGTATCTATTTATGCATAAACCGGGATTTAAGAGCATTTTTTTCTGGTATCAGACCCAAACTGCCTGGCATCAAGTTGCCGGTCTTTTCAAAACTGGTTAAGTTCTGTTGCTGTCATCGTTAAACTATTCTTCCCCGCAATATGAAAACTCGAACTCGAGCGTGGAGTGGTCAATGGCATAGTTTTCAACCAGGCGTTGCTTGATGTTGTTCTTCACCACTTCCATTTCTGCGGGCTCATCGATCACCACGTGGGCTTCGAGGGCATTACGATATTCATCCAGTTGCCAGACATGCACATGATGCACGTTACTCACCCCGTTGACCTGTAACATGTCATCGACCACCTCGTTAATCACGATACCCTGCGGTGTGCCCTGCATCAGGATATGAATAGTCGCCGGCAGCAGGCTTGCCGCCTGGTAAAGCACGTAACCGGCAATCACCAGGGTTAACACGGTATCCATCCAGTACCACTGGTAAAGCAGGATCACCGAGCCGGCGAGAATGACGCCGACCGAAGACAGTGCGTCCGAGACGTTATGCAGAAACGCGGCCCTGATATTCATGCTGGTTTTGGAGAGCCGGTAGGTCAGCACGGCTGTCGCCACGTCCACAATCAATGCCACACCCGCCACGATGACCACGGTCCAGCCCTCGATCACCTGGGGCTCAAGGAAACGCGTGATGGCCTCAAAGATAAGGTACAGGCCTATCACGACCAGCAACACCAGGTTAATCAGCGCGGCGATCACCTCGGCACGTTTATAGCCGAAGGTGCGAAAATGATCCGGCGGTTGCCGGCCGATCTTGCGTGCCACCCAGGCAATCAACAGCGAACTGGCGTCACTGAAGTTGTGCAGGGCATCGGCCACCAGGGAGAGACTGCCGGAAACCAGGCCGCCGATCACCTGCGCCACGGTCAGCAGCATGTTAAAGGCGATCGCCACCACCAGGCGCCGGTCGCCCATTGACTCGACATCATGATGATGGTGATGTTCGTGACCCATTGAATTACCTGCCATGCTGAGGCGCTTAATCAATGTTCACTTTTTTATCATAGAACTTCGTTATACGCTCGCCATTCTCAGCAGCAATTTTGCGGGCCACCTCAGCAGGCAGCGCGGCCAGTAACCCGCGTTGCCATTGCATGACATTGTTAAGCTGTAACCAGCGCTGTGGTTCATAGGTATCAATACCCAGCAGGAAGCGGTCCGCATGTTCCACCAGCAACGGTTGCCAGGCCGGCATGATGCGACCGTTTTGAAAAATTTCACTACGAAATGACAGGTCCGCCCATAAATGGCGCTGCTTATCCATCAGTTCTCGTACCGTGTAGGCATATTCAAACCCGGCATGCGCCCACAGGATGCGCGCCTCCGGGTACTGTTCAAATATAAACTTGATGGCCTGGGCATCGCTATGCACATGCAGGAACAAATCATACTTTTTAGCCAGGCGGATAATTTCCTGCATTACCGGGGTATAGGCCTGCTCAGCATCAATATGCAGTTCACCAATGCCCGCGTAACGATAGTTCGCTAGCCGTTGTTTCAGGTAGGGAATCACGCTGTCATCATACATCCAGCTATCGATGGTGCCGCGTTTACGATAGGGGCGTAACACCGGTACCACGAATTCGGGATCCGCCCGGTACAACCGTTGCGTCCCTTCATCACTGCTGCTGGAGACCAGCGCCCGCTTTACCCCGACCGCGCGTAATCGCCGGATCGCATCAGTCGGCGAAATCGCCTCCCACACATCATGGCTGTAATGGATATGCGCGTCGAAAATCGCCAGGCGACTGTCTGCCTGCTCATCCTGTGTCGCGCTTACCCCCCAGGGGATCAGTACAAACAACAAAAAGAGACCGGCAATATTGAATTTCTTGATCAGCATCTACGTCAGTTGTTCCTTGTCATGGCTTATTGTTGTCTTTCTTTTTCACTGCCTTGCCATCAAAGTAACGCATCGCACTTGCTGTCCCAATAACAAACAACAGCACCAGTGAAAATATAATTAAAAACAGTTTCAAATCATCACCACTTGATTTTGCTGAGCCGTTTTTTTGAAAAACGGCAGCCTGGCAGAAATAACGGGGCCAGAAACCTGGCCCCGGGTATTCATCGCCTTAAGTCCTACGCTTATGGCGTAAACAGTACCTCGGCAGCGCCATTTGCCATGATCTTATGTACCGCCCTGGTGGGATGCAAGCCATCCCAGAACAAGTAGCTGTCTGGCCTGGTGCATTTATAAGGCGCGATGTTTGGCGTGATGCAGGGAACATCGGTCACTTCGATCCCATAATCAGCCGGGTCGGCAACGATCGCATTCAGCAAGGTATACGCATCAAAGATGCGTACATCCATGCCCGGATAAAGGAAATTCAGCTGCCCCTGTAATGCCAGCAGTTGTTGATTAAAGGCAACCGTCAAACCCGTTGCCGCTGCCGCCAGGCCCGGGTACATGCCATCCAGAATTTGTACTGCCGGCGACTTGCCAATATCCGGCACATTCATCAGCAGGAACTGGCGAGCCCCCATGCTATACAGGGTCACAATTGCACTACCAATATTGCCAATCGCGCCGCCGATGATCGGAGTCGGGTCCGCCGGTAACGCAACCAGCGCATCGCGCAGATCATTACCGCCCATCTCAAAAACCACCAGGGTCTCAGGTGACAGCACCGAAGGGTTCGCCAGGTAGGCACCGAGTTGATTGGATAAATTGAAACGGCAGGGATAATCATTGGCCCTGGCACCGCCCACCGCGTAATTGCGGGCCTGGGGACCGTCATTACGCAATGCCGGACGGGTAGACCCTGCCAACGCGTTGTTGCGTGCCAGTTGCTCCACCCAGGTTGCGCCGTTGCTGACATGGTGACCACCCATCGCGTAGACACCGTCCGGGATATATAAATCGTCCAGCGTATCATAAGGAGGCACGTTCATCGGTGTCAGCGGACCACAGCTTTCATCGAAGCCGAAGCTTGCCGGGTTGGACAGCACGACAAAAGCATTGCCGGGATCGCTCAAGCTACCACCGAACACCACGATGCTGTCGTAAGGTTTCTGTTTCGCCAGTGATGCAGATGTCGTGAACAACCCTAAGCCCAATAAAACCAGCATGCAATGGCTCGCAAAGCGTCTGAATAAAAACATGACTTCCTCCTTAAATAGATGCCCTGGAGCGATGTACGCCAGGCATTCCTTGACTGATAGATATTTTCCCGTGGTTAGCAACCAGGCTGCGCTTAAGCATATAGCACTGCTTTATATCTTTATCAACAATCACAACCTGGGATTTAACTTACCATGAGTCATGGCGAAGTAAAATTGATCTATATCATTGTCGCAGCACCCGGATATCTCCTGGCCCCAGATGCCCTGACTATTTCCATGCGATAAGCCAGTATCGTGTTCTGCTAACAGGCACAAGCCGACGAACATTTCTATAGAACCAGGATGAAATCAAGGCTAGTATTAATACTAATTTACTGCGAGTTAAGCTTTTCCATCTACCCCCGGTTTCTAGACACCGGCATAATTTATAATGGGAACCTGATAATGCCTAAAACCCTGTTCATCAAGTTGTTATTCGTTGCAATATCCTTGAGTGTCACCACAAAGGTTATCGCCGCTGACGAATTACAATTACAAAAACTGGCTGATAACGTCTACGCCATTATCGGCCCGCTGGGCAATCGTGATACCCGCAACCTGGGCAATAACGCCAACTTTGGTTTTGTCATCACCCGGCAAGGCGTGTTGGTCGTTGACCCGGGCGGGACTTACCAGGGCGCGAAAAAAATCCACGAACTGATCAAAACCGTGACGTCCCAGCCCGTCAAGATAGTGATCAACACCGGCGGCCAGGACCATCGCTGGCTGGGAAACAGTTATTTCAAAAAACTTGGCGCAAGGATCATTGCCAGTAAAGCTGCAGTGGCCGATCACAAGTCGCGCCAACAGGACCAGTTCTTCATGCTGGGCAACCTGGTGGGTGATAAAGGCCTCAAAAATACGGAAGCGATCTATGCCGACGTGGTCTTCGATACGGTCTATAAAGACAACCTGGGCGCGGTTAGCTTTGAAGTACACCACCTGGGTAAGGCCCATACCCCCGGCGACAGTTTCGTCTGGCTACCGGAGCAGAAAATACTCTTCAGCGGTGACGTTGTGTATGTCGACAGGATGCTGGGGGTCATCGGGGTATCAAGCAGTAAAAGCTGGCTATCCGTATTCGAAGGCATGGCAAAATTCAAACCCGATATCCTGGTGCCTGGACACGGCCGGGTCACAACCCTGAAACAGGCCAGGGCCGATACCTATGATTACCTGGTGTTCTTACGCAACAGTGTATCCGAGTTCATGGAACAGGGCGGCGGTATCGAAAACGTCGGCAAGCTTGACCAGTCACGGTTTAAATACCTGGATAACTATGAAGTGCTGAAAGGCCGCAATGCTCAGCGCGTCTATGAGGAACTGGAATGGGAATAAAACACACATGCTTCGGACAGGCATCAACCCGAACATTCATTGAGGTCCTGGTGTGCACGCTGGCT
>JASFOS010000067.1:0-11317 GCA_050116415.1 Thioalkalispiraceae bacterium
GCTCATCTTGTTAATCACAGTTATAGATTAAGGTCATGATGCTAGGTATTTTAGGCGGAACATTTGATCCCGTGCATTTTGGACACTTACGTCCGGCACTGGATGTGGCAGAAACACTGAAGCTGGACGAGGTGCGCTTGATTCCCTGCGGGCAACCACCGCATCGTCAGCAACCGGTGGCAAGTGCGCTACAACGCCTGTCCATGTTGCGGGCGGCAGTTGCCGGCCAGCGTGTTTTTAAAGTTGATGATCGTGAAATACGACGCGGGGGACCTTCCTACATGGTGGATACCCTGGCCTCGTTAAAGCAGGACTTCCCAGATCATTCATTATGTTTAATCCTGGGGTGTGATGCCTTTCTGGAACTGGCAAGCTGGCACCGCTGGCGGGAACTCTTCAATCTGGCCAATATCGTGGTGACCCATCGTCCCGGCTGGTCAGTGAAGCAGGTCAACCAGCAAAGCGAGCTGGACAAGCAGGTGAAACAACGGCAGGTCACCGTCGATAAACTGGCTAACTACGAGGCAGGCAAGATTGCCTTTATCCCGGTGACCCAGTTGGATATTTCCGCGACGCGTATACGAGAGCGGCTTAAGCAAGGTCAGCAAGCCAGTTACCTGTTACCGGAAAAGGTTGAACAAATCATCAAAATGCAACATATCTATGGTTAATGGTTTTATAAAATGAATACCGAACAATTACGCGATCTGGTGGTGGATGCACTGGAAGATATCAAGGCGATCGACATACGGGTACTGGATGTGCGTGGTAAATCCAGCGTCACCGATATCATGGTGGTGGCTTCCGGCAATACCGCGCGCCAGGTAAAAGCGTTGTCGGATAACGTCGTCATGAAGGCCAAGCAGGCCGGGGTTAAGCCACTGGGCGTGGAAGGTGAACAACAAGGTGAGTGGGCCCTGGTTGACCTGGGTGACGTGGTGGTCCACGTTATGCAGCCCGCAATCCGTGATTTTTATAACCTGGAAAAACTCTGGGGTGATGAGAGCCCCAAGGCCTCGGAAGCAGACTGACGCATCATCCCAAGAATAATAACAACAAGGAGTAGACGGCATGCAAATTCACCTGATCGCCATGGGTCAACGCATGCCAGCCTGGGTCAACCAGGGGGTTGATGAGTTCATTAAACGTATGCCACCCGAATGCCGTATCAAGGTGGTTGAAATTCCCGCCAGCAAACGTACCAAGTCCTCGGATCTCAAGCGTTTAATGCAACAGGAAGGGGAAAAGATGCTCAGCGCGATTCCCAAAGGGGCGCTGCTGGTAGCGCTGGATGTCAACGGCAAGCACTGGTCAACCGAGGAGTTATCCCGGCACCTGGATGACTGGTTACAAGGGGGACGTGACGTGGCGATGTTGATCGGCGGGCCGGAAGGCCTTGCGCCGGAGTGCCTGGAAAAAGCCGAGCTGCGCCTGTCATTATCGAGGATGACGCTGCCTCACCCGCTGGTGCGCATCATGCTCAGTGAACAACTCTACCGGGCAATGAGCATTCTCAAAAAGCACCCCTACCACAAATAACACCATGAACAACGATTTTGATATCTACCTGGCTTCTTCTTCACCGCGTCGACGCGAGCTGCTGGAGCAAATCGGGGTCAGCTACCGGCTGCTGAGTATCGAAGTGGATGAAACCCCTGGCGCCGGGGAGTCAGCGCAGGACTACGTTGTCCGGCTGGCGCTGGAGAAAGCCCGTTGCGGCTGGCAGGCAACGGCGCAACGCCACAAGCCGGTGCTGGGTGCGGATACTGCCGTGGTTATCAATAACGAGATCCTGGGTAAACCCGTGGACCAGTCGCATGGCATCGACATGTTAATGCGGCTGTCCGGACAGACCCACCAGGTGATAACCGCCATTGCGCTGGTCGCGGGCGATGTCGAGCAGTCAGCCCTCAGTCGTAGCTTGGTCACATTTCGTGAAATTGATACGGCAGAATGTGAAGCATATTGGCATACTGGAGAACCCCTGGATAAGGCCGGTTCATACGCCATTCAGGGAAAAGGGGCTATTTTTGTTCAGCGTCTGGAAGGCAGTTATTCCGGCGTGATGGGCCTGCCTCTTTATGAAACAGCGGAATTATTACAAAATGTAGCGGTCAAGATATTGAATCATAATAATAAATGACAAACTGAGACGATGAGCGAAGAATTACTGATCAATATGACACCCCAGGAAACCCGTGTGGCCTACGTGGAAAACGGGGTGCTACAGGAAGTACACATCGAGCGTGCCCGAAAACGCGGCCTGGTGGGTAATGTGTACAAAGGCAAGGTGGTCAGGGTACTGCCGGGCATGCAGGCCGCGTTCCTCGACGTGGGGCTTGAGCGTACGGCCTTTTTACACGTCTCCGATATTATTCATGAACATGAAGGCCGTAGCGCCGAGACCGAGCAAAACGGCAGCGACACCATCATGAGCCTGCTCAGGGAAGGCCAGGAGCTGATTGTTCAGGTGGTTAAAGATCCCATGGGCAGCAAGGGCGCGCGCCTGACAACCCAGATTTCGATTCCCTCGCGTTTCCTGGTTTACATGCCGGGCAGCGAGAACATCGGCGTGTCACAGAAAATCGAGGAAAGCGAAGAGCGCCAGCGCCTCAAGGATATCATCGCCAGGTATGCCGGTGAATTTGATCCGGGCGGCTATATTGTCCGCACTGTTGCCGAGGGGGTTAACGAAGAAGCGATCTACAAGGATATGCAATTTCTTAACAAGATGTGGAGTAGCTTGCAGGAACGTGCGCAAACCGAGCCGGTATGCACCCTGATACATGAAGATTTTCCCCTGGTGATGCGCACCATGCGGGATATGCGTGGTACCGACCTGGAAAAAATACGCATAGATTCCAATGAAACCTTCAATAAAGTCTTAAAGTTTGCCGAAAAGTTTATCCCGGAAATTGCCAACAAGATTGAATATTATCCCGGTGAACGGCCGATCTTTGATATCTATGGCGTGGAAGATGAAATTCGCAAGGCGCTGGAACATAAAGTGCAACTCAAGTCGGGGGGATACCTGATCATTGATCAAACCGAGGCGATGACGACCATCGATGTCAATACCGGTGCCTTCGTGGGACATCGTAACCTGGAAGAAACCATTTTTAAAACCAACCTCGAAGCCGCACAGGCGATAGTGCGTCAGCTGCGATTACGCAACCTGGGCGGCATCATCATTATCGACTTTATTGACATGGTCGACCCGGAACACCGACGACTGGTTTTACGTGCGCTGGAAAAAAACCTGGAAAAAGATCACGCCAAAACCAATATCAGTGAAGTGTCATCATTGGGACTGGTCGAGATGACCCGTAAACGAACCCGCGAAAGCCTTGAGCATATTCTCTGTGAACCTTGCCCCTGTTGCAGTGGACGTGGTTCACTGTTAACGGCCGAGACGGTGGCATACGAAATTTTCCGTGAAATTATTCGCGAAGCGCGCCAATTTGACGCACAGAAGCTGATGGTGCTGGCTTCCCAGTCAGTAGTCGATTTGTTACTCGATGAAGAATCAAACAGTGTTGTGGAACTGGAAGATTTTATTGGCAAGCCAATCAAGTTCCAGGTTGAAACGGATTATACACAGGAACAGTTTGATGTGGTGCTAATGTGAAGTCTGCCTGATGAGTAGCCTGACGAAAAAGTTAAGGAAAATTTACAGGTGGCTATGGTATTTACTGGCCTCGATTGTTCTGCTTTCCGCCGTGGTGATATCCCTCGTTCGTTTTGCACTCACCGAGATTGATAGTTACCGGGAAAAAATTGAACAGCTGGCAACACGGGCGGTTCAGCAACAGGTGGTTATAGAATCACTGGATGCGCGCCTGGTTGGTATGACCCCTACACTGGTTCTGGAAGGTGTTCACGTTCTCGACAAGACAACCAATACGGAAATTCTCAACTTCAACCAGAGCAGTATCGGTATATCACTGATACAGTCATTCCGACATCAAAGACTTGTACCCAAGGATATTACCCTCTCCGGGATCAAGCTGGCCCTGATTCGACACCAGGATGGCGAAATTGCCTTGCATGGGTTTGAGCTGGGTGAAAAGAAAATCAGGAAAGAAAGTAACGAGGATCTGACTAACTGGTTTATCAACCAGACATCACTGGCATTAAAAGACAGCACCATTATCTGGCAAGATAACAAGAGAAACCACAAACCGATCACCCTGACCGATATCGACGTCGAGTTGTATAACCGTGGCAACCGGCATCAGCTTACCGGATCGTTTTCCCCGGAAGCTTCGCTGGGTAAACACATTGAGCTCGCCATGGATGTTCAGGGTGATTTAACGGAGCCGGAGCAGTGGCAGGGCAAGTTCTTTGTGCGCGGTGATGAGGTATACCTGACGCAGTGGGGGCAAACCATTCGCTATAAGGATACGATACTCAGGGATGGGGTGGCTGATTTTCAAATCTGGGGCGAATGGCATAAAAACAGGGATTACAGTATTGATGGTGATATTTCAATTTACCAGTTAAAAGTTGACACGCCACAAAACAAACAAATGGATATCGGTTTGTTGGGCGGTTTGTTCCGCTATAACAGCCACCAGCAGGGCTGGTCGTTGGCCGTTGAACGGTTTCAGTATACCGGTATAGGCGGCATCCTGCCTGAAACAGATTTTTCGATAATCGCAAAAACCAACCCGGATGACGTGCAACCGGATATTGATGTGCGGGTTGAAAAATTCCAGCTTGAGAGTATCAAGGAAATTCTGGTTAACAGCAGTCTTCTTACTAAACAGCACCAGGAATTACTGCTGGGGCTTAATCCATCAGGCATGGTAGATACCCTGCAATTTACCAGGGTGTATAACAAAAGCAACAAAGCGTTTGGTTTTCGTGCCCATGCCAGGCTGAAAGATGTCAGCAACCAGCATTTCAAAAAAATACCGGGCCTGACTAACTTCTCTGGCAGTTTATGGCTTAACCAGAATAAAGGCAGACTGGATATTGACAGCAGTGAAGCAGGTATTGATTTTGGCGGCCTGTTTCGTGCCCCCATAAGCCTGCAACAAGTCAGGGGCAGCGTGCAGTGGTGGAGATACAGTCATGGTTGGCAACTGGTATCAAGCCAGTTGCTGGCAAAGAATGCCGAGGCCAGTACACTTAACAATATTTCCGTGTACCTCCCGAATACGGGACCAATGTACATGGACTTGTATTCAAGGTTCTCGGCAGCCGCACAATACAAATCAAATTACCTGCCGGTAAAAATAATGAAAAAGCCCTTGATAGACTGGCTTGATCGCAGCATCAAGTCAGGTACCGTTACTAACGGTGGAGTCGTGTACCGGGGGCGTGTAGCTGATTTTCCTTTCCGCAATCCAGTCGGCAAGTTTGCCGTCAAGTTAAATGCTGATGATCTGGAGCTGGATTACCAGAAAAACTGGCCGCCAATCAGCCAGGCCAGGCTGGAGGCCTATTTCGATAGCAAGAGCGTTGATATCAATATCAGTGAAGCCCGTTTGCTTGATAGTACGATTACTTCTACTTCGATTGATATTGCGGACTATCGAAACCCGGTAGTGGATATCAATGGCAAGGTCAAGGGGACGTTTAAAGATGTTGTTGGTTTTGTCGTTAACAGCCCGATCCCGGCATCAAAAGAGTTGCTTGATATCGAGTATAAAGGGCATGCGACGACTGACGTGGGATTACACATCCCGTTAAAAAAAGGTAGCACCGTTGGTTATTCAGGTAGCGTGGATATTGAGCAGGGTGCAATTGGCCTGTTAGCGGGTGTGGTGGATATCAGCGAGCTTGACGGCAAGCTGGCTTTTTCCAATGACGGCCTGATGAGCAAGGAGCTTTCAGCAAAAATCTTCGGTAATCGTTCCGGTATTAATGTTTATAGCCAGGTGGTCGGCAAAAGAGTCAAAACCTATCTTGCCACTAACGGTATAACAGAGTCAGCCGTATTACTGGAAAAATTTTCCATTCCTGCCTATAAGCATGTTAATGGACCCATGGACTGGCAGGTACTGGTAGACTTTTCTGACGAGCAACAACACGTACCGGTGTTAAGCATTACCTCTGATCTTGTGGGGGTCGAGATGGCATTACCCGCGCCGTTTGCCAAGCCGGCAAGCCAGTCCAGCCAGTTAAATATTCAGGCATTTTTTAATGGTGGGGGCAAGTCGACCATTTATGCAAGCTATGGTGAAGATTTTACGAGCGCGGCAAACCTTAACACGAAGAGCTCTGGGTTGTTGATCGAAAGAGCGCATATCAAGTTTGCGCCAGAGAAGGCAGCATTACCCCAAAACAAGTTATTGTATGTTACCGGTAGCCTTGATGGTTTTTCCCCGGTGAAATGGGGGAGACATATTGCCGCCTATAAAGATTTTACATTGAAAAAGAATAACAAGTTACCCGTTTTTCTGTCCATGCAAAAACTTGATGTGGTAATCGATAAGGACGAAGGCAAAGGTGAACAAAGGGTAAACATTCTGCCAGATAATTTCCCATCCATATCAGGGAAAATTAACCAGTTTGTGTTCGATGACATGCCTTTGGGGAAACTGGATATCAAGATCAAGCCTTACCAGGGTAGCCTGAATATCGTTAAAATGGATATCACTTCACCTGATATGAGCTTTATTTCGTCAGGGCGTTGGAACTATGAGCACAAGCAGCACCTGTCCGAATTAAATGTGAAAATGAAAAGTAAAAACCTTGGCAAGTTATTTAATCGCCTGGGCCTGGCGGCGATAATCAATAATGGTAAAGCAGATATAAACGGCAATATTCACTGGAGTGATACGCCGTTTGACTTCAGTCTATCCAAGCTCAACGGTAACCTGAACATGTATATCAAGGATGGTTCGATTGCAGACATTGACCCGGGTGCGGGCCGGGTTGTGGGTTTGTTGAGTCTTTCCGAATTACCACGGCGCCTGATGCTGGACTTCAGCGATATGTTCAAGAAAGGTTTCGTGTTCGATGAAATAAAAGGCAAGTTTACACTCAGTAATGGTGATGCCAATACCAAGGCTATCAAGGTAGAAGGGTCGGTCGCCGAAGTGATTCTGCAAGGCCGTACAGGCCTGGCAGATCGTGATTATGACTTGAAAGTGAACGTAATCCCAAAGGTCGGCGAAACCCTGCCAGTCGCGAGTGGCGCACTTTTTGGTACCCAGATAGGGGCACTGGTCTACCTGTTTGAAAAAATCATGGGCAAAGAACTCGAGAAGGCAACCGAACGTGAATACCGTGTCACAGGTAACTGGGATGATCCGGTCATAAAGCGTATTGAAAAATCGGGAAAAGACACCAATGTTGATGGGGAATAAACAGACTTCAACAATTCAATGCCATGCCTGATGCCGGCAATAGTGAAAAATGGTATGCTAATTATATATGATGAACTGTAAATCTCTTGTTGTTTTCCTGATGTTATCCATCGCACCGGCGGTATCGGCAGATCCAGCGTACATTATCACCGCTGAACAATGGGCGGTACCGCGTAGCGCCGAAGTGCTGCTAAAGATGCCGGCATTGAGAACCGCTATCCAGACCATGCAGGCCACCCCGGGCAACCGCTTGCTGATTCGTTATCCCGGCGGTGATGAAGGCGCCTTGTGGATGAGTGAACTGCGAAGCTGGCTGATTTCACTCGGGGTTTCATCACAAAAGATAGAATCAGTTCCAGGCAGCGAGGTGAACCAGATTGAGCTTGATATTATTTCCTCCTTGCCGGATATCAGAAAACCCGCGAGTAACTAATCATTCACAAGTTGTAGGTAAAAACGTTCCATGACACGACTAGCAGCAATCCAGATGGCCTCGGGCCCCAATGTTAGTGCAAACCTTACTGAAGCCGAGCGCCTGATAGACAGCGCAGCCGGTGCCGGGGCGCGTTTGATTGTGTTACCGGAAAACTTCGCCTATGTCGGGATGCAGGAAGCTGACAAGGTAAAAATCCGTGAGCAGCAGGGCAGCGGTGTTATCCAGGATTTCCTGTCTAGCCAGGCAAAAAAACATGGTATCTGGTTGGTGGGCGGTACCATACCATTGCAAGCCAGTGATGAAACCCGTATCCGTGCCGCTTGCCTGGTCTATAACGACCAGGGCGAACTAGTGGCCCGTTATGACAAGGTACACTTGTTTGATGTGCAGGTCCCTGATTCCAACGAAACCTATAATGAATCAGAAACCATCGAGCCAGGCAATGAAGCCGTTGTTATCGATACACCGTTCGGTCGCCTGGGACTGGCCATTTGCTATGATCTGCGTTTCCCGGAGTTGTTTCGTCGCATGGTGGACGAGGGGGTGGAATTGATCGCCTTGCCCTCCGCGTTTACCGCGATTACCGGTGCCGCGCACTGGGAGACACTGGTACGCGCCCGCGCCATTGAAAACCTCAGTTACCTGATTGCCTCGGCACAGGGGGGCTACCATGTGAATGGACGTGAAACTTACGGTAACAGCATGATCGTTGATCCCTGGGGACGAATCCTGGATCGTCAACCCACCGGGTCGGGTTTTGTGATTGCCGAAATTGACCGTGAAAAGGTCAAGAAGATTCGCAATAACTTCCCGGTACTCACGCATCGAAAGATTCCTTGCAGGTTAGCAGAATGAGTAATATTGAAATCGCCCGATCCGCCCTGTTAAATCCTTCCGGTCTCGGTGACCAGGAATTACAGCAGGTGCTGGACAGCCTGATGTATAAAAACGTCGATTATGCCGATTTGTATTTCCAGGCCTCGCGCCATGAATCCTGGGTGCTGGAGGACGGCATCGTCCGCGAAGGCAGTCACAACATCGAGCAGGGTGTCGGGGTGCGGGCCATCAGCGGCGAGAAAACCGGCTTCGCCTATTCCGATGAAATCATTTTACCGGCTTTGACCCAGGCCGCGCACTCGGCGCGCGCCATCGCCCGCAGTGGTCAGAGCAACCAGGTCAAGGCCTGGCAACCGGCGCACGCCAACCAGCTGTATTTGCCTTCAGATCCGCTTGATTCGCTGCAGGCGGCGGACAAGATCAACCTGTTACGGATGCTGGATGCCGAGGCGCGCAAACAGGATCCACGCATCAAGCAGGTCATTGTCAGCCTGGCCGGGGTGCAGGACATCATCCTGGTGGCGGCCAGTGACGGCACCCTGAACGCCGATGTACGGCCACTGGTAAGAATGAACGTCAGCGTGATAGCTGAAGATGGCAGTCGTCGCGAACAGGGCAGCACCGGAGGCGGAGGCCGCGTGGGCTATGAATATTTTCTTGAAGAGGAACGTGGCCTGAATTATGCCCGTGAGGCGGTGCGACAGGCCCTGGTCAACCTCGAGGCGGTGGATGCACCGGCCGGTAGCATGCCCGTGGTACTGGGGCCAGGTTGGCCCGGGGTGTTGTTACACGAGGCCGTCGGGCACGGCCTGGAGGGTGATTTCAACCGTAAGGGCAGTTCGGTGTTCAGCGGCCGCATCGGTGAAAAAGTTGCTTCTTCACTGTGCACCGTTGTAGATGATGGTACCCTGGCGAATCGTCGTGGTTCCCTGAATATTGATGATGAGGGTGTCGTCAGCCAGCATAACGTCTTGATTGAAAATGGTATTTTACAAGGCTACATGCAGGACAAGCTCAACGCGCGTTTAATGGGGGTACAGCCAACCGGTAACGGGCGTCGTGAATCCTACGCGCACCTGCCCATGCCGCGCATGACCAACACTTATATGCTTGCCGGCGATCATGCTCCGGAAGAAATCATTGCTTCCGTGGAGAAGGGGCTGTATGCGGTCAACTTTGGCGGAGGCCAGGTCGATATTACTTCGGGTAAGTTCGTGTTCTCGGCCTGTGAAGCCTACCTGATCGAAAAAGGCAAGGTGACTCGCCCGGTAAAAGGCGCCACCCTGATCGGCAATGGTCCCGAGGTACTCACTAAAGTTTCCATGGTAGGTAATGACCTGCAACTGGATAACGGGGTAGGAGTCTGTGGCAAGGAAGGTCAGAGCGTACCCGTTGGGGTTGGCCAGCCAACCCTGAAGGTGGATAACCTTACCGTGGGTGGCACAGCCTAAGCGGGACGAACCCGCCTCGTCCGCTTTATTCTTCTTCCAGTACCAGCTGTTTCAGGTACTGGAAAATTTCCCGGCTTGATTTGGGTGGCTTGTTGTTTAGCCGTTCCTTCTTGGCCTGGCGGATCAATTGGCGCAGATGCTGCCGGTCCACCTGGGGTAGTTCATTGACCAGGTCACCCAGCGCCTCATCCCCCTCGGCTAGCAGGCGATCGCGCCAGTTTTCCAGTTTGTGCAGCAGTTTGATATCTTCGCGGTAGGGGTTGGTCGCTTTTTCGTAGGCGGCGCGGATGGGTTCATCATCCACCTTACGCAGTAATTTACCGATATATTGAATCTGGCGTTTCAGAGCCCCGCCTTTTTTCATCTTGCGTGCAGCGATGATGGCATCACGAATATTGTCATCCAGGGGAATCTTGTCCAGTGCGGAAGATTCCAGCCTGGTCATGGCTTCGCCCAGTTCCTGTAACGCATGGCATTCGCGTTTGACCTGGGACTTGCTGACCCAGCTTTCATCATCGAAATTGTCAAAATCATTATTCATGGTGGCTATTATGGCATTTGTTCTCCTGCCCGTGCACCAGTAGAATGAGCTGATTGTCCATTTATTTAAGTGAAAAGAGTATGTCGAACCTGTTCAAACAAACCCACAGCGAGGCAGACGCCGCCTTTGATCAGCCACTTTATACGCAGACCGTGGAAATGATGCTGGAGGAAGCCAGGCGCCAGGGAGCCACGGCGGCGGAAGCAGGCTTGAGTGTTGAATCCGGCCTGTCGGTGAATGTGCGCCTGGGAGAAGTGGAGACCATCGAACATAATCGTGACAAAGTCATGGGGGCCACGGTGTATTTCGGCCAGCGTAAGGCCTCTGCCAGCACCACCGATTTCAGCCCCAAGGCCATAAAGGAAACGGTGCAGGCGGCCTGCGAGATTGCCCGTCATACCGAGGAAGATAAGTACGCGGGTTTAGCCGATGCGGAGCTGATGGCCAAAGATGTTCCAGATCTGGGTTTATATTGTCACTGGGATCTTAGCGCGGAGGCCGCTATCGAGCTGGCACACGAATGTGAAAGTGTCGCGCGAAGTTATGACAAGCGCATCACTAATTCCGAAGGTGCCGCCATTAGTAGTCATGATGGTTACCGTTTGTACGGGAACAGTCACGGTTTTATCGGCGGCTATGCCAGCTCACGTCATAGCTTGAGCTGTACCGTGATTGGTGAAACGGCAAACGGTATGCAGCGCGATCACTGGTACAGTGTGGCCCGCGATCCGGC
>JASFOS010000068.1:0-11304 GCA_050116415.1 Thioalkalispiraceae bacterium
CCCCATGCCGATGTGCCGAGGGTTGCCACACTTTATTTGCTGGCACAGTTACGTAGTTTGCATCAGCCTGCCAATAAAATAGTACGCGCGGGAATTGGCCAGTTACAGTCCGATACCATTGATGACTCCTTGAGACCGTTATTGTGGGCCATTATTGCTGAAGGCGCCAAGCGTAGTGGGGACAGGGCCACCACGGCCAATGCACTGGAGCATGTGCTGGCCGATAAGGATGCGCAGAATTTACCGGATGGTTTATTTACCTACAGTGCAGATAGCTTGTGGAACAGCTATATCGATTTTGCAACCTGGTATGGTAATCGACAACAGTTCCTGATTGGGCAGGATCAGCAATGGTTCAAGGCGGCCAGGGCAGCTGAAAAAAAACAGCCGGTACGAGCCCGTTCGCTGTATGCCTTGTTGATGCTCAAGGGGCAGGAAGAAAATTTCAGAATAAGAGCCATCGAACGTTTCATTGCCTTGATGAAAGGTCGTGAACAGGGAAACAGTCTGCTTAAACAACTGTTCATGGATTCCAGCCAGTTTGCGCGCAAGGAAAATATTCCGGCAGAAATCCGCCATGCCCTGGTTGATATAGCATTATCTCAATCAGATATTGAACTGGCATCAGACCTGATGGCAACCATCAAGGAGCCACCGGCCGGTGCGGATAATTTTTTCTGGCACTTGCGCCGGGCACGCATTTTTATTCTGGGCGGGGATGAACTGTATGGCATTCAGGCGCTGCAAAAGTTGATTGGCAGTTATGCGATTATTCCCAGGGCGCAGATTGATCGTTTGTTACAGGTGATTTTTGATTTGCAAACCCTGGGTGAACATCAAAAGGCGATTGAGTTGTTGAACATGGTGTTGTCTAAAGCACTGGATGCCGAGGTCAAGCGCGAGATATTTTTCTGGATCGCAGATTCCCACAAGGCGGAACAGGCTCATCGACAGGCCGCACGTTTTTACATGAAATCGGCTACTCATATTGCCGAGAAAGATATGGACCCCTGGGCGCAAACGGCGCGTTACCAGGCGGCTGAATCGCTCGCCAGGGCCGGGTTACTGGATGATGCGCGAACATTGTTCCGGCAACTTTTGAAAGTAACCAGGGAGCCGGCACGTCGCGCGGTATTACAGCACGAATTGCAAAAGTTGTGGTTAATGAAAGGCAATCGTAGTAACAAGGTGTTTAAAATACAATAAAGCGTCAGGCCTTATTGAATAATAAACTCCGTGAAGTAAATGGCTTCGACGATCGGTTCACCGGTATTTTCCATCAAAAGTTTTTGTAACACGGCAACCGCTTCTTTGCGGAGTACTTCTTTTCCCTGGATAGTGCGTAGTTGAGCAACGGGCCTGCCGCTGAGTAGCATCACCATCTCGTGCTGAATCGCGGGTTTATGTTTTTCAATCTGTTCAGCCAGTTCGGGGCGACTGAGTTTGAGTTGCGCCTTAACCTGCATATGTCTGACCACATCACCATCTGTAACATTGACAACGAAAGCCGGCTGTAACAGGACATAATTCGGGCTAGTGCCGGTGCTGCCGCCAGCTCCTGATGCATAGGCTGGAACATTGAACAACAAACATACCACTAATACCAGGTATGGGTGACGACAGGACATGGGCAGCTCCTTGTGGTGAAATCGGTGGTTCGGCCAGAGATTGTTATGAATCCTGGTTTTTCGGCTCTGAAAATACATTATACTCATAAAATGACAGCGATTTGTACAGTACAGAGTCCATTCGGCATGCTCGGTATTAAAACCGAAGGGGAGCGCGTTATTGAAATCGATTTTTCTCCAGCGTTGGAACAGGCTGAGCTTGAACCGTGCGAGAAGATCGCGGCCCGGATCAGCGAGCAATTTTCAGAATATTTCGCCAACCCGCAATATCGCTTTAATATTGACTATCAATTCCATGGCACAAGCTTTCAGCAAAAGGTGTGGAAAACAATGCTGAACATCCCCCCGGGGAAAGTCATGAGCTATGGTGAGATCGCCAAAAAACTTAACAGCAGTCCGCGCGCAGTGGGTAATGCCTGCCGGGCAAACCCGCTGCCCCTGCTGGTGCCCTGCCATCGTGTAGTGAGTCAGGCCGGCCTGGGCGGCTATGGTGGTGAAACCTCGGGTAAACGTCTGGCCATCAAGCGATGGCTGTTGTCTCATGAAGGCGCGGCAGTCAAGGGCTTATGAGTAGTACACCGTTATTGCCTTCTGCGGAAGCTGCGCTGGTCGATAACTTTCTCGATTCATTGTGGATGGAGCAGGGCTTGAGTCGTAACACGTTATCGGCCTACGGCAATGATTTACGTAACTTTGCCAAGTGGCTGACCGGCCATCACCAACAAAGCCTGTTAAACGCAGAACGCGTGCTGCTCCAGCAGTACCTGGCTTATCGTCATGGGCAGGGACATAGTGCGCGTGGTACCGCACGTTTATTGTCCAGTTTGCGACGCTTTTATAGCTGGTTACTGCGAGAGAACATGATCAATGAAGATCCCACCGCGCTCATCGAGTCACCCAGGCTGGGGCGGCCGTTACCGAAAAGCCTGAGCGAAGCCGATGTTGAGGCCTTGTTGGCGGCCCCCGATACGCAAACAAGCCGAGGTTTACGGGATCGAACCATGCTGGAGGTGCTGTATGCCAGTGGTTTGCGAGTATCTGAACTGGTGGGCCTGAAAATCTCGCAATTAAACCTGCAACAGGGAGTAATAAGGGTTACCGGCAAGGGTAACAAGGAACGCCTGGTACCACTCGGCGAAGAGGCGATTTCCTGGCTGGAAAATTACCTGGCCAATGGTCGTAGCCAACTCATAAAAACCAAAGTTGCCGATGAACTGTTCATTAGTAACCGACAAAAAGCCATGACGCGCCAGACCTTCTGGCACATGATCAAGCGTTATGCGCTGGTTGCCGGCATCAACACCGACTTGTCTCCGCATACCTTGCGCCATGCCTTTGCCACGCATTTGCTGAATCATGGTGCAGATTTACGGGTTGTGCAGATGCTGCTGGGACACAGCGATTTATCCACTACCCAGATTTACACGCACATCGCCAAACAGCGTTTACAGGAACTGCATCACAAACATCATCCGCGTGGTTAGTGGTTTCGGGAACTGATCGTTGTTTTTGTAGTCAAATTTGTATCGTGCTAACGCATCTCTAGGTTATAATTTAATTTCAACGTTTTATGTACCAATAGGCCTTCTTCATGTTGTTATTTCGCTATTTATTCATTACCTGCCTGGTGTTTTTCTCGGCGCAATCCCTCGCTGCAGATGAGCAACTTGCCCAGGCACGTATCAATATCCAGAAATATTTAACCGGTGTTCCCGCAGAAAATATCCAGCCTTCACCTATTAAAGGGTTGTACAAGGTGTTTATGCCGCCACGTGTGTTTTACATTAGCAGTGATGGCCAGTTCGCGGTCGATGGTGATGTGATCGATTTGAAGAGTGGTACCAATATTACCCAGGCAGAAAGGCAGAAAAGCCTGATCAATGCCGTCAACAGTGTGGGTGAAGAGAGCATGATTATCTTCAAGGCGCCCATTGCCAAACATACCATCAATGTATTTACTGATATTGATTGTGGCTATTGCCGCAAACTGCACAAGGCGGTGTCCGAATATAACAAGCAGGGCATCACGGTTCGTTACCTGGCTTTTCCACGTGCCGGGATTGGTTCGGCTTCCTATAAAAAAGCTGTTTCAGTATGGTGTGCGGAGGATAAAAAAGCGGCCTTGACCAAGGCGAAATCAGGCATTTCCCTCCCTGAAAAAAGTTGTGAAAACCCGGTAGAACAACATCATCGCCTGGGCAACATGATCGGGATCAGTGGTACCCCCGCGATTGTATTGGAAAGCGGTCGCATTATTCCGGGCTTTGTGCCGCCGGCCCGCCTAAGCAGCATTCTCAACCAGCCGATAGCCAAAAACTGACAGGCCAGCTGGTCAGGGCACTTACCAGTCAGTTAAGTGCGTTGGCCAGTTTGCGTCGATAGCGACTCACCAGTTCACCACTGCCACCGAGCATATCAAAAACCTTGACCAGGCCTTTGCGTCCTGCATCGTCATTATAGTCACGGTCACGCAGGATTATCTGTAATAACTGTTCCATGGCGTCTTCATACTCTCCCTGCGCCAGCAGGTGATTGCTTAGCAAATAACGCGCTTCACAGTCATCGGGATTGCGGTCTATACGTTGTCGTAATTCATCCGCCGCAGGCGCATCGGCCAGCGACTCAGACAGTTCCAGCTGGGCGAGCAAGGCGCGTGCCTCGGGCTTGTTCTTTTCTTCATCAGGCAAGGAATCGAGTAGTTGCCGGGCATCGTCGCCGCGTTCAACATCGAGTAAAATCCGGGCGAAGGTGACACGCGCGCTATGGTTATCCGGTTCGTCGATGATCAACTGTTGCATGATCTCCAGCGCCTGTTGCGTTTCTCCTTGCTGATGCAGCGCCAGGGCCTGCTCCAGCTGTCCCTGCGATTCATTCTCGATATGGGCATCCAGCTTGTTGCGAATTTCCACATCGGGGATCACGCCGGTAAATTCATCGACAATCTGTCCCTGCTTGACCAGCTTGACCGTGGGCACGCTGCGTACCCCGAAATGGCCGGCGAGTTGCTGGTTCTGGTCCACATCAACCTTGGCAAGAATGAATTTTCCCTGGTATTCATCGGCCAGTTTTTCCAGCAGTGGTACCAGGGTCTGGCAGGGGCCGCACCAGGTTGCCCAGAAATCAACCAGCACCAGGGCTTGCTGTGAGGCCTCGATGACCTGTTGTGCGAAATTTTGTTCGTTTACATCAATGATATAGGGTGATTGGCTCATGCTTACGTCCTGGTTACAAAAATTTCAAAGTCGTTTAAATGGGAGCGCGGTAAGTTTTTTTCAAGTCAGGCATTGCCTATAGGGTAACAGCTTCCAGGCAGGTGCAATGGGTGAAAAGCAGGCAGGCTTGAATTCGGTAGCCTGGCCAGAGTTTCTGCACGGCTTTGGCATAGAGTGCCATTTGTGACCGGTACTGTTCAACCAGGCCAGGCAGGTTGGCCTGTTCAGCATGCTGGTGCGTCTTGTAATCAACCACATGCACGGTATCTTTACTGACAACCATGCGATCAATAATACCATACACCGTCGTTTCACCCTCCTGGTACATCACGGGGACTTCCGTATAAGCCTTATCAAAGTATTCTGCATCGAATAGATGGCGAAAGTTTTGATGGTTGATCACCTGTTGTGCCTCATGCCAGTAATCTTCAAATTGCTGTACCGCCAGGTTGATGGGGAGAAGCTTTTTCATCTGGTTCGCAGATAGTGACGAGTTCAAGGCCAGTTTTTCCAGCATGCTATGAATAATAATGCCGCGGTTTTTTGCGTCTTCATCAGTTTGTGCCGCATGATGCTCATAAGGCACGGTGCGGCTGGGTGCAATTTCATAATAGCATGGCCGGGTATTGTATGGTCCCAGCAGTTGTTCATTACGGCCAGTCGCTTGTGTCGCTGGTTGAGTCTGAACCGTGAGCGCGGGTGGCTCGCCGGACTCGGCTAATACGAGTGGATAGGTTAAATCACTGATATCGGTTTCGTATTGACGTGCGATGGTGCCATACCAGCCCAACCCTGAACTGCTGCGTGGCTGGCTGGCGGAAATGAAAAGATATTGCCTGGCACGGGTTGCCGCCACGTAAAACAGGTTGATGTCTTCGCGATGGGCCAGTTTACTCTCGTACTGAAAACGTGCCTGTATGAAATCGGGCACAAAATCCGTCTTGTGGGCGAGCATGAAGTGAGTGGGTTGAGCTTTACTTGCCGGCCATTCCACGATGACGCTATTGGCAAGGTTGTCCCTGATTTCATGGCCACTATCGGCGAGGAAAACCACCGCTGATTCGAGGCCCTTGGCAGCATGAATCGTCATCAGGGTCACCCGGTCATCGCTGCCCGTTTCACTGGGTGCATCAGGCGCATCATCAGCCTGCTGTTTGAGTTCATTGATCCATGATGTAAAGCGCGTCAGGCTAGGGTAACGACCACTGTCCATCTCCAGTGCCAGTTCTAGAAAACGGGTCAGGTTAACCTGTACGCGTTTGGCCAGATGCACCGGAAAAGCAGCCTTGTAACGTTCAATGACGTTTGCCTGGCTAAAAATCTTGTCCAACAGATCATGTACCGGGATATGGCCGGCCAGGGACAACCAGTTACTCAGTAGTGTGTATGCACGACACAAGGGTAGTGGGGCCTGCTCATTGCCAACAAGCTTGCCAAGTGCCTCGAACCAGTCAGGCTGGTTACTGTGAGCCAGTTGCAGCAGGTTATCATCACTGGCATTGAATAGTGGTGACTTGAGTATGCCGGCCAACGCCAGGTTGTCATAAGGGGTGATCAGCCACTGGAGTAAATTCAGCATATCGTTCACTTCGAGACTTTCCAGCAGTGTGCCACGATCTGCACCGAGGTAGGGAATACCCGCCTCACGTAATGCCTGTTCATAATACTGGATGTGGGTGCGCGTCTTGAAAAGGATCATAATATCCTTGTGGGCAAGTGGTCGGACTGTATCACCTTCCTGGATCGGTAAGGCCTGCTGTACCAGGTCCCGGATGGTGTTTGCCAGTTGACGGCCTTCCTGGATATAGCCCCGGTTTTCTTTCTCTGGCCGGGGCGCCAGTAACGGGTTGCGCATTGTTTCAGCCTGAGGCTGGTCTACGGGTTGTTCCTGGTTTAATGGTAACAACGTGACCTTGCCATAAAGCTGGCTGAGATAGGTATCATGTCGCTCGAACTCGAAATCAATATTATCAAAGCCGGCAAACACGTGATTGACAAAATCCATGATAGCCGGCGAGGAACGTCGCGATTTGTTTAATGGAAAGCGACCGGCCTGCAGTTTGTCATCCAGCCATTGCGAGGCCTGGCTGAAAAGCTCCGGGTTGGCACGGCGAAAACGATAAATAGACTGTTTGGCATCACCGACCAGGAAAGCGCTACGAGCCCGCTCATCCTGTCCTGCGGCGAGTTCATTAAGCAAGGGTAAAATCAGGTGCCACTGGGTGGGGTTGGTATCCTGGAACTCATCGATCAGCAGGTGTTCGATGCGCTCATCCAGTTTGTACTGGATCCACAAGGCGTTATCACCTTTGTTGAGCAGCTGATAGGTTTTCCATTCCAGGTCGGTAAAGTCCAGAAGACGTTGTTCATTTTTTATTTGTTGGTAATGTTCTAAATAAGCATTACCTGCGATCAACCACGCATGGTTAATGTCGAGCAAGCTTTGTATGGCCAGTTGCTTGTGTAATTCTGTAATAACTTCTGCCAGTTGGTAATGCAGGTGGATGAGTTCCTCGGCCGCTTCCTCGCCCAGCTTTTGCCCCAGGGTTTTGTTGTATTTGAATGAGCGCGCTTCATGGCTTTGAGTAAACAATGCGGAGGTGATGTGCGACAGGGCTTGTGGCGGGTTTTGTTTGTGCGCGAGGCCTTGTTCAATTTTTTCAATGGCTTCGGTGTGTTTCTTGATAGTATGTTTGCCCAGTAGCTGCATGTAACGTAGTAGTTCGTGTTCATGATCTGCAAGGAATGCTCTGAACAGTTCAGCAGGCTGGGCTGCTTCGGTGGCACCGAGTTGTTGTTTGAGTTTTTCAATGGCATCGATGACGGGTTGTGAACTAGATTGAGTAAATGCCCACCAGTCGCTGCGATACATCAGAAAATCATCCAGCAGTTTATGCATTTGTGATGGGCTGACATGACCCAGAAGCAGGTTAAGGCTCCTGGCAGTCATACCTAGTGCCTGGCCGGCAGCTTCGCTCATTAATGCATGCCAGGCTGTTTTTCTCAGCGTTGCGGTTTTATCTTCCAGCTCAAAGCCGGGGGGCACATCAGCCTCAAGCGGGAAGCGTCGTAACAGGTCCTGGCAAAAAGCATGAAAAGTGGTAACTTTTATAGTATGCGTGCTATGTAATAATTTTTCATAAAGCAGCCGGGCTTGTTGTTTGATCGTTGCATTGTTTGTCAGTTCCAGCTCGAGTATTTTTTCCGAGAGTGTCGCCTCGTCGGCGGTGCTTAATTCGTAAAGCCGTTCCATTAATCGTCCATGCATTTCCGAGGCCGCTTTACGCGTAAAGGTGATGGCAAGAATATTGGCAGGTGCGACATCCAGCAACAACAGGCGAACAACTCGGCTGACCAGTAAATAGGTTTTGCCTGCACCCGCAGAGGCATGTACCGAGGCATTACTGGTCAGGGCGCTGGGTTTGCTTGTCATCTTCATGTCAGGAAATCTATTGCTCGTATATTAATGGGTTCTAATTTACAGGGCAGGTTTGTAAGTAATGTCTTACAAAGCTGCTCTTTACAAGTGTTCACGACGTTAACTTGTTCACATTTTATCGAAAAATGCTTGTGATAGTTTATGATTTTGCTAGGATTGTTGTTAAATCGTAGGGAATTATATGGAAATTGCCTGGCGGTTTATATTTGGGAATGACACAGGGAAAAGTGAAACAGGCTGGATTGCCTACTCAAGGATGTTACCAACGGATTATTTTGCAGAAGCAAGGGAGGCTGACCAGTGTACCCCCACCTTGGGACCGGGTCTGCACGGAATAAATACGGGCGGGAAGCCTGCAAGGTAGTTAAAAACAAGACGGTTCATGATGAGCCGTCTTATTTTTTTTTCTAGTCTCGGTAAAGCTCGTCCTGCCAGGCCTGGCGACGACATAACTTATCCATTTCACAATATGAGCAGGTTTTGCTGTCACTCCAGGCAGGCAGAGCATGCCCTTCCCTGATACGCTCGACAATGTCGGTGAGTCGTAACGCGATAGCCTGTGCCAATTGTTCGAGTTCCTCGCCATGCAAATTGACCTTGACAGCCAGCTTTTCGGACTTGCTTAATGATAGATAGGCAACATCGGTTGCGTGTTGATGATGCTCGATATCAAGCAGGGTGTAGAAAGGTAATTGAATATACTCGCCTGCAAGGACATCTTTCTTGTTGGGTAGTTGCCCGGTTTTATAATCGATAACTGACAACTGGTTTTCAGTATTACGGTCAATACGATCCAGGCGGCCTTTGAGGAATGTTGACTCATCAAGACGGTTCTTGGCCAACAGTTCGGTTTTAACCACCTGCCAGTCTTGCTGTCTTTCTATTTCCCAGTCGATATAGTGGGGGATGATGTTAGACCACTGTTGATGCCAGGCGTGATGTTCAAAGTTGCTTTGCTCGTCTTGCTGGAACACCGCCTCGGCGATTTCGTTCATCAGTTGAATCGCTTGCTCGCGAACCTCGGCAGAGAGTTGTTGAGAGAAAGGGCCGGGTAAGCCGTCCACTGGACTGTGGAACGCCTGCAAACAGCGGTGTACGCGGTTACCGTACTCATCGCGGGCCAGTGCTTCGCTAACCTCTTCCGGGGCTTTAAGTTTCAACACATAGCTGGCGAAGAAGCGATAAGGGCAATCCAGCATTTTCTGGTAAGCGCTGGGCGAAAAGCTGTCAGGCATATCGGGCTCAACGATGGTGGGTTTCGCCTGTTTAGTTAAAGGTGGTAATGAATCGAGCGTGTCTTCAACCACGCTCCTGGACTGCCCGAGTATCGCGGTTAGTTCCGCGGACTGCAGTTCGTAACCATAGGCTTGTTGATGAAAGGCCTGTATCGCCTGCAACCATGGGCTGGGCATAACCGGTTCTCCATGTTCCTCTGCGCGCAGGGTGATCAGCACTTCGGGCGCCGATTCCAGCAGGCGTCGAAAATGATAGAGCCGTTCGCTGAGTTGTTCAGTGGAGGTCGTCAGTGCCAGTTCCTTGCGCACCGTATCATTGAAAAACGGAGAACTATTAACCCTGCCGGGCAGGTGTTCCTGTTCGGCACTGGCGATAATCAGGGCATCGAACTGCTGCAAGCAGGTTTGTGACAGGCCCATGAGTTGAACGCGACTGTTAACCTGGTGGGGTTGGAAGTTCATCCGCTCGAGATGGCGACCCAGCCAGCCACGAAACTCGACCCAGTTCATCAGCAGGTTAGTGGTGCGAGTCGCCTGCCAGAGTTCATCGAAAGCCTGCTGCAGCCGTTGCCCGGCACGGTCATTGGCAAATGTTTCACTCATGCCCAGGTTTGTTAATGAATGCATAAATGTCGTTAAAAATTCTTCGGCAGGCAGCTTGGACTTGGTTTTTTGCAACTGTTGTAATGGCTGGGCGATCTCGGCCAGCTGCTCCAACAGTGACTCCAGTAACAGGTAGGCAGTTGGGGCCTGGGTGGAGAGACGTGCACGTCGCCTCTGCAAGGCGTTTTGATAATGGGTTATCCCGCGATTGATATTTTCGTGCCGTATTACGTCCTGTTCAAAACGGTAGACCGCCTGTTTAAATTCGTCTGCTTCCAGTTGCGGAAAAAGAAACGGTGACTTGAGTAAATCCAGCAATGCCAGGTAATCAAAATCTTCTTCTATGCATTCCAGCCAGCGTTCAACGGTTGCGGCGGCACTGGTGGTTGAGAGCGCCCAGCCGGCGGCGTCCTGCAACGGGACCTGGCTACGTTCCAGCAGCGCCCTGACGCGTCGTGCCAGGCGACGGTTCTCGGTAACGATGGCAATTGACCTGATTTCATGCTCGCGCTTCAGCCAGCGTCGTACTTGCAGTTCAATGGCCTGGGCTTCCTGCTCGGCATTATGCGCGGCAAATACCTGTAGACGTCCGGCTAACGGACTTTGCGGAATCAGTTGTTTGATACGCATGGCACGTTGCAGTAGTGGTGCCTTATGGCTGTTGAAGACCTCGTCTAGCAACTCAGAGCAGTGCGATTGCGCTGACCTGGTAACGGGCAGGGATAGTTGCCTGGCGATATTAAATAAGGGCGTGTCAGGATGACAGGTTTTTCCGGTAGCCTGTGCATTACCCTGTAACAACAAGGTAACACGCTGCAGCTTGATAAGTTGCTGGAGCCATTCCAGTTCGGCGGGATCAAATTGCTGGTAACCCGCCAGGTAAAAATACCGCGTGCGATCCAATCCGTTTATGCTGTTAGCCAGGCCATGCAAATAGGCACTATGAGTATCATGCAAATTATCGGCTTTTAACTGGGTGTGCCAGGCCTGCCACAGGGTGTGAATCAGGTTGGCTTCCTGCCCCAGGGCGGAAAATTGATGAGCCGAATCACCATAAGCGGTTTGCATTTGGGCGATAAAGTCTTCGGGTGAGTCAGGTAGCTGAATATGTTTCAGGGTGAGCTCGGCAAACAGGTTGAGCAGGTTCTCAGCCATTACCCAGGGGCTGGCCGAGCGTAGCAAGGCCG
>JASFOS010000069.1:0-11275 GCA_050116415.1 Thioalkalispiraceae bacterium
TTTGCCAAACCAGAAGTCGCGATCCATCGCCAGAAAGTCAGTATAGTGTAGGTAGTGTGAACCATCGCAACTGAAAGTCAGGCCAACCATTCCATTAACAATGTTTAATGAAGCTGAACGCAGGTAGACCGTTTCATCTGCATTTCGTAACATCTTGAACATATCCAGGATATCTTTGATTTTTTCCCTGGGAATCGTTGCGCGTTCCGTATAGGGCACGCGCGGAAAGGCCAGGCAGCTTTCCGGATCCAGGATATCATCCACCATGTGTATTTTGTAATCGTAAGGATCCTGAACGTGCCAGAAACTCATGCGCGAACTGGAAAAGTGAATTTTAAAATGAAACACACCATGTTCCAGGAGCATGTCGAGGACCGCGTCCATGACTTCATCCAGCCGCGCATCCATGGCGCTTTTGACGCGCTCCTGCAGAAATAATGTGCCGCGTATCGCCGGGTCACCTTTATATTGGCGCCAGCCGGTGTCATAAATCTGCTTGCTTTGCTCGACGGGAAGATGGTCGACATCAAAGTCTGCCGCGATAAAGCCGAGCACCCGGTCATCCTTGTTAACCGCCTGCATCACGGTGATGCAGGACTTCATGTTGTGGGTGCTGATATAGACCGGGGAGATGGTGAAGCCTTTATAGGGCAGGGTACCCTCCATGAAAGGGCGACCATTCATATCGCGGCCACGCCATTTTTCATCACGGTAGTCGGTTTCCACGTTGGACGAAATAATAATGCCGTTGGTATCCACCGCGAAGATCAGGTCGCAGTGAGGTAGTTCCGCCATGGCTTCCTGGAGAACATCGTCCAGGCGATCCGGATCCTCCCAGACTTCGGCACACCGGCTTGCCAGTTTGGCCATGGGCGCTTCCGCCTGTTTGGCCAATGCGGATTTTTTGTAAGCAATAACCTGTTTAACCCATGAGGATGAAGACATGGCAGGCTCTCTGGTCGACAAGATCAATCTGTAACATGCTTGTAATGTTACATGAAAATCGTGTCGGAAGTATGACAACATGAGCAAAAAATGGCGTATGCCCTGTGTTAACATGGCTTAACAGTGTTGATACCAGAACTGACAAACCATCATGGCAAAAACAAAACAAGTCTATAGTTGTAGCGAATGTGGTGCCCAGGCACCCAAATGGTCCGGACAATGCGGGGACTGCGGCGCATGGAATACCCTGGTCGAAGTCACCGCGGTTGCACCCAGTAATAAAACTAACCCGCGCTTTGCCGGTTTTGCCGGGAAGGCGGGCATCAGCCAGGTGCAATTACTGGATGAGGTGACCCCGGATGACGTGTCGCGCAATCAAACCGGTATTGAGGAGTTTGATCGTGTCCTTGGGGGAGGCCTGGTTCCCGGTTCGGTGGTGTTGATTGGTGGTGATCCGGGGATCGGTAAATCAACCTTGCTGTTACAAACCGTGGTAGCCATGGCGCAACAGCAGAAGACCTTGTATATCACCGGGGAAGAGTCGCTGCAGCAGGTAAGTATGCGGTCACACCGGCTGGGCTTGCCGGGCGAAAATGTCCAGTTACTCGCCGAAACCCGGGTCGAGAATATTCTTGCCACCGCACAAAAAGAAAACCCCCAGGTGCTGGTGGTTGATTCTATTCAAACGGTATATACCGATGTGCTGCAGTCGGCACCGGGTGCGGTGGCGCAGGTCAGGGAAAGTGCGGCCCAACTGGTGCGTTATGCCAAGCAAACCCGGACCGCCCTGTTCCTGGTCGGGCATGTTACCAAGGAAGGCACGCTGGCCGGACCTCGGGTACTGGAGCACATGGTGGACACGGTGTTGTATTTCGAAGGGGACAGTGGCAGTCGTTATCGACTGATTCGTGCCATAAAAAACCGCTTTGGCGCGGTTAACGAGCTGGGTGTATTTGCCATGACCGACAAGGGGCTGCGCGAAGTGAATAACCCGTCGGCGATTTTCCTGTCACGCCATGAGGAAGCGGTGCCCGGGAGCGTGATCATGGTGACCCTGGAAGGCAGTCGCCCGTTGCTGGTCGAGGTGCAGGCACTGGTGGATGAAAGTCATCTTAGCAACCCGCGTCGGGTGACTACCGGGCTGGAGCATAATCGCCTGGCGATGCTTCTGGCCGTGCTGAATCGTCACGCGGGGATTTTTACCTCGGACCAGGACGTGTTTGCTAACGTGGTCGGCGGTGTGCGGGTCACCGAAACCGGTGCCGATCTGGCGGTGTTGCTCGCGGTGATGTCCAGCTTGCGAAACCAGACTTTGCCCCAGGACCTGGTGGTGTTCGGTGAAGTGGGGCTGGCGGGTGAAATTCGTCCGGTGCCCAATGGCCAGGAACGTTTACAGGAAGCGGTCAAACATGGCTTCAAGCGTGCCCTGGTTGCCAAGGCCAATATGCCCAGGGAAGCGATCCAGGGACTGGAAGTGATTGGTGTGACACGCCTGGATGAAGCGCTCAGGCAGGTTTAACGCCAATTAACTCGGCCAGATCACGCTCCAGCAGTGTCTCGTCCCCCAGGTTGAGTTCGACCAGGCGATGCAGATGGGTGGCTGTATCCAGATCCATGTTTTCGCACTTGAAGCCAATGCGATCTTTTTCGATATGCGCCACGCTGGCATCCATGGCGAGTTTTACACTGGATTCAGCGCCATCGAGGCGAATATCAAGATGGAAAGCTTCGCCTTCTTCACCCTGCCAGTCATCGGGTTTGACGATCATTGCACCCTTGAGGCTGATATCCAGTAGCTGCAGTTTCCATTGTTGCCCACGGCGGGAACCCAGCACAGTCACTTCGGCATCAAAGGGAATGCGATGGAAATGACGTTGTTCCTGTTCGCTCATGGCTTACCTCGGGTATGGGGTTGTTATTCCAGGTAAAACTGCATCTTGACGTTGCCGATCTGGATAACGTCACCGTCATGGAGTTTTTCGGCTTTCTCGCCAATCGGTTTGTTGCCGATGGTCGGGGACTGTTTGCCTTCCAGGTGAGAAATGAAATAGCCCTCATTGCGTTTGGCGATCACCGCCGTGGCAACACCCGGCTTACCCAGGTTGGTCATGGCGCGGTTAAGGCTCATGGTCTTGCCCAGGTTGGCGCCACTCATGATTTGCAGGAAGCCGGAGCGCACTTCCAGTTCCATGGTCAGACTGGCGGTGGAATCTTCGGTCGCTTCTTCAGCCACTGCGGGTTGAGGAGGCGGCACTTCCGCCCGGTCAGGCACCTCTTCGTAAGAGTAAATCATGTTGTGTTTACCAATACGGATGAGGTCATCGTTTTTCAGTACGTGTTCGGTAATCCGTTCCTGGTTAACATAGGTGCCTTCCTCCGAACCCAGATCAACCAGTTTGGACACCTGGTTTTCGGTATCGATACGGGCATGCTGGGGTTGCAGGGCCAGGCTATCGATATGGATGGTGCAGGAGGGATCACTGCCAATCAGCATGCTCCCGTTAAGTACAGGAAACACTTTTAATATTCTGCCCTTGAAAGAGAGCGTCAGTTTTGACACGCATCCACCCCAAAAATTCTATATTTATCTTGGGATTATAGACCGTATTTAATCCTCTTGTACAACATTGCAGGCAAGGATAGAGCAGATTGTCCCGTTTATCGGGATATTTCACACTTTCGTCGCAAGTGGCAATGCCGGTGGCAAGCGCATTGTCTGAATATTAGTCAGTCCCGGTTTTTTTATAGTTGGGATCAACGTGAACGGTCTTCACCGCATTCTGGGTGGTTTGCACAATTTCGATGGGATATTCGTCCTCCAGTAACAGGCTGGTGCCTTGTTCCGGTATATGCTCCAGGTATTCAATGATCAGGCCGTTGAGGGTTTTGGGCCCTTCGATGGGCAGTTCCCAGCCCATGGCCTTGTTGAGATCACGCACCGTGGTACTTCCATCAATCAGGTAACTCCCATCCTCCTGTTGGTGGATGTCCTTGCTCAAATCGGCGGGATCCGAGGTAAATTCACCCACAATTTCCTCAAGAATATCATCCAGTGTCACCAGTCCCTGGATATCCCCGTATTCATTGACCACCAGGGCATTGCGTTGTCGCTCATGCTGAAAATTCAATAGCTGGGTATTTAGCGCCGTACCGCTGGGCACATAGTAGGCGTCACGTATCAACTTGATGAAGCCGTCTTTGTCGGCCTGCTCGCTCTTGAAGAATTGCACCACGTTTCGCATGTGTATGACGCCGATGACATGATCGATATCATTTTCAAACACCGGTAAGCGGGTATGCTGGGTTTCAGTCAGTTGCTTGACGATGTCATCCCAGTCATCATCCAGATCGATACCGATGATTTCATTACGCGGGATCATGATGTCATCTACGCTGACTTTCTCCAGGTCAAGGATACCCAGCAGCATTTTCTGGTGGCGTTGCGGAATCATGGCACCGGCTTCATTGACCACGATGCGCAGTTCTTCCTTGCTCAGGGTATCGGCACTTTGTTGTAGAGAAATCCCCAGGATTTTAAAAATTCCCCGCGTTGCCAGGTTGGTCAGCCACACAAACGGATACATGACTTTCAGTAAGGGTTCAAGAATAAATGCCGAGGGCAGCGCAAAACGCTCAGGATGCAAGGCGGCAATGGTTTTCGGGGTGACTTCCGCAAAGATCAGCACGATGGCAGTGAGGAAAAAAGGTGCAGCCAGTACCCCGGTTTCACCCCACAAACGCATACCGATAATGGTCGCCAGTGATGCCGCGGCGATATTGACGAAGTTGTTGCCCAGCAGAATCAGGCCAATGAGTTTGTCCGGGGTGCCCAGCAGGCGATGGGCACGCATGGCTCCCTTGTGTTGCTTGTCGGCAAGGTGGCGCAAGCGGTAGCGGTTCAAGCTCATCAGCCCGGTTTCTGATCCGGAAAAGAAGCCGGAAATAAATATCAGTAGAACAAGTGCGCTGATGAGCACACTAAGCGGAATGTCGTCCAATCGGGGATAAACCTCGTGTGATTTAACTAGTGAATATTACGAAGCAAAAGAACAGGACAGTCAAGTAGTAAAGCGGCCTGAACTGGCATAGAGACTGCAGCAGGTTTAACGGGCCAGGACCAGTTCGATAACAAATTTGCTACCAAAATACGCCAGTACCAGCAGGGTAAAACCACTCACGGTCCAGCGAATTGCCGTGCGCCCGCGCCAGCCAAACTGGTAGCGACCCCAGAGTAAAATTCCGAATAACAACCAGGCGCCGAATGACAGCACGGTTTTATGTACCAGGTGCTGGGCCAGGATATCATCCAGGTAAAACAGGCCACTGATCAGGGAAATCGTCAGGATAATGAAACCCAGGCCGATCATGGAAAACAGCAGGCTCTCCATGGTTTCCAGCGGCGGCAGTGAGCGAATAAAACCACCCGGATGCCGGTTGCGCAGGTGACTTTCCTGTAAATAGAGCAGGATAGCCTGAACCACGGCAATACTCAGCAGGCTGTAGGCCAGGATGGAAACCAGGATATGGAACTCGAGCCCGCCGGGCAGATTTTGAGTCAGGTAATAGGCTTCCGGGTCCAGTTTGCGCAGGCCGAGACTCAGGGCCGCCACCGGGAAGACGATAATGCCCAGGCATTCCACCGGTTGTTTCAAGGAAGCGATGATCAGCAATAAGGCAATCAGCCCGCCGACCAGGGAAATGATATTGAAAAAGCCAATGTCGATACCCTGCGTAGTAAAGGTGTGCTGATAAATCACCCCTAAATGCAGCAGAGTCGCAAGCGTTGCCAACAGCAAAATACGGGATTTTGCCAGCGATTTCGCCTTATCCTGTAGACCAAGCCAGAGCAGGCTACCTGATACCAGGTAAATAATAATCGCAGCAATACTAATCAGTGAGGTATCCATTTTTGAGTATTTTTTCCAGGCCAGGCGGAATCATCGCACATGGTTGAAAGTGATAGAAGAGTCAAAATTGAATTTTCAGTGACTCTGGCCAACTGGCCGGGAAATAAGCAGCATTTGATAACTTGTGACCACTGACGCATTTTGGTTTACTAGCATTATGGCATGATTAATGGCTACTACCGCAGAGGATGCAGAGAATCTGCCATTAATTGCCAAATCGACACAAGACAAGGTGAAAATTGGAACAGGGACGTAACTATGCTTGATCGTGACATGCGCTACAACAATCCACAACATGATCAGTATGGTATTGAATCCAGAGGTGAACTGAATATGGATCTCAGAGTACTGGGCTGTAGCGGCGGAGTCGGTTCCGGTTTGCGAACCACCACGCTATTGCTGAATGAGCATATCTTATTTGATGCGGGTACCGGTGTCGGGGACCTCAGTCTGGATCATATGGCGAATGTGCAGCATATCTTTTTGACCCATTCCCACCTTGATCATATTTCACATATCCCTTTCCTGGTGGACAGCGTTTTCGAGCGCATCCAGGCACCCATCGTGATACATGGCCTGGCCGTGACGCTTGAAGCTTTACGTCGCCATATTTTCAATAATGTTATCTGGCCCGATTTCACCCGCTTGCCCAGCGCGGAAAATCCGGTCCTCAAATACCAGGAAATGCAGCCTGGTGAAGTGGCTGAACTGGAAAATTGCCAGATTGAAATGATCCCGGTCAACCACCTGGTCCCCGGGGTAGGCTACCGGGTCGCCTGCGAGGACAGGTCCTTTGCCTTCAGTGGTGATACCTGCACCAATGACACCTTCTGGGAAGCGCTCAACAAACACGATAGCCTGGATATGCTGATCGTTGAATCTGCCTTTTTAAACAAAGACCTGCTACTGAGCCAGCAAGCCGGGCATTACTGCGCGGAACTGCTGGCGGCAGATTTGAAAAAACTCAAGCACCAACCGGATATTTACATCACCCATAACAAACCCGGCGAGGAAAACGCCATTTTCGAGGAGTGTAAAAAGGCGATCAATGGCCGCACGATTCACCGCTTGTCCAGTGGCGACGCCTTTACCTTGTAACGCCCTGTCATGAAGCCCACCATATCTATGGTGCAACCCTGATGCAGGGTCGTGGTATCATAGTGCCCATCTTAGTTTGAATTCGATCGAGAAATTTCTATGTTTGACGGATTGACGGAACGCCTGGGTAAAACCGTGCGCAATTTGCGCGGTGTCGGGCGTTTAAGTGAAGAAAATATCAAGGACACCTTGCGTGAAGTGCGCATGGCACTGCTGGAAGCCGACGTGGCCTTACCGGTGGTCAAAGATTTTATCGAGCATGTGCGCGAACGCGCCGTCGGTGAGGATGTGCACAAGAGCTTGAGCCCGGGCCAGGCGTTCATCAAGATCGTCAATGACGAGCTGGTTGCCCTGATGGGCGAGGCCAATGACGGTTTGTCCCTCAATGCCGCCCCCCCCGCGGTAATCCTGATGGCCGGCTTGCAGGGGTCGGGTAAAACCACCACGGTGGCCAAGCTGGCACGTTGGCTGAAAGAAAACCAGAAAAAGTCGGTGATGGTGGTCAGTGCCGACGTTTACCGCCCGGCGGCGATTGAGCAGTTGAAAACCGTGGCGGCCGAAGTGGATGCCAGTTTCTTTCCCAGCGAGGCGTCCCAGGATCCGGTCGATATTGCCAGGGCCGCGTTGCAGGAGGCCCGGGTGCAGCATAAAGACGTGTTGATCGTGGATACCGCGGGTCGTATGCACATCGATGATGACATGATGAGCGAAATCAAGCGCTTACATGCCGCTATTAACCCGGTCGAAACCCTGTTCGTGGTCGATAGCATGACTGGCCAGGATGCCGCCAATACCGCCAAGGCGTTTGATGAGGCTTTACCCCTGACCGGGGTGGTGCTGACCAAGACGGACGGTGATGCACGCGGTGGTGCGGCGCTCTCGATTCGCCACATTACCGGCAAACCGATCAAGTTCCTCGGCGTTGGCGAGAAAACCGGGGCACTGGAAGCCTTTCATCCTGATCGCGTTGCTTCCAGGATACTGGGCATGGGTGACGTGGTCAGTCTGGTGGAAGATGTGCAGCGCAGCGTTGACGTGGAAGAAGCCCAGAAACTGGCGGAAAAGGTCAAAAAAGGCAAGGGCTTTGATATGAATGACCTGCTGATGCAGTTCCAGCAAATGAAAAAAATGGGCGGCATGGCCAGCTTGCTGGACAAGCTACCCGGCATGCCCAATGTGCCGCAAGGGGCGCTGGACCAGGTCAATGACAAGCACATGGCGCACATGGAAGCGATCATTTATTCCATGACTCCCCATGAGCGACGTTTTCCCGCCGTGATCAAGGGCTCGCGCAAACGCCGCATTGCCGCTGGGTGTGGCCTGCAGGTTCAGGACGTAAACCGCTTGCTCAAGCAATTCCAGCAGATGCAGAAGATGATGAAAAAAGCCGGCAAGGGTGGCATGAAAAACATGCTGCGGGGTATGAAAGGCCAGCTTCCCCCCGGATTCATGTGAGGCGGACAAATATGTGGGTTTTTGGCCTGATTTCACAGGAAAATCAGCCTAAGCCCTTCACTTTTCCGTAATTTTCAGTAAAATGCGCCCTCTTAGTCGATGGCTGTCCGGCAAATGCCGTGACGGCCTGATTTTATTTGTTTTGATGAGGATTTTAAACGCATGGTAACCATTCGTTTAGCTCGTGGTGGCGCTAAAAAGCGTCCTTTTTATCACATTGTTGTCACTGACAGCCGTAACCGCCGTGATGGCCGCTATATTGAGCGTGTTGGCTTTTTTAACCCACAGGCCAAGGGCGGTGAAGTACGCCTGAACATCAACCAGGAACGCATTGAGCACTGGGTGGGTCAGGGTGCACAAACGTCAGAGCGCGTCGGCAAGTTGCTGAAAGACAACGCCGCTGCCTAAGAGATGACATCGTGGGGTTGATTAGACCCCGGTAGTATTTGTGATGAACAGGAAACCCGCCTGATGAGTGCAGATGCTACAGACAATATGGTCAAGTTAGGCCGTATCTCCGGTGTGTTTGGGGTAAAAGGATGGCTCAAGGTTCATTCGGATACCGAACCCCGGGAAAACATACTTAACTACTCGCCCTGGTATTTATCCATCGGCGGGCAGTGGCAGCCTCGCAAAGTCCTGGCTGGACGGGTTCATGGCAAGGGACTGGTGGCACAACTGGACGGTTGTGAGGATCGTGACCAGGCGGCAATGCTGGTCAGAAGCGAAATTGCCATACCCCGGGCGCAGCTGCCGGAAACCGGTCCCGGGGAAGTTTACTGGCACGACTTGCAAGGCCTGCAGGTCTTCACGCTTGAGGCGGTAGACCTGGGGAAAGTAACCAGTTTAATGGAAACCGGTGCCAATGATGTGCTGGTGGTTAAAGCTGAAGATGGACGGGAACGCTTGATTCCTTTTATTCGTGGCAGTGTTATCACTGATATTGACCTGCAAGCGGGGACAATGACAGTGGATTGGGACCCGGATTTTTAAATTCACGGGTTGTAGCTGGAGAATACGATGCGAATAAATGTGGTTACACTGTTTCCGCAAATGTTTCAGTCTTTGACGGATTACGGGATTACCGGGCGGGCCATCAAGCGTGGTCTGGTTGAGTTACAAACCTGGAATCCGCGCAACTATACCGAGGATACCCATCATACTGTTGATGATCGTCCTTACGGTGGCGGGCCTGGCATGGTGATGATGGTTGGGCCATTGCGTGAAGCGATTCGTGATGCGCGCGCTTCGGCCGGCAAAGGTGCGCGGGTAATTTACCTGTCACCGCAGGGGCGAAAACTGACCCAGCGGGGGCTGCAGGAACTGGCCAACCGTGAAGAGATTGTGCTGGTGTGCGGACGTTATGAAGGTGTCGATGAGCGTATCATCAGTGCCGAGGTCGACGAGGAATGGTCCATCGGCGACTATGTGCTGAGCGGTGGTGAACTGGCCGCGATGGTCATGATCGATGGCATGACGCGCCTGATTCCCAATGTGCTGGGGCATGAAGACTCCGCGGAACAGGATTCGTTTGTCAGGGGCTTGCTGGATCATCCCCATTACACGCGCCCCGAAGATGTCGACGGGATGCAGGTGCCAGACGTGTTGTTAAGCGGCGATCACAAGGCCATTGAACGCTGGCGGAACAAGCAGGCACTGGGGCGTACCTGGCTGCGTAGGCCGGATTTATTGGAAAGCCTGGACCTGGATCAGGAACAACAGGCATTGCTGACGGAGTTTATCCGTGAGTTTGAAACAGAGTAACCGAACAGAATTATCTGTGATTGAATGAGCTTGGGAGTGAACCATGAGCAACATTATTGATCAATTAGAAGCCGAACAGATGACGCGCGAAGTACCGGAATTTGGTCCCGGTGATACCGTCGTTGTCCAGGTAAAAGTAAAGGAAGGCGACCGTGAACGTCTGCAGGCTTATGAAGGCGTTGTTCTTGCCAAGCGTAACCGTGGACTGAACTCATCCTTCACTGTGCGTAAGATTTCAAACGGTGAAGGCGTGGAACGCGTATTCCAGACTTACAGCCCAACCGTGGCTGAAATCCAGGTTAAACGTCGTGGTAACGTGCGTCGTGCCAAGCTTTATTACTTGCGTGAGCGTTCAGGTAAATCTGCACGTATCAAGGAAAAGCTCGCCAAATAATCTATCGGCTCACAAAGCCATGGATTTTGGCTTGCTAAAACGCTCAGGATAGATTGCAATAAACGGGTAGCACACATTAAGCGTGCTACCCGTTTTTTATTGTGAGTTTGAATAATAATATCCGGATTTATGTCGTTAACTGTATCGCCTTCAGGTAAACAACCGTTACATCAGCTTAGTATGCTGCTGTTCTTGTTTTTCATTGCCTTGTCGGGTAATGCCTCGCAACTGGATGAGATCCGCAGACTGGCACAGGGAGGCGCAGCACAACTGGCGCTCAGTACCATGGATCGGTTGCAGCCTGAACTGCTGGCAGACAAGCAGAAGTGGGTGGAATGGGAAAAACTGCGCATTGCGATCTATCAGCAAAGTCGTGACTGGCAGGCATTGACCCAGCGTGTCGATGAATTTCCGGCACATTTACCGGCTGATTTTATCTACTGGGCACAGACAGAGCAGGCACGTGCCTACATTACCCTGCAGCAAGGTGATAAAGCGCTGGCGATTTTACAAAACCTGGTCTGGAATCTGCCGGCTGATGCCGCCATCACTGCCCAGTGGTTGCCACAATGGCGCAGGTTGATTATCGATAGTTATATCAATGACCAGCAGTTGGCTGATGCCCAGGTCGCTACCAGCCGTTTTTACCAGGACTACCCCAAACAGGAAATTGCTGACATCCTGTTACGCGCCCGGATCGCGTTAATCAATG
>JASFOS010000070.1:0-11060 GCA_050116415.1 Thioalkalispiraceae bacterium
GGCTTTAACACGGGCATTCATATTTAACGTCCTGTTAATAAGGTATTTATTGGTTAGCAAATAAGCCTTGAAATGTCAGCGCGAGTTCCCTATAACATCACTATACCTGACAAAAACAGTCAGGTATTGCCTTATAAAATTTGTGGTGAAGTTCACCTTGTATGGAGGTATTTGTATGGCTAAACACCAGACACTATCGACTAGCGACATGAATCAGCAGGTGTTGAAGCCTGCCATCCACGAATTTTTAACCGTCTCCGCCAGGTACCTGGGTGTGCCTTTGGATAACATAACAATCCACGAGGTTTCATGGCGGGATAATGGAAATATTGGTGTAAAGCAAAACGACCAGGAGGTGGGTTATGCAACAAACCATGTTTAAGCAGGACAATACGTTCGAATTGGCGGGGACCCGGCAGGTTGCCTTGAATGCACCACTAAACTGGCTTGCCTCAGGCTGGCGTGATTACCTGCGGACACCTTTTTCCAGTAGTTTTTATGGACTGATGTATGTGCTGTTGGCCTATGCGGTCACCGCGGCAAGCTGGCAGTCGCCGATCCTGGTGCTGACTTTCGTCACAGGTTTATTTCTTATCACGCCTTTTCTCGCGCTGGGACTGTATGATCTCAGTCGCCAGGCAGAGCAGACGAAAAAAGTCAGCTTTGTCGCCTCGTTGTTTGCGTTCACACAAAAACGGCGGGACATGGGACTGCTGGTGGTGTTCCATGCGCTGGTGATGATTGCCTGGATACGGTTAGCCACCATCATTGGCGCATTGTACTTTGGTCACACGGCGACGAGCGTCACGGTTTTGTTTGAACAATTATGGCGCACGGGTGCAGGTATCGAGATGATAGGCTTGTTTGCGTTGGCCGGTGCCGCACTGGCCGCCGTGGTATTTATTAGCAGTGCCGTTTCATGGCCAATGATTCTTGATCGCCGCGAAGGTGTGCTTAACGCGATGGCCACCAGTATTAAAGCCGTCATGCAGAACAAGTTGACCATGCTGGTTTGGGCGGCATTAATCGGTCTATTATTCATGCTCGGGCTTGTGACCTTTTACCTCGGTTTGCTGGTCATTCTGCCAGTACTGGGACATGCAACCTGGCATGCTTATAAAGAATTAATTTATTAAGATGGATGCCGTGCCCGCCAGTCGAGCGGGTGCGGCATTATTTTTTTTGCCTGCCTTGTCCAGCTATTAAAATACCCACATCCTCGATATTTAGTGTGAGAAACGCGTTGTTTCTTGTTGAATATGGCTTATAGTATACGCCATGTTTTCATTGGTGATTTACCAGGATGAAAACGGATAAATCGTAAGTGGGACCAGTTTTACCAGGTTATGAAAAGCACCAAACAGCGGAAAAATATCACCTCGCAATATTCTGTCTCGGAATACATCGAAAAGCTGATTAACAATTCCTCGCATCTTTATCAAAGTTCAGAGCAACTTGAAAAAGCCTGCCAGTATGCCTGGGAGGTGCAGGGTGTCGCCTCTGAGTTGCCCAGCAGCCTGGACGTCGCGATATTGCTCAGCCAGTTAAGTGTTGATGAAAAGACGATTATTGTCTGCTTGCTCAGCGACAGCCGCTTACGCACCGCTGATTTTTACAAGGTGATTCAGAACGAATTTGGTGACGATATCCTGCACCTGGTGCACGGTATCGAAAAACTGCATGGCTTTAAAGCCAACAAGATGGATAGCCATGAGCAGGCCGAGCGCTTGAGACGCATGTTGCTGGCCATGGTGGATGATGTGCGCGTGGTGCTCATCAAGCTGGCCTACCGGGTACAGCGTCTCAGGGAACTAGCCAGCGCAGACGAGATAACACAGAAAGCGATTGCCGCCGAAACGCTGGAAATTTTTTCCCCAATTGCCAATCGCCTGGGGATTGGGCAATTGAAATGGGAGCTGGAAGATCTCTCGTTTCGATACCTGGAACCTGAAACCTACAAGCGCATTGCGAAAATGCTGGAGGAAAAAAGGGACGAACGCGAAACCTATATCAACCAGGTCGTCACGGAAATGAAGTCTATGCTCGAAGATGCCGGTATTGAGGCCACGGTCTATGGCAGGCCGAAACACATTTATAGTATCTGGTCGAAAATGACACGCAAAGATGTCCCTTTTTCAGAACTGTTTGATGTGCGCGCAATCCGGGTGACGGTTAACACGGTAACGGAATGTTATACCGCGCTTGGCCTGATTCATGGGCGCTGGCACCATATTAGTAAAGAGTTTGATGATTACATCGCCAATACCAAGGAAAACGGTTACCAGAGTTTACATACCGCCGTTTACGGGCCTGAGGGTAAACCGGTCGAAATCCAGATCAGGACCTGGGCCATGCACGAGTTTGCCGAGTACGGTGTCGCCGCGCACTGGCGTTACAAGGAACGCACCGAGCAGGATGAAGTGCTGGAAAAAACCATTCACTCGATCCGAAAATTACTGGAAACACCGGAAAGTGATGAAGAAGAACTGCTGGAGAGTTTTAAAACGGAACTGTTTTCCGACCGGGTGTTCGTGTTAAGCCCGGACGGCAAGGTGATCGATTTACCACAGGGCGCTACCCCGGTCGACTTTGCCTATAGCATCCATACCGAGGTGGGCCATAATTGTCGCGGCGCCAAGGTGAATGGCCAGATCGTGCCGTTGACTACTAAACTCGAAAACGGGGTGCAGGTGGAAATTCTCACCGCGAAAAATTCCGGGCCAAGCCGCGACTGGTTGAATCCTAACCTGGGCTATATCGCCAGTAACCGCACGCGGGCAAAAATCAAGGCCTGGTTTCGTCAGCAGGATTACGAGCAGAATGTCGCTGATGGCAAAGCGATCATCGAGCGCGAGCTGAAACGCCTGAATATCAAGCACCCCGATACGGCTAAAACGCTAAAACATTTCAAAGTACAAACAGAAGAAGAATGGCAGGCCAGGGTCGGTCGCGGTGATATCACCACGGGCCAGTTAATTGCCGGTTTAAACCAGCTCTATGCGGATGAATCCGTTAAACCCTTACCGAGCATACCCAGGTCGAGCAGGACGGTGAGTAAAGCGGATAACCAGGCGGTTAGTGTTAGCGGGGTGGGTAACCTGTTAACCACGATGGCGCCGTGCTGTAAACCGGTGCCGGGTGATGAAATCATCGGGTTTATTACGCGTGGTAAAGGCGTTTCCGTGCACCGCAAGGATTGTGTCAACATCCTTAACCTTGAACATGACAAGCAAAAACAGTTGATATCCGTTGATTGGTCCAGTCATGATAACCAGGTTTTCGAAGTCGGCCTGGTCATCCAGGCGATGGATCGCCCTGGACTATTGAGAGACATTACAAATATAGTGACCGACCTTAAAGTCAACGTTATTAGTGTTCAAACCATGTCAAATAAAGATACACAAATGGCGGATATACAAATTGTGCTGGAAATACAGGATCTCGAGCAGTTGCAAAAAGTCTCGGATAAAATCATGCAGTTAACAAATGTGCTCAAGGTTTATCGGAAAAACTGATATTAGGAATAAGTATTTTAGAAAAAGAGGAAATGAAAAATTCTTGATTTTCTTTACTCCACCCCGAACTTATGTTGCTGCCTACTCCAGAGTAAACGGGCATAACGTTCGACCGGGATGTTCATTTTTTCCTGTAACCACTTGCCCATGGCGAGCAGTTCGTTTCTTTTCATTGTGGGAATGGCGTTCTTGAACGCGAGCACGATGGTATTGCCGCTTTCCACTTCGAAATTGATCAGGCTGTCCTGAAATTCGCGCGCCAATAATTCTTCTAACTCATCAGGCGATTGATGTGGTTGGCGCCAGAGGTTGAGGACGAGTACACCCTGTTCGTTAAGTGCATTTTTACAATTGCGTAAATAGGCTGAGTGCACCTGTTTCGGTTCCATACCATCAGTGTTGAACAGGTCTGAAAAGATAATGTCACTTTGTTCGCGGTTGTGTTTCATGTAGCCGATGGCATCATCAATATGGATGGTGAGACGATCAGTGTCGGGCAGGTAAAAATATTTTTTCGCGATATTCACCACTGCTTCGCGGTATTCAATCGCGTCTATCTCTAGCTCGGGAAAACTATGCAGCAGGCTTTTCGCCATTGAGCCTGCCCCCAGCCCCATGATGGTCGCGTTTTTCACTTCAGGAACAAACAATAAACCTGACATCATGGCCCGGGTGTATCCGTGTGCCAGGCCATTAATGTCTTTTAATTTCATGCAACTTTGCTGGATTTTCCCGTTAAAGCTGAGAATCCGGCTGGACCTTGTCTGGTAAACATAAATCGGGCCGTGCTCGTCAGAGGTTGATGAAATGCAAATGCCATTGATATTCATGGTGTTTTTTGAAGTCTCATAATCTGGGTATCTAGCGGCGGATCATTATAACAGGGTTGGTTGAAGCGGGAGGGGATTTAATTGGAATAAAGGTGTCGCTTTCTTTAGAATAACAGGAAATATTCTGGGGCAGCGCAAAGTCCGGGCAGTGAGTAATAGTATAGAGTTAAGCTAAATAGAATATTTGTGTTAATTTCCCCGTGGTACGTATTGTTCTCCCTAAGCGGGCTTTTTATTTGATGTGATTATCTATGGAAAATAAAAACTATACATCAAAACGAATTTATCCGATCGCAATCCTGTTATGGATAATACTGTGGGCCACACTCGGCAGTGTGGTTGTTCAGTCGAGTATCCATTCTGCCCGGAATGAATTTAATGCAAAGGCGATGAACGTATATCACCTGGTTAGCGACCAAATTCGCACCAATGAAACGGTGGTCGAAGGTTTTGCTGCATCAGTTGGTGCGATGGGTGAAATTGATCGAAACAAAATACGTATTTATGCAAGACAAATGCTGGAACGATATCCGCATATTTTTATGTTTGAAATTATTGAAAAAGTAGATGCGAAAAATAAAGAATCGTACGAAAAAAATTTCCAGGAAAACATATCAGCGCACTTTCAAATACGCTCTTTTGGCTACGAAGAAGACCGTCAATGGCGTGAGGCCGTGGGAAAAAATTTTTATATGCCAATCATCTTCATGGAGCCATTCCCGCCAGAATCGTATCAAGTTCTTGGGTTAGATCTAAACTCGAATAAAATATTTACAGACTCATTGCGTGCTTCGGCACGACTGCACATGCCTGTGGCGACAAGACCTTTTACCCTGGTTGAGGGACATCTCGCTTACTTGATTCACCGACCGATTAAACAAGGAAATAACAGGTTGTATACTCACGCATATGACATAGAAGATCGTTACGTGATGCTGGTTATCCTGGCAAAAAGCCTGTTAAAAGATATGCCGGAAGAAATGCCGGATTATGGAATTACGTTGCATCATAGTGATTTTGATGCGAATGATAAAAGAGGCCATTTATATAACCAGCCAGCAGCAGAGATGAGTCAGCTTGAATCTTTTTTGTTACCGAACCTGTCACTCAACATCAAGCTGGATAGCAAAACGCAGCCATTTGTATTGAATATTAACAAACAGCTTGGCTTGTCGGTTTTTAATTTTTGGTTGCTGAGCGTGTTTGCTGCCGTAGCCGCACTATCTTTCTACCTGCTCCTGAAATATTTAAGATTCTACAGGATGTCAGAGATACATCGCGCCCAGGAGGCCGGGCACCTTTTTTATCTTGCCAATCACGACAGTCTTACTGGTCTGGCAAACAGGAATCTCATGTTAGACAGGTTGCAGCACGCGCTGCCACAGGCGAAACGAAGGAATTCAAAACTTGCAGTATTCTTTATGGATCTGGATGAGTTTAAAAAGATCAATGATAAATATGGGCATGATGTTGGTGACAAATTATTAACTAGCGCCTCTGAGAGGTTGCGTGCCTGTACCCGCTCCGGTGATACGCTTGCACGTCGTAGTGGTGATGAGTTTATCCTGATCCTGGAAAATATTGATGATATCGAGAGTGTTCATCATGTATCAGAAAAAATTCATCAAGCATTTGAACAGAAATTCAACCTTGGTGAAGTCGAGTTATCTGTCGGGATTACTATCGGTTATTCCATTTATCCGGATGATGCGCAGAGTCATGACGAGTTACTCACGATTGCTGATAAAAGGATGTATGCAAACAAGCGGCAAGCCTGATAGAGAGAAAACCATTAGTGGAAATATACAGGGTCAATATTTAGGCCCAGGGTAGAAAACACCTTGCCCTTGTAATATCTCGAGGTAAATTTAAATCAATGATTGGCAAGAAGTTTATGATTTCAGGCATGCAAATCGAGATTGTTGCTGATGAGGGGAGCAAGTGGCAGGTCCATAACCTTACCACTAATGAGACGATTTTTATGGATAAATCGGTGCTTGAAAAATCGATCAAGCTGGGTAAGGCAGAAGAAATAACCGCCCTGGATGGTATCAAAGGGTAGAGAGTAGAGTACGATTACTAAAGGCCAAGGCGGATAAGCCGGGTTCAGAAACACATTGTTTCAAATCGCTGAGAAAACTATACTCTGTCTCTGTTCAATTATTCTATTTTTAAAGCTAACCCCGGTATTTTGGAGAATGAGCATGACCCAACAAGCCTTCGAGCAAGCTGTCGAACTGATGGATGCGGCCAACAGTGAAGATCCGAATACTGAAGTGGCGGATGGCAAGGAATGGCCGAAAGAGTTGCTGTATTCGCATCGCATGTCGGACATGCTGGAGCGCTATAAACCCGAGGCGGACGAGGTGGCCAGGCTGGCGATTCGGGGCCAGCATATCCAGCGCTGGAAATCACCGCGCAGTGATTACCCGATGAACCGTAAAGGCTACCACCTGTGGCGCACCGCGCTATATACCTTTCACGCGGATAAGGTTGCCGAGATCATGGCCCGGGTGGGTTATGATGATGAGGCCCTGGAACGGGTCAAAAAAGCCGTGGGTAAAAAACAGCTCAAGAAAAACACAGACACGCAGTTGCTGGAAGACGTCGCGGCGCTGGTGTTTATCGAACATTACATGCTCGCGTTTGCCGAGAAGCATCCTGAGTACGATGAAGACAAGTGGATTGATATCATTCGCAAAACCTGGCGCAAAATGACGCCGGATGCCCACGCGTTTGCACTTTCCGGTAAGGTGCAGTTACCCGAGCCTTTAATTCCACTGATCCAAAAGGCGGTAGCGACATAACAAAGAATAACCGAGAGCAGGGTAAACACCATTCCACCCGTATTTTTTATGCCCTGGCTTAACCTTAATTGAGGTTAGCCGTTTTTTTGCGGTTTCTTTCGATGGCTTTGCTTCTGGCAAACCGTTGATAGCTCCAGCCTTTTGTGTAGGCACGTTCATTCACGTACTGGATTGAATTCATCATGCGTTGCTGCATGACCAGGTTATCCGTTTTTATCGCGGCCTGCCCCGATTCATTAAAAAACAGCAAGGCGGGGGTCCGGCTGAAACCGTGCTGTTGATACCAGCTTGCCGGCGTGGTGCGGCTCCCATCGGGTCGAATAATGACGGTTTTCTTATCCCGGCTATCCAGTCGCACGACATCATAACGCTTGAGTGAATCACGTACCTGTTTGTCAGCCAGTACCTTGTCATGAAAGGCGTCACATTCTTCACAGGCCGTTTTTTCAAAAATCACTAATAGGGGTTGGCTGGCTGCTATCACGTTTCGCTGTAAAATGTACGGTGGCCTGGTAAATAACGGGTCTTCTCGTAGTCGGGCCGTCGATAGCGGTGTGGCTTCAGGCTTTGAAATGCTTTGCACGTAGTCAGCCATGGTCTGTGACTGGTAATGTTTGCCAATCACATAACGCAGGCTTGTCTTGAATCGCTCAGGCGACTGGTAACCGGTAATACGTAATACGCGTTTACCTTCCTGGTCATAAAACAAAATGGTGGGTGAAAACATGACGCCTTCCTGTTTGGCAAAGGCTTTTACCGTGGTTTCCTGGCCCTGTGGGGTGACGAGGGAGGTATCGTCAAATATCTCCAGCCCCACTGAATTAAAATGTTGTTTGACCGTTGCGGCAATGTCGGGATCGCGCAGGCTCTTTTCCACGAACACGGCGCAGTAAGAACAGCCTTCCGTGGTATAGAGCACCATTAACCCCTGCTTATCTGAGGCACGTGCGTTGGCCAGCTCTTCATTGAGTTCCAGGAAGGGGTTATTGCTAAACCAGTCGGGGTACGCGACGTGACTGATCTTGCTGTCTTCGAAGTTTGCGGCCTGCAAGGCAGGTGGGTTCAGCAACAGCCAGGACATGCTGGCCAATACAATGAGTTTTGTCAGGTTCATGATCCTCTCCTTTGCGATCCTTATCGTCTTTGCTGGGTTTGATCGTTGCGGCGTTTGATACGAAACTTAGCCATTCGCGGCAAAAAAGACCGGTAGATAAGTTGACGCTTTTTGGACTTTTTTATTCTGCTTTAGGATCAATAAGTTATACTGTGAGTAAATTCGTCCTGGAGGGCGCAGATTGGTAAACCTGGAGCAACAGCAGACTTTCTGGCTGGCCGATTGGCTGGTCAAACCCGGCCTTAGCGTGATTGAAAAGGATGGTGAAGCGGTTTCGCTGGAGCCGAAGGTGATGGCGGTGCTCGTCACGCTGGCCACCAAACCCGGCGAAGTCTTCAGCCGACAGGAACTGGAAGCGCAGGTCTGGCAGGGCACCGTGGTGGGTTACGATGCCCTGGCCAAGGCCATCAACAAGCTGCGTGATGCCCTGGGGGATGACAAAAAGGCCCCGCGGTATATCCAGACAATTTCGAAAAAAGGCTATCGGCTGGTTGCTGGTGTGCGTGTCGATTCATCTCGGCAACCGGCGCGGGGTGAAGCGGATGAAAATAACACGGTACGCCTGATCGAGAAAAAATCCGCCAGAACCCGGCCATGGTTTGTCCTTGGCGGGGTAATGATGGCATCGATCCTCGGGATCATCATTCTTATATATGTACCGTCAAGCGAAACCGGCACGGGTTCACTGGCACGCATGGCACAGGCGCTGGATACAAAACCCACTATCGTGGTCCTGCCGTTTCGTAACATTAGTCCCGATGACAGGGACGATTACCTCGCCGATGGCCTAACCAGTGATTTGACGACCGACTTGTCAAAGCTTTCCGGTTTATGGGTAACGGCATCCAGCGCAACCCTGGCATACAAGGACAGCAACATCTCGCCGGAAAAAATCAAGCAGGCCTTTAATGCCCGTTATGTTATCAGTGGCGAAGTCAACAAGATTGGTCAGGCAATCCGTATCAATGTGCACCTGACCGATGTGGATAACGGCACGATCCTGTGGGCGGAGCGCTATGATCGACAATTTATCGATCTGTTTGCCATCCAGGATGAGGTGACCCGCAAAATATTAAACAGTCTTTCCGTGACATTGACCAACGAAGAGAAGCAACGTATTGCCAAGCGTTATACACATAATCTTGAAGCTTACGAAACATTTCTGCGTGCCCAGTTCCTGCTTAATGCGCGCACGCCGCAAGACAACACCCGTGCACGTGAGGCGTTGAAAAAAGCGATTGAACTTGACCCGGGTTTTGCCCGTGCCTATGCCAGCATGTCTTACAGTTATGCGATCGGTCATCTACGTCAATGGCCAGCCGATACCAAACAGCCGTTACAAAAAGCCTTACAACTTGCTACGCAGGCAATTGAACTGGATAAAGATCTTCCGGAAAGCTACTGGGCAGCGGCGTTTGTTTACTTTTACCAGGAGAAACTGGACAGAGTGACAACGTTGTTGAAGCAGGCCCTGCTACTCAACCCGAACTATGCTGATGCTTATGCCTTGTTAGCGGCAAATTATATCTCGCAGGGTAAACTGGAGCACGCGCTTGATAGCATGGACAGCGCTTACCGGTTAAACCCGAATGGCGGCTATCTCTATGACATGCAACTCGGGCGTGTCTATTATTTTATGGGTGATTATGAGCTGGCACTGGAATACCTGACGTCAGCCATGGAACGTAACCCGACGTTTATTGACCTGCAGATGTACCTGGCAGCAAACTATGCACGGCTCGGACGCTATGATGACGCGAGCTGGATGCTGCTCGAAGCAAAACAGTCAAATCCTGACTTCGATCCGCATGTCTGGGCGAGGGCCTATCCTTATCTTGATAACAAGGGTTACCGGGAAAAATTGCTCAAGGATATTGACCGGGTCGCAGCGTATAGTAGAAAGTCACAATGAACAGCGTATACTGGCAATTACGAGCTACATGGGAATGATTCTGATGGGGGGCAAGATATGAAAAAAGTGATGCTTGGTATTATGCTGGTGATCGTATTGATCATCGCGGGCGGTGTTTATTACGTGTTGACCAATCTTGACGCCCTGGTCAAAGCGGCGATTGAACAGCACGGCAGCGCCGCCACCCAGACCGCGGTGCGCGTTGACAAGGTGCGCATCAATCTTGGTGAAGGCGCCGGGGCGGTCCATGGCCTGACGATTGCCAACCCGAAGGGCTTTGCCGCCCCCTATGCTTTTTCACTGGGTGAGATTGGCACGCGCATCGACCTGGCCTCCTTGAAAGACGAGCCCTATGTGATTGATGAAATTACCGTGCGTGCGCCGCAGGTCTTCATGGAAATCAATGAAGACAAAAAAACCAACCTTAATGAATTGAAGAAAAACCTGGCCGCCAGTCTGGGGACAACTTCCGGGACGACACCAGGTACGACGGAAAAAACCAGCAAGCATGAACCCCGGCTCATTATTCGCCGCGTGCTGTTCAGCGATGGCAATATCCAGGCCAGGGTGGTGCCGCTGAATAACAAGGAATATAACCTCAAGTTGCCGACCCTGACGATGAGCAATCTCGGTGGCAAGAGCGGAGCGACCCCCGGCCAGCTGGCCAGTGAAATTCTTAACCGGCTTACCGACCAGGCCCGCGAGACAGTTAAACAAAAAGGCATCGGCCAGGAGCTGGAAAAACTCAAAAGCGAAGCCAGGGCCAAAGTCGAGGAAGAAAAGGCCCGTCTCAAGCAGGAAACTGAAAGTAAACTGGAAGAAGAAAAGCAAAAAGCCAGTGACAAACTCAAAGGCTTGCTGGGGCAATAAATAACCGGGTAG
>JASFOS010000071.1:0-10969 GCA_050116415.1 Thioalkalispiraceae bacterium
AGGAGTAACCATGGCGCATATAGTTGTACTTGGTGCAGGTATCGGCGGACTCCCTGCTGCTTATGAACTTCGTGAAGCACTGGCAAGCGAGCATGACATCACGGTCATAAACGCACAGGACTATTTCCAGTTTGTCCCCTCTAACCCCTGGCTGGCGGTTGGCTGGCGAACCCGTGACAAAATCACCTTTCCGATCAGGCCTCACCTTGAGAAACACCAGATTAATTTTATCCCGGCCCGGGTCGATACCATCGATGCTGAGAATAGCAAGCTGGTTCTCGATAACGGTGAAGAGGTCAGCTACGATTACCTGGTTATTACGACCGGACCACGCCTGGCTTTCGAAGAAGTACCCGGTTCAGGACCCGATGGCCATACCCAGTCAGTCTGCACCGTCGATCATGCGGAAAAATCCTATGCCGACTTCAGGCAACTGGTTGCAGAACCGGGCCCGGTCATTGTTGGTGCTGTGCAATTTGCCAGTTGTTTTGGCCCTGCTTATGAATACGCCGCTATTCTGGATACCGCCCTTCGCAAACGTAAAATTCGCGATAAGGTGCCCATTACCTTTGTCACCAGCGAACCTTATGTAGGCCATCTTGGCCTGGGCGGTGTGGGTGATTCAAACGGCATGCTGGAACACGAATTCCGCAACCGTCATATCAACTGGATTACCAATGCCAAGGTTACCAAGGTTGAACAAGGTAAAATGTTTGTCGATGAGCATAATCGTGATGGTGAAGTTATCAAACAACACGAACTGGAATTCAAGCATTCGATGATGTTGCCCGGATTCAAAGGCGTAGATGCTGTAGCCAGTGTTGATGGACTATGTAACCCGCGTGGTTTTGTCATGGTCGATGAACACCAGCGTAGTCCAAAATATCCCAATATTTACAGCGCCGGGGTATGTATTGCGATCCCTCCTGTGGAGCCAACCCCGGTTCCCACCGGTGCGCCAAAAACCGGCTATATGATCGAGTCCATGGTGACGGCTATCGTACAGAATATCAAAGCTGAACTTAGTGGCGCCACACCGCAATCGAAAGGGACCTGGAACGCATTTTGTCTCGCTGATCTGGGGGATACCGGTGCAGCTTTCATTGCTGTACCACAAATACCGCCACGCAATATTACCTGGTTCAAAAAAGGCAAATGGGTACACTGGATGAAAGTCTGGTTCGAGAAATACTTCATCGGAAAAATGAAGAAAGGCACCTCGGAACCGATTTTTGAGAAGTGGGTACTGAAATTAATTGGCCTGGGACGTCTAAAAAAATAAACTTGCGTTCACGCAACTGGCCGGGCAGCCCCGGCCATGTTTGAGCTGATCAATTTTGGTAAATGTATTGAACCCTGGATGTTACTCCACAGAGTAATTCATAGCCGATCGTTCCTGCCTTGTCGGCAATCATCTCGACGGGCAGGCCTTCCCCCCATAATATCACTTCATCACCGATACCGGCCTCCGGGCAATCGCGCAAGTCGACCGTCAGCATATCCATGGATACCCGGCCAACAATGGGCACATGCTTGCCATTAATGAGTACCGGTGTATCACTGGCAATATGCCGTGGATAGCCATCACCGTAACCGATCGCCACTACCCCGACTGGCATGTCTTGTTCACAGCGATAAGTGCCACCATAGCCAATAGCATCGCCCTTGCTGTAGTTGTTCACGGCAATCAGTTCTGACGATAAAGTCATGACGGGCTTGAGACCGTGATCCTCACCAATCGAATCAATAAACGGCGACACGCCGTAAAGCATAATGCCCGGGCGTATCCATTGTCCGTGCGAACCGGGACAAAGCTGGTTCCAGCCAAGGATGCCGGCCGAGTTGGCAATACTTTGTTCATCATCAAAACCCAGCTCATCCAGTAACGATTTAAACTGCTGACACTGTTGTTCAGTTAACTTGTCATCACGATCATCCGCATTGGCAAGATGAGTCATCATATGCAGTGGCTTGGCAACCGTGGAACAACCCAGTAGTCGCTGGTAGGCGCCCCTGGCCTGTGTGATTGAAAAGCCCAGACGGTGCATACCCGTATCAATCTTCAACCAGCACTGAAGCGGCGCTCCTCGATCGGTTTCAAGGATACCCAGCTGGCAAGCATGATAAACAACTACTTCCAGGTTATAGCCGCGGATGAGGTTGAGATCTTCAGCGCGAATAAAACCGCTCAGCACAATGATACGCTGCGCGATACCGGCTTCACGCAAGCTGATCGCTTCTTCCAGGCTGGTCACGCCGAAGGCCTCGGCCTGTTCTGACAAGGCATGTGCAACCTGCACGATGCCATGTCCGTAACCATTAGCTTTTATGATCGCCATGCAATGGGCATTGGCAACATGCTGCCTGGCGATGGAAAGATTGTGTCTGAGGTTGGAGAGGTTGATGGTGGCACGTGTGGCACGGGACAATCCGCAACTCATTTACTCGGGGCCTCCACCGTAACCCTCATCGTAGTTATTGCTGACGAAGTTTTCAAAACGGGTATATTTACCCAGGAAGGTCAGCCGCGCCGTACCGATCGGACCATTACGTTGCTTACCGATAATAATTTCGGCGGTACCTTTGTCCGGGCTCTCTTCGTTATAGACTTCATCTCGATAGATGAAAGTAATCACGTCCGCGTCCTGCTCGATGGCACCGGACTCGCGCAAGTCCGACATAATCGGTCGCTTGTTGGGACGCTGCTCCAGGGAACGGTTCAACTGCGACAGGGCGATGACCGGCACGTTGAGTTCCTTGGCCAGGCCTTTCAGGGCACGTGAGATTTCCGAAATTTCGGTGGCACGGTTTTCTGAACTGCCGGAGGTTTGCATCAGCTGCAGGTAATCGAGCACGATCAGCCCCAGGCCATGCTCGCGCTTGATGCGCCGCGCACGGGAGCGCACCTCGATCGGGTTCAGGCCAGGCGTATCATCGATATAAATAGGTGCCTCGCTCAGCAGGTTAACCGCCGAGGTCATTCTCGGCCAATCGGTATCATCCAGTTTGCCGGTACGAATCTTGTGCTGATCAATGCGCCCCAGCGATGACATCATGCGCATCACCAGTTGCTCGCCGGGCATTTCCATACTGAATACCGCGACCGGGACTTTACTCTTGATCGCCGCGTTTTCCACGATATTCATGGCAAACGAGGTTTTGCCCATGGAAGGACGGCCGGCGATGATAATCAGGTCAGAGTTTTGCAAACCGGAGGTCATTTCATCGAAATCATTCCAACCGGTCGGCACACCGGTGAAGGCCTGCGGGTTCTGGTACAGGGTATCAATGCGATCCACGGCCTTCACCAGTAAATCCTTGATCCCGGTATAGCCGGACTTGCCACGCGCACCCTTCTCGGCTATCTCGAAGACCTTGGCTTCTGCCATGTCGAGTAAATCGGCGCTCTTCTTGCCTTCCGGGTTATGGGCACTGTCCCCGATTTCACTGGCAACCCGGATCAGCTGGCGTAACACCGAGCGTTCCCGCACGATGTTGGCATAAGCCTTGATGTTAGCCGCGGTGGGCGTGTTCTTGGCCAGTGACGCCAGGTAACTCATGCCACCGGCATTTTCCAGTTCCCGGTGTTTCTCCAGCCACTCGGACAGGGTCACCACGTCGTAGGGAGAGCTCTCATCAGCAAGGGTGGCGATAGCGCGAAAAATCAGCCGGTGATCACGACGGTAAAAGTCGTCCTCACCAATCAGGTCCGCCACCTGGTCCCAGGCCGGGTTATCGATCATCAGCCCACCCAGTACGGATTGCTCCGCTTCAATCGAATGGGGCGGGACACGCAGCGCATCAAGTGCGCTGTCTGCAACCTGTGAAGGATAAGCCAAATCCTGTATCGTCATTCTGCTGTCTGTAAGTAAGTTAAAGGGATACCCGGAAATATTTTATACATGAGAGGCTGGCCGTGCTGGCCGCAACCGGTGCCGGGATCTGCTAAAAGAATATCACAACGTGCCAGGCGAAACAGCGCAGGAATTGTTCAAATCAGCAAATTTTAACATCGAAAACGTGCTGAAGTTATGCTAGCTGAGCCAGGATGAAAAGTGCCTGAACAGGCAAAAGAGGTACGGCTCCAGGTCGACTGCAGCTTGATTGCAGCACAAAAACCTGGACCCGTTTAGATAAGAGCTTGATTATTCGGCTTCTACGATAACCTTGACGGTCACCATCACGTCGGTGTGCAGCTGGATATCGATATCGTATTCGCCCACCATGCGAATTGGACCTTCAGGCAGTTTGACTTCACTCTTGGCGACTTCAACACCTGCTTCTGTCAGTGCATCAGCAATTTCTGCCACGTTAACGGAACCAAACAGCTTGCCCTCTTCACCGGCATTGCTTTTGATAGTCACGCTTTCCAGCGCAGCCAGTTTTTCGCCACGCGCCTGGGCTTCAGCCAGCATCTCGGCCGCCGCTTTTTCCAGCTCGGCACGACGCTCTTCAAACATCTTGATGTTTTCCTTGGTCGCAGGCACGGCTTTTTTGCCCGGAACCAGGAAGTTACGACCGTAGCCTGATTTAACCGTTACCTGGTCACCCAGGTCACCCAGGTTTGCCACTTTCTCCAGAAGAATTACTTCCATTGCTCTTACCTCTATTTATTTAATCACCGCTTTGCCCGGTATCATTTTGTTTCCGCGCAAACCGCTTTCTAAAATCAAAACCGTTATCCAGCCAGCCAATCATGGCAAATATCACCAGCCCATGTGGCAGGGTAAACACCAGCACCACATAGATACCAATTAGCCAGGCCTTACTCTGTTGAAGCTGGTAAACCAGGCTATGTGCTACCGCCAGTCCCTGGAACATGAACAGCATCAACAATACCACCAGCGCATTGATGGACAGTTCATTTAGCAGCCCGCTGGTAAAAACCGCCAGCGCGGCCACCAGGGCCACCAACAACGCGCTTTGCTGGCCGAGTTTCAGCGACCTGAATTCATTGCCGAACCCTTCAGGTCGATATAGTTTTGCCTGCCAGCTACGTGCAATCAACAACGACAGCCACATACCCATGACCGTAAAAGCCACGGTGGTCCCCGTCATAATCCGGGTTGCTTCACGCAGTTGCGCATCAAAACCCGCCGGCTTGTTCAGCACCACGCCGGCTTTCTCCAGCATGGGTAATACCTGCTGGGTGATATGTTCGTACCACAAGCCAGCCGGATCGGGTATCACGCTATAAACCAGCAGGATAATCGTGATACCCAGCAAGGCACCGAGCTTTAGTGCCAGCCCCAGTGACTGGCTCAGCAACAACGCGGTGGCTAGCAACCAGGCTGGTAGCCAGACCATCACGGCATACACAAACGCCATCATGGGCAGTTGCAATACCAGCATGGTGATTAATGCCAGTAACGCGCTAGCCCCCAGCGCGGTGAGTGCCCCTTCTTTCGGGCCCTGTACCAGCACGGCCAGTGCAACGGCTGCACCACTTAACAAACTGACCGGCCAACTTAATGGCATCATCAGCAGCGAAACTACCGCTAACCCGGCGGCGGCCATCATGGCCTGCAACCGTCCGCGCATCATGTAAGCCGCCAGGGCCTTCATTTTCGCAACTCCGAACGGTTAATTGTTGCTAAAACTACGATTACTTGTGTGAATCGCAGTAGGGAATCAAGGCCAGGTAGCGCGCCCGTTTAACCGCGGTCGCCAGCTGACGCTGATACTTGGCCTTGGTACCCGTAATACGGCTGGGTACAATCTTGCCACTTTCAGTGATGTTCTGTTTCAGCAGGTTGACATCTTTGTAATCGATCTCTTTGATGCCTTCTGCAGTGAAACGACAAAATTTTCTTCTACGGAAAAAACGTGCCATGTCAGGCTCCTTTAATATGTTCTGTTCGACTTATGCTTCAGCTGCTGCTTCTTCAGCAGGGGCTGATTCACGTTTCTCGGATTCTTCCTTCTTCGCCATAGGAGAAGCTTCGGTAACCGCTTCATCACGACGAATGGTCATGTGACGAATCACGGCATCATTGAAACGGAAACCACTTTCCAGTTCATCCAATGCGGACTGCGAGCATTCAATGTTCATCAGGATGTAGTGGGCTTTGTGAACGTTCTGGATGAGGTAAGCCAGTTGACGACGACCCCAGTCTTCCAGACGGTGGATTTTGCCGCCGTCGCCTTCAATAATGGCACGGTAGCGGTCGATCATGGCAGGAACCTGTTCGCTCTGGTCAGGATGGACCAGAAACACGATTTCATAGTGTCTCATATCGCTCCTCTCGGATAGGTAGCTTCCCGTTCTTGTGCGGTGAAGCAAGGAGTTAAACAAATTGTCAGTGGCTAATGCGTAGCCAGTAAGGGGCGGGATTTTACGGAAAACGGCCTGAAGTTACAAGGAAAAAGCCCAAATCGGGCGCTTTGGCGGGCATGTTCTCATGTTTTTGCCTTTCGCTGGCGGACCGCTTCATACAGGCAAATGCCGGTGGAAACTGAAACGTTAAGGCTTTGCACCGCTCCCTGCATGGGCAATTTCACCAGGAAATCGCAGTTTTCACGGGTCAGGCGCCGCATCCCCTTGCCTTCGGCGCCCATCACCAACGCCAGCGGACCGGTCATGTCAGCCTGGTAGAGCTCCTGCTCGGTATCGAGGTCCGTACCCATCAGCCAGATATTGCGCTGTTTAAGGGCTTTCAGGGTGCGGGCCAGGTTGGTCACCTGTACCAATGGCACCGTTTCGGCCGCCCCGCTGGCTACCTTGCGCACCACGGGTGTCAGTCCACAGGCCTTGTCACGCGGTACGATCACCGCATGCACCCCCGCACCATCGGCAGTGCGCAGACAGGCGCCCAGGTTATGCGGATCGGTCACGCCATCCAGCACCAGCAACAAGGGAGCCTCGTCCAGGTTGTCCAGCAACTGCTTCAGTCCTTCCTCGTCCAACGCGGTCTTGGCTCGTGACTCGGCCACCACCCCCTGGTGTTTACCCTCAGGAACCCGCTTATCGAGTTCATCGCGCTTGACCCTTTCAACAGGAATGCCATTTTGTTTTGCCAGTGCCATGATGGTTGAACCACGCTGATCGCGGCGGGACTGTTCCAGCCAGATGCGCACCAGGTTGTTTGGTTCTTTTTCCAGCACGGCTTGCACAGCATGCATGCCATAAATAAAATAGCTTTCACTGTTACCCATGGTGCGTTGTTTTCAACTTCGTACGTTTCTTATTCCTGGTTTTTTCTAACGGTCTTCTTTTTGCCTTTCTTACCACCTTTTTTCCTGGTTTTCTTTTTGCTCACTTTCTTTTTGGCCGTTTTTTTCTTGCCGAATTTGCCTTTTTTCTTTTTGCTTTTCTTCTTGGCCGTATTCTTGGAGGATATTCGATTCGAATACTGCTTTAGTTTTTCCAGGTTGGACTGTGCCAGTTCACCCTGTTCCCCCGATAACAGGAAATCGATCTTACGATCATCCAGGTTAACGCTGGCGACCGTGATATGAATGCGGTCACCAAGCCGATACATCTTGTTGGTACGTTCACCGATCAGGCGATGATGCGCGGGATCGAAATGATAATAGTCATTATCGAGGCTGGTGACATGTACCAGTCCTTCCACGTAAATATCGTCCAGTTCCACGAACAGGCCAAAACTGGTTACGCTACTGATAGTGCCGACAAAGTCCTCGCCCACCTTATCCATCATGTACTCACATTTGAGCCAGTCGACAGCATCACGCGTTGCCTCATCGGCACGTCGCTCGGTCACCGAACAGTGTTCACCCAATGTCAACATATCATCATGGTTATAAGTAAAATCTGTTTTCTTCTTTTTGGAAAGGACGTGCTTGATCGCGCGATGCACCAGCAAGTCAGGATAGCGTCGAATCGGCGAGGTGAAGTGCGCATAATGATCAAACGCCAACCCGAAGTGACCGATGTTATCCGGGCTGTAAACTGCCTGCTGCAGGCTGCGCAACATCACGGTCTGGATCAGGTGTGCATCGGGACGTTGCTCAATTTCTTTCAATAATTCTGCGAAATGCATCGGTTCCGGTTTGTCACCACCGTGTAATTTCAGGCCAAACTCGGAGAGAAACTCACGCAAGGCAATCAGTTTTTCTTCCTTGGGTCCATCATGAATACGGTACAAGGCCGGGATCTTGTTCTTGGTCAGGTACTTGGCCGTGGCCACGTTGGCAATGATCATAAACTCCTCGATCAGTTTATGCGCATCATTACGCACCAATGGTACGATTTTCTCTATCTTGCGCTCTTCACCGAAAACAATCTTGGTTTCAGTGGTATCGAAATCGATCGCGCCACGGTGTTCGCGACGGTTGCGCATTATTCGGAACAGGCTATACATGTTCTCAAGGTGTGGAAACAGGCTTTGGTACTCCTGTCTTAATGCCTTGTCACCATCGACCAGCATTGCCGCCACCTTGTTATAAGTGAGTCGGGCATGCGAATACATAACCGCCGGATAGAATTTGTAGCCCGTCAGTTTGCCCTTGGCGTCCAGTGACATATCACACACCATGCAAAGCCTGTCCACTTGCGGATTAAGCGAACATAAACCGTTGGACAGGATCTCCGGCAACATGGGTACCACCCGCTCGGGGAAATACACCGAGTTACCCCGTTCCTTGGCCTCTTTGTCCAAGGCACTGTTCACCTGGACATAATGGGAGACATCAGCAATTGCCACCAGCAGGCGCCAACCGCTACCTTGTTTTTCACAATAGACGGCATCATCAAAGTCCCTGGCATCTTCACCATCGATGGTCACCAGCGGCAGGTCACGGATATCGACCCGTCCTTGCTTATCGGCTTCGGCGACTTTGGGAGTAAATTCGACAATTTCCTTTTCCACGTCCATGGGCCACACCTGGGGAATGCAATGGGCACGGATCGCGATATCGATTTCCATGCCCGGCGCCATGTGCTCACCGAGAATTTCCTTGATGCGTCCAATCGGCTGGCGGTTCCGGGTGGGCTGCTCGACAATTTCCACCACGATAATCTGGCCATGTTTTACCTTATCGCGGTATTCATCCAGGTATTCCTGCGGAATCAGGATATCCTGGCTGATGCGCTTGTTGTCTGGCGAAAGAAACGCGATGCCACTTTCGATGAACAGGCGGCCAACGATTTCCTTGTTGACGTGCTCCAGTACTTCAACGACCACGCCTTCCTTGCGTCCGCGTCGATCGACCCCGGTAACACTGACCACAGCACGATCGCCATGTAACAAGGGACGCATCTGGCGCGCCGAGAGAAACACGTCATCGCCGCCTTCATCCGGCACCAGGAAACCAAAACCGTCGGGATGGGCGATGACGCGCCCGCGGATCAGGTCCATTTTTGACGCCAGTCCATATTGGCCACGGCGGGTGTAGATCAGTTGACCATCACGCTCCATGGCACGTAAGCGTCGACGCAAGGCCTCCCGGTCTTCATCGCTACGAATCTTGAGAATCTGGGCGATTTGCTCACGATCCAGGGTTGCGCCTGCTTCTTCCAGCACCTGCATGATCAGCTCACGGCTGGCGATGGGTTTATTGTATTTTGCCGCTTCGCGCTTGGCGTAAGGGTCTTTAGGTTGTTTCTTCTTACTCATTTAATATTATTCTCAGATTGACAAGGTCAGTGACTACCGGTAAAGTTCGCGGCCTTGGGCATTTTACCCCAGCTGGTATCCAGCAAGGTATCTGCCCTTTGCCGAGGTGGCGGAATTGGTAGACGCGCTAGCTTCAGGTGCTAGTGGGCTTTGGCTCGTGGAGGTTCAAGTCCTCTCCTCGGCACCATCTTACACGAAAAGCACTGATTCTCAGTGCTTTTTTTATGTCCGGTGTTTAGTTTAGACTTTTGCTCGTTTCTCGCTATACTCAATCCATATTAGACTTTTCTAATTTATAAAAATTGGGTTAGCCTCAAGTATGGACGATTTACGACATCATATCATCATTGTCGGTGGTGGCGCCGGAGGGCTGGAACTGGCCACTCGGCTCGGAAAAACACTCGGTAAAAAGAACAAAGCCCGCATCACCCTGCTGGATTTCAACCGTACCCATATCTGGAAACCGTTACTCCACGAAGTAGCCGCCGGCACTTTTGATGCCTACGAAAACCAGATTGAATACATGGCCCAGGCCACCAAGAATCACTTCAACTTCCGGCTCGGGCGCATAGACAGACTGGATAGAGCCTCGCGCACCGTTTATGTCGCGCCAACCTATAATGACAAAGGCGAAGAAATTATTCCGCGACGCCAATTCACCTACGACACCCTGATCATGGCGGTAGGCAGTGTCAGTAACGACTTTGGCATCGAGGGCGTGAAGGACTACTGCATGTTCCTCGACACCAAGCGCCAGGCCCAGTCTTTCCAGAACAAGCTGCTTGAAGCCTATATCCGCGCCAATACCCAGGAAGCACCCCTGAAACCGGGACAGCTGGACGTGGTTATCGCCGGTGGCGGCGCAACCGGGATCGAACTCTCGGCGCAGTTGCACAAGGTCTCCCGGTTATTTAAAACCTATGGCCTTGAACAGATCAATCCCGGCGAGATTCAAATCAATATCGTCGAAGCTGCCGATCGCATTTTGCCCGGTCTCCCCCCAAGGCTGTCACAGGCGACCGAAGATGAGCTAACCAAGCTGAATATCAAGGTGCTAAAAAACGAGCGGGTGGTCAAGGTCAGCAAAACCGAACTGCATACCGATACCGGGCGCGTGATCCCGGCCTGCATCAAGGTCTGGGCAGCGGGTATCAAGGCGCCGGACTTTCTCAAAGAGATCGACGGCCTGGAGACCAACCGCATCAACCAGTTGGTCGTCAAACCGAATCTGCAAACCACGCGGGATGAGAATATCTTCGCCCTGGGTGACTGCGCCGAATGCCCGTGGCCACAGGCTAACAGCAGCGTGCCACCGCGTGCCCAGGCGGCCCACCAACAGGCAGCATTACTGGCCAAGAGCATGAAACGTCGCCTGGCGGGTAGAACCCTTC
>JASFOS010000072.1:0-10801 GCA_050116415.1 Thioalkalispiraceae bacterium
GCGAGGATGCCGAGAACTGGTTTGAAGTGATCGCCGCCGGGGATATCGTACCGGCCAAGAAGCCGGCCCCGGACATCTATACCTATGCCATGCAGGCAATGAACCTCACGCCGGACAAGTGTGTGGCATTTGAAGACTCCCACAATGGCATCAAGGCCTCGGCCGGGGCCGGCTTGCGCACCATCATCACGACCAATGGATACACGCATGATGATGATTTCAATGGTGCGGTGGCCGTGTTATCAAACATGGGTGAACCTGATGCGCCTTTCGAAGTCATGCAGGGCGACAAAGCGTTACTGGAGAACTATGGCTATATTAGTGTTAAGCTGTTAAAACAGATGTTCGATCAACACTAATAAAAACATGACGGACCACAAATCCAGACGTAGCCAGGATATCCAACCCTTTCACGTGATGGCCTTGTTGGCCCGTGCCCGTGAGCTGGAAGCGCAAGGTAAAGACATTGTGCATATGGAAATCGGTGAACCGGACTTCCCCACACCACATACCATCATTAATGCTGGTCTGAAAGCGATTAAAACCGGCGATATTCACTACACACCTGCTGTGGGGTTGCTTGCATTGCGCCAGGCGATCGCCGGTTTCTACCGCGATAGCTACGGGGTAGAAATCAGTGCCGAGCGTATTGTCATTACGCCCGGGGCTTCCGGTGCCTTGTTGCTGGTGCTTGGCGTGTTACTGGACCCTGGCCAGGAAGTGTTGCTGGCTGATCCCGGTTATCCGTGCAATCGTAATTTTGTTCGTTTCCTGGAAGGCAAGATCAAAAGTATTTCGGTTGATGCACAGAGCAATTATCAACTGACACCGGAACTGGTTGAGCAGCACTGGACAGACAATACCCGGGCCGTGTTGCTGGCTTCTCCTTCCAACCCCACCGGGACCCTGGTGAGTGAACCGCATCTCAAGGCGATGATCGAGTTTGCCTTGAAGCAGGGCGGGCATGCCATTGTTGACGAAATTTATCACGGCCTTGTTTACGAACAACTGGCGAGTAGCGCCCTGCAATTCAATGATGATGTATTCGTGATTAACAGTTTTTCCAAGTATTTTGGAATGACCGGCTGGCGTATCGGTTGGTTAGTGGCGCCGGAAAGTTATATTCCGGAAATCGACAAACTGTCCCAGAATCTGTTTCTCGCTGCCCCGACCACTGCACAATATGCGGCGCTGGCCGCCTTCACGCCGGAAACCCGGGTTATTCTTGATGCGCGTCGTGATGAATTCAAACGACGTCGTGATTTTTTACTAGCGGCATTACGTGAACTGGGTTTTGATATCCCGGTAACACCGCAAGGTGCGTTTTACCTGTATGCCAATTGCCAGCAATTTACCGATGACAGTTTCCATTTTTCGCAACAGTTACTTGAACAAGCTGGTGTCGCGGTCACACCCGGGCTGGATTTTGGACACAATAAACCGCAACAACATTTGCGCTTTGCCTATACCACTTCGATTGAGCGTCTTGAAGAAGGGGTAAGGCGACTGAAACAATTTCTTAACAAGTAACCTGGTATCGTCCATGAAATGCCCGGTATGCCAACATGAAGAATTTGAAGAGCTATCACCGGGCGAGGTGAAATGCACGCATTGTAAAACCGTGCTGGTACTTGATAGGGGCTGGTTTTACATCAAGCATGCCTTACTGGCCAGTATCTGGTTGATTACTATCCTGATCATGTTTTTCTTCGAGTTAAAGTACGGCATCGTGTTTGCCATTGCCGCGGCCCTGTTAATCGTGTTCGTGGACTGGAAGACCGACAAGTACCGCATCAAGCCGTACGAAAGAAAATTTTGAATTATCAAGCGATACTACGACAGGTATTGTTTGCTGTTTAACGTCTTATCTTTTGCATCAGGCTTTAATTTCAGAGCAATTTCATCAGGTATCAATTTGTCATCCTGCGTCCAGCAGCGGCAGGTTGCGCCAACTGGCCCGGGCTGGCGGCTAAGTGTGAATTCCTTCTCATTTATCGAACCTGCTGACAGGTTTGGCCTTTAAACGGCTGTTTCTGCCCCTAAATAAGCATTATCTTACATACTTATTTTCCAGGTCACCGCAAATCATCATTGCACCCAGATACACCATTCCAGCATCAACAGGTAGAGTAAATAATGAGTACAGCATCAACCGTATTCCCAGCACGTGCGAAAACAGCGCTTTTGATATTTTCACTGATATGGTTAACCGCCTGCGGAGGCGGTGGTGGCGGTAGTAGCACGAACACGGAGCCTGTCGATGAGTCAGCAACCGTGACGGATGGGGATATCAGCAGTAATGACATCGTTGATTCCTTAACCGTCGAGGTCAACGATTCTCATTTTATGTCTACCCACTTTTCAGGCTCAGGCAATTGTGCAAGTTGCCATAATGAATTAACTGATGCGAATGGTGAAGATGTTTCCATCGAGTCAGACTGGTCAACCTCGATGATGGCCAATTCAACGCGTGACCCTTTCTGGCGTGCCAAGGTCGCCAGCGAGATAAAACGTAACCCGCAATTCAAAGAGGTGCTTGATAATAAATGTTCAACGTGCCATGCACCGATGGCCAACGTGGAAGCCAGGTTCGAAGGTTCGATCGTCGAACTTTTCGATGAAGGCTTTCTAAATCCGCAGAATCCTTATTATAACCACAGCATGGATGGGGTGAGTTGCAGCGCCTGTCACCAGATTGAAGATAATGGCAAACTGGGAACACTGGAAGGTTTTTCCGGTAACTTCAGTATTGTTGACCTGGGTACCAGCGCGGAACGTACGGCGTTTGGACAATATACGGATCCTGCTATCAACCCGATGCTGAATAACAGCGGCTTTCGGCCCAAGCAGGGTGAACACATGTCCAGTTCAGCGATGTGTGCAACCTGTCATAACCTGAAAACGCCTTTTGTCGATGGTGCCGGCAATATCGTGAGCCTGACGCCCGAATCGGAATTCCCTGAACAGATGGTTTACACGGAATGGGAAAACAGTTCCTTTGCAACAGGCAGTACGGTCACAAGTTGCCAGGACTGTCATATGCCTAAAACGGATAACGTCAAAATATCCAGTCGACCGGGTACCCTTGCCGCCAGGGACGATTTCTCCCGTCACACGATGGTCGGCGCCAACAGTACCATGCTGGATATGCTGTCACGTAACAAAAGCCTGCTGGGCGTGACGGCCAGTGGTTTTGATACCGCCATTAACAGAACACGCGCCATGCTGGAATCCGCTGCCGAGCTTGAGGTTGTCAGCCAGAGCCTGGTTAATAACGAACTGACGGTCCAGCTGCGAATTAATAACCGTTCCGGCCATAAACTGCCTACCAGTTTTCCCTCGCGTCGCGTCTACCTGCATTTCGTGGTACGCGATAACGCCGGCAACATCCTGTTTGAGTCTGGTAAAACCAACCCGGATGGCAGTATTCAAGGTGTTGATGCCGATACTGACCTAAGCCGCTATGAGCCACATTATGAGCAGATAACCCGTGAAGACCAGGTACAGGTTTATGAATCTATCATGGCGGATACGGATAACAATGTCACCTATACCCTGTTGCGTGCGGCAACCTATGTGAAAGACAACCGTATTCCGCCAACGGGTTTTGATAAAAACAACGTGGAGAATGATATTCGTGTTGCAGGTACGGCCATGGATGATGACAACTTTAATTCGGGTAGTGATATCGTTACTTACAAGGTTTCGCTGCCTTCCTCAGAGGGGATCAGTTTTAGCGCTGAACTGAACTATCAATCCCTGGCCTATGGGCATATCAAGGATCTGTTTCAGGATAATGATAATCCGGAGGTTGCCAGGTTCGAGATTTTATTTAACAACAGCAACACGATTCGTTCTGAAACCATCGACATAATCAACGGCGTGATTCCCTGATCGCGGTTACAGGTAAATTCTTTCCGGTGACTATTGAGAGGCTTTAAGCTCTTTGACCCATAACTTGCTGGCGCCCGCGACGGCGGCAGGCATCACGACCAGGTTAATGATAGGTATCATGGTGAAGCCCATCGCCGCGGTACCAAAGCCCAGTGCCAGCATGCGTTTTTGCTTCAATGTGTTCTTGATCGCCGGAAAGGTATAGCCATGATTGCCCATGGGAAAGTCCAGGTATTCGATGGCCATCATCCAGGCGCCGAACACAAACCATAAAAAAGGCGCGGCGACGTTGAGCCCCGGGATGAAAGAGAGTATTAACAAGGGAATGGCCCAGAACAGGTAATAGAGCCATTTGCGCAGTTCCCCACCGATGGCGGCGGCCACTTCACCGATCAGGCTGGTATCACTGTTTTGGTCGATGTGGCTTTCCAGTTGTCGTTCTACAGCGGCGGCCAGCGGGCCATTGAAAGGCGAGCCGATCAGGTTAGCCAGCAAGGTGAAGCTGAAGAAAACAATAATCAGGATTAACAAGCCAAAGATAACCCATAACAGGTAGACCAGAATAACCCAGTAGCCTTCCGAATCAGGCAGGTATTGTTCCATCAGAACACTGAACTGATCACCGAGCAGATAAATACCCAGGGCAAACAGGCAAATATTCACCAGGATAGGCAGTACCACGTAACGACGCACCCCAGGTTGCTGAATGCTCTCGAAGCCACTCATGAAATACTTGATGCCAAGAATAAAGTTCTTAATCATGCACTATCCTTTTTAAAAAAAGCCTGTTTTGCCAGTAATGCCATGCCATACGCCGCTTCCTGTTGTCGCGCGCTACTAACAGGAATGTTCAGGTAACGCTGCCGTATTTTATTCCATGCCTGGTTTTTTGCGCCACCTCCGCACGTTACCACATGCCTGGGATAAGGGGCACCCAGTTCATTGAGGCGTTGATAACCAAGTTGTTCGATGTGGGCCATGCCTTCCAGCAAGCCCTGCAGGAACACGGTATCGTCTTCGGGACGTGGTGACATGACAGGGGGCTTACCAGGATCATTGAACGGGAAGCGTTCACCGTCCGAGGGCAACGGATAGTAATCCAGACCGGTGGGGTGATCCGGTTGCAGTTTATGACTTAACGTCTCTAATTGTTCATCGCTGAAAAACTGTTTCAATACTGCGCCACCGCTGTTGGATGCGCCGCCCACCAACCAGTGCCCTCCATAGGGTTGGCTGTATACACCATGATCAGCATTCGAGATCGGCGTATCGGAAATGATTTTTAAAACCATGGTGGAGCCGAGTGAAGTCACGGCTTCCCCTACCTGGTTGATGCCGGTTGCAATGATTGCCGCGGTGCTGTCGGTGGTGCCGGCAATGAGCCGTGTTTCGGGGTTCAAACCCAGTTGCTGGGCAACAATCTTGTCAATCTTGCCCAGTACTTCGCCAGGTTGATGTACCCGTGGTAACCATGCTTTATTAATACCCAGTTTTGCAAAATAATCGGGCCATCGTTTTTTGACAGGATCGTAACCACTCTTTAACGCATTATTCGTGTCCGTATCACCAAAACGTTTTAGTAACTTGCCGTTAAGCCAGTCAGCCTGGTGCAAAAAATAACGAGCCTCTCGGCTGAAAGCCTGTTGTTTTAGCCAGAGTAGCTTGGCGAGTCCCGAAGAGGGCGAGAGTACCGCGGCGTTATCGATGTGCAGTCGTTGCAATTGCCTTGCTTCGTTGCATGCACGCTTGTCGTTGTACATCAGCGCATCATGTAAAGGCCTGCCGTTGGTATCGCACAACAGTACCGAGCCAGAGGTGGCATCGATGCTTATCGCAACAACGTTCTTTAATGTTATTTGCTCGGCAAGTTGTGCGAATACATTACCAAGCGCCTGCCACCAGCTTTCAGCATTTTGTTGATGCAGGCCTTGTTGAAGGGTTGTGGGTTCAAAAACATGGTGGGCTTTTGCCACCTGTTGTTGCTGCTGGTTAATAACGATACCCCGGCACCCGGAGGTGCCAAGGTCGATACCAAGAAAGTAAGGTGAGGAGGTGGGCATTGCTGCGTGTTTCCTCACGGAGTTTGATTAAGGCAGGCTAACCGGGGTGGGCGCTTGCCAGTCCGGGGCACGGTGTTCCGCGACGACCGTGGTGTAGATCCCGCCACGTACGTTGAACTTGCCGGTCAGGCGCATGAAACGAGGCTGGCAGGCCTTGACCAGGTCATCCAGGATCATGTTGGTGACTTTTTCATGAAAGTGACCTTCATCGCGGAATGCCCAGATATACAGCTTGAGCGATTTCAACTCGATGCATTTTTGATCGGCAACGTATTCAAGATGCAGGGTGGCAAAGTCCGGCTGGCCGGTTTTGGGGCACAGGCAGGTAAATTCAGGCATATCAATGCGGATCGTATAGTCGCGTTCCGGCATCGGGTTATCAAAAGTTTCCAGGTTTTTACTGGGTTTCGTCGACATAGCGGTTCACCAGGGCAATATCAGTAATCTTTTAAGGTTCAAGCCAATTGCGGCTGGGCGGATTTTACCATACCCGCGCTGAGATTCCCTGTACCGGATTTTCTGCCGGGACTGTCGCTTTTTTCGCCACCTGAAAACAGGACGACAAGTTTATTGTGATGTCAATCTTGTGCAATTGATAAGGATTTGTGTAAATTGCGCATCATGCGACTGACTAAAATGAAACTATCCGGGTTCAAATCCTTCGTGGATCCGACGACTATTCCGCTACCGAGTAACCTTATCGGCATCGTGGGTCCCAATGGCTGTGGTAAATCCAATACCATTGACGCGGTACGCTGGGTCATGGGGGAGTCCTCGGCCAAGCATTTACGCGGCGATTCCATGGCGGATGTTATTTTCAACGGATCCAGCTCCCGCAAGCCGGTGGGCCAGGCTTCGGTGGAACTGGTATTTGATAATACCGATGGTTCGCTGGGCGGAGAATATGCCCAGTACAACGAGATTTCCATCAAGCGCGTGGTGAGCCGTGACGGTCAGTCCAGCTACTATTTGAATGGTACCCGTTGCCGGCGACGTGATATTACCGACATTTTCCTGGGTACCGGGCTGGGGCCTCGCAGCTACGCCATCATCGAGCAGGGTACCATTTCACGCATCATCGAGGCCAAGCCTGAAGAGATGCGGGTGTTTCTCGAAGAGGCCGCCGGGATATCCAAGTACAAGGAACGCCGGCGCGAAACCGAAAACCGGATCCGCCATACCCGCGATAACCTGGATCGCCTCAATGATTTACGCGACGAGCTGGAAAAGCAGCTGTCACGCCTGCAGCGCCAGGCCAAAACCGCCGAGCGCTACAAGGTGCTGCGCGAAGAAGAGCGCATTGCCAAGGGCCAGTTGCAGGCCTTGCGTTGGCAACAGCTGAACAGCCAGTCTGCCGAAACCGAGACCCGTATCCGCGAGCAGGAAACCGCCCTGGAGCAGACCGTTGCCCGGCAGCGTGGGATCGAGGCGGAAATTGAAAAGCAACGCAGCCAGCATACCGAGTCCACCGACAACTTTAATAAAGTCCAGAGTCGTTTCTACAGCGTCGGAGCCGATATTGCCCGTCTCGAGCAATCCATCCAGCATGCCAAGGAACGCCGCCAGAAGCAGCAGGAAGACATGCGCCAGCTGGAAAAAGACTGGCAGGAAGCCGAGCAACATGTGGCCATAGACCGCAACAAGCAGGAAACCGCGCAGCGCGGGCTACAAGAGATCGAGCCACAGCTGGCCGGTGCCGAAGAAACCTCCCAGGCATCCAGCCAGGCACTGGCACAGGCCGAGCAGCTCATGCACGAATGGCAGGTGGCCTGGGAAGACTTTAACCGTCAGGCCAATGAGCCATCGCAACAGGCCGAGGTGGAGCGCACCCGCATTCAACACCTGGAGCAGAAACTCGAACAACTGCAGCAACGTCTGCAACGTGCCGAGCAGGAACTGGCACAGCAATCGCCACAGAACCTGGAATCGGCAATGGGCGAGTTAAAACAAAAGCTGGCGGAAACCGAGGCCACGATCCAGGCCCAGCAGGACAACCTGCAACAACAGCAGGCCCGGATTGCCGAACTGCGCGACACCACCCACCGGGTCAACGCGGAGCTGGATGAGGCGCGTAGCGAGCTACAGGACATGCGTGGACGCAGTGCCTCGCTGGAGGCCCTGCAACAGGCGGCGCTGGGTAAAGAGCAGGGCGCAGTGACCCAGTGGTTGAATAACCAGCACCTGCAGGATGCCCCCCGCCTGGCCGAAGAGTTGAACGTGGAAAGCGGCTGGGAACACGCGGTGGAATGCGTGCTGGGCGATTACCTGGAAGCGGTGTGCGTATCGGGGGTGGATCCCCTCGCCGATGTGCTGGGTGATTTTGAAAAGGGCACCCTGACCCTGTTCGATACGTCGGTCAGCGAAGGCTTTTCCAGCGGCGGTACAGAACACCTGATTTCCAAGGTAACCGCGCCTTACCAGCTCGACTCTTTACTGAATGGTATATATGCCGTTGAGTCCCTCGCCGATGCCCTGCAAATGCGCGCCAACCTGGCGCCTAACGAATCGGTGGTCACCAAAGACGGCCTGTGGCTGGGTAATAACTGGTTACGCGTGATCAAGGACGACGATGAAAAGGCCGGTGTCCTGCAGCGTGAACAGGAATTGAAACAGCTGGCCAGCGACATCGAGGCCGGTGGCCTGCGCGTGGCACAACTGCAGCAACAGCTGGAAGAAGCGCGCGAACAGCAAAAGTCGCTGGAAGCGCAGCGTGAAGACACGCAACGTGAACTTAACCAGCTTAACCGCGCCTTGTCCGATCAGAAATCCGAAATCGGTAGCCTGTCCGGGCGCATGGAGCAGATCAAGGCGCGCCAGCAAGGTTTGCAGAAAGAGATTGAAGAAGCGCAAGCTGAAATTGAAAGTGATAATGCCGAGTTGAAAAATACCCGGGGTCGGCTTCAGGAAGCCCTGGACCAAATGTCAGGCCTGGAAACGCAGCGTGAAGAACTGATTCGACAACGTGATGAACAACGTGAGGCCCTGGACAAGGCGCGTGAGCAGGCACGCCAGGATCGTGATGCGGCTCATGAAATCAAGATCAAGGTACAGACCCTGCGTACCGAGTTGACCTCGGCCCAGCAGGCCTTGCAACGTGTTGAAACCCAGCTGGAACAACTGTCTTCACGTCGAGATGAATTACAGGCGGCGTTGGCCGACAGTGATGCGCCGATCGAGACCATGAGCAAGGAACTGGAAACCATGCTCGAGCAACGCGTACAGGTCGAATCGGAGCTTAACCAGGCGCGGGCCGCCTTGCAGGAAATCGAACACACCATGCGCGAGCTGGAAGAGTCACGTGGCGCCGCCGAGCAGGCGGTACTGGATGTACGCAGCCAGCTTGAGGAAATTCGCGTTGGCTGGCAGGAAACCAAGGTGCGACGCCAGACCCTCGAAGAGCAGGTAACCGAAGCCGGCTTCGCCCTGCAAACCTTGATCGCTGAAATGCCGGAAGAGGCCAACGAAGAAGCCTGGCAGTCGATGGTGGAAGAGCTGGAACGTAAGATCAATCGCCTGGGCCCGATTAACCTGGCGGCGATAGAAGAATTCGAGCAACAGTCCGAGCGTAAACAGTATCTCGACAAGCAAAACGAAGATCTGATGGAAGCGCTCAAGACCCTGGAAGATGCCATCGCCAAGATTGACAAGGAAACCCGTACCCGGTTCAAGGAAACCTTCGACATGGTCAATGGTGGCATGAAGCAACTGTTCCCGCGCCTGTTCGGTGGTGGTCATGCCTATCTGGAAATGACCGGCGATGATATTCTTGATGCCGGCGTGACGGTAATGGCACGTCCCCCCGGCAAGCGTAACAGTACCATTCACCTGTTATCCGGTGGTGAGAAAGCCCTGACCGCAGTGGCGCTGGTGTTCTCGATCTTCGAATTGAACCCGGCACCGTTCTGTATGCTTGACGAGGTTGATGCACCTCTGGATGACGCTAACGTCGGGCGTTACAGTGAAATGGTCAAGGAAATGTCGGCGCGTACCCAGTTCATCTTTATTACCCATAACAAGGTCACCATGGAGATCGCGGATCACCTGGCCGGTGTTACCATGCATGAACCGGGAGTTTCTCGCCTGGTTGCCGTTGATGTTGATGAAGCGGCGGCCATGGTTGCGGGATAACATTGTGTAAACTCAAACGAAAGGATAGGTCGGTATGGATACATTACGTCTTGTCCTGATCATTATTGGTCTCCTGATTATCGGTTTGGTTTACCTGGCAACACGCAAGTCGTTGGGTAAACCATTATTTGGTTCTCGCTCCGAGCAAACCGATATGGACGAGTTGATTCCTGAACCACCTCCCTTAAGCGATGAAGACATCGCCGGCGCAATTCGTAATCAACGCTACGCCTCGGATATTCCCAACGACGATGCCATCAGCCAGCTAAGTGAAAGCCTGTCTGCGGGAGTGAATAAAGAACCGGAAAATGATGACATGGTGCCCATATCGGCGGTCAGTGATGACGATGCCGTGGAACCCTTGCTTATTATATTCGGTGTCATGGCAAAACCCGGTGCGTTATTGCAGGGAACGGCTGTGCGTGATGCACTTAACAGCACAGGGTTTAAACATGGTGAGATGGATATTTTTCATTATTATGATGAAACAGCCGCTGACCATCGTGCGGTATGCAGCCTGGCCAACAGTATCGAACCCGGTTCATTTGAAATCGATAACATGGAACAACTGGAAACACCGGGGTTGACCTTGTTTATGCAATTGCCCGGACCGGTTGACGCGCGTACTGCTTTTGAGCAAACCCTGAAGCTGGGGCGCATATTGGCTGAAAAACTGGACGCGGATCTTTGTGATGAAACTCGTAGTGTGCTGAGTTTGC
>JASFOS010000073.1:0-10704 GCA_050116415.1 Thioalkalispiraceae bacterium
CGTAACAGAATTTCGGGCTCATGGCACCAGCCCGAAAGATGGGCATCGTAGAGCCGGGCAAAACTGTCATGGGTCCAGCTTGGTGGGTGCACACCATTGGTAATGGCGCGCAGATGGTAGCCGGGAAACATTTTCGCGGACACCTCGGCATGGTGAATTGCCACACCGTTGATATATTCGCTTAAATTCAGGGCCAACAGGGTCATGTTGAGACGATCATCACCACCCAAACGGTGCAATACCGGTTTATCGATGATTTCATCGAGCACTTCTTCTACCAGTGCATAGGAAAACTTGTCGTGCCCCGCCTCGACGGGGGTATGGGTGGTAAAATTACACATCTCGCGAACACGGGGAATATCATAAGGCGACTCACCGGGACGCAGATCTTCAACCGGGAAAGCGTAACGCCGTAACAGCTCGATACCCAGTAATGCCGAATGACCTTCATTAAGATGATACTCACAAATATCAAAGCCCAGTGCCTGCAGCATGCGTACGCCCCCCACCCCCAGTACCGCTTCCTGTTGCAGCCGATAGCGCTCATCGCCGCCGTAGAGGTAATGGGTAATGGTGCGGTCTTCCTCTGCATTTTCACTTAAATCAGTATCCAGCAGGACCACCGGCTGGCGGGTACCAATGTGACTTTGCATCACGTACAACCATGCCCCCACCCAGACCATCCGCCCGCCCAGTTCAACCGCCACCATCGCCTCCAGCCGGGTGGCCCACTGTGCCGGATCCCAGGGCTGCGCTTCTTCAATTTGTTGCCCCTGGTCATCGATTCGCTGCCGGAAGTAGCCGGCGCGACTGACCAGGCTCACCGCAACCATGGGCATATCCAGATCCGCCGCGGTGCGCATCGTGTCACCGGCCAGCACACCGAGTCCCCCGGCATAGGTCGGGATCTCACTGCGTAACGCGATCTCCATGGAGAAATAGGCTATGCGCGGGGAATGCAGAAACGGCTCAATGGGTTGCATGGCGTATCCCTTAAAGTCTGGAACAAAATGGATTCTGGCTACAGTTATACTAGTCAATTCAGGTGACAGGATCATGATCTTGTTGAAATCCGGGGGTTCAGCTTCAGCCCGCAAGGTTTTTTGCTTTTCGATGACAGCCGTATCGATTAGCCTGGCCCGTTTCTCGTCTAACGCCGGCCCCTTTTAAAAATGAAAATACAGTACAATTCCTCAATGGCTGGCCGTATTCCCCAATCCTTTATCGATGAACTGATGAACCGCGTCGACGTGGTGGACGTGATTGATGCGCGTGTACCGCTGAAAAAGGCCGGCAAGGAATACAAGGCCTGCTGCCCGTTTCACAACGAGAAAACCCCGTCGTTCACGGTCAGCCAGAGCAAGCAGTTCTATCACTGTTTTGGCTGCGGTGCTCATGGTACCGCGGTCGGCTTCCTGATGGACTACGAGCACATGTCCTTTCCCGAAGCGGTCGAGGAACTGGCGCGCAGCGTCGGCATGCAAGTGCCACGCGAGGCGGTCAGCCCGGAGCAAGCCCGACGCCATTCGGAAAATGAAGGCCTCTACCAGATCCTGGAAAAAAGTGACCAGTTCTACCAGGCTCAATTGCGCCAGCATCCGCAGGCCCGGCAGGCGGTCAGCTACCTGAAAGACCGTGGCCTGTCTGGCGAGATTGCCAAGGTATTTGGTATCGGTTTTGCCCCACCGGGCTGGGACAACCTGCTGAAAGCACTGGGCACCTCGGAGGAAGCCAAACAGCAGTTATTGAAGACCGGCATGCTGATCGAGAAGGACAACGGTGACGTCTATGATCGCTTCCGGGGCCGCATCATGTTCCCGATCCGCGATCGGCGCGGCCGCACCATCGCCTTCGGTGGCCGCGTCATTGATTCCAGTGAGTCGGCCAAATACCTGAACTCGCCGGAAACCCCGCTGTTTCACAAGGGCCGCGAATTGTATGGCCTGTACGAGGCGCGCCAGGCCCTGCGTGACATACCGCAACTGGTGGTGGTGGAAGGTTACATGGACGTGGTGTCGCTGGCGCAGTTCGATATCCGCTACGCCGTCGCCACCCTCGGCACGGCCACCACCGAGGAACACCTGACCCGCCTGTTCCGCATCACCCCCAACGTGGTGTTCTGTTTTGATGGTGACCGGGCCGGACGTGATGCCGCCTGGCGGGCACTGGAAAATGCCCTGCCGGTGATGCGCGAAGGACGCCAGATCCGTTTCATGTTCCTGCCCGAGGGCGAGGATCCGGACAGCCTGGTGCGCCAACAGGGTAAACAGGGCTTTGAACAGTCCATGTCCCAGGCGCAGGCTTTTTCTGACTTTTTCTTCTCGACCCTGCAAAAGGACCTGGAACTGCGGACCATGGAAGGCCAGGGCATGCTCTACGACCGTGCCCGCCCCTACCTGGCCCAGCTGAACCCCGGCGTATATCGCCAGCTGATGGTCAACCAGCTTGCTCGCCTGACCAGGATGGAAGCCGGCGATATTGAACAAGGTCTTGAAAAGGTTGAAAAAAAAGCGGCCCCGGCGGCAGAAGCGACGTCCCCCCGCCCCGTCCAACCGAGACGACTCACCGCGCATGGCAAACAGCCCAAGTCACTGGTCAGAACCGCGCTCGGTTTGCTGCTGCGCCAGCCGGCCCTGGCACAAAAGGCCGGGGAACCTAAGCGCCTGAAAAATGTCGATAAACCAGGCATTGCTTTGTTAGTGGAAGTCCTTGAAATTCTGCAGGCTAATCCCCAACTTAACAGTGCGGGCCTACTACTTCGCTACCAGGCAACGGAACATGAGCCTCACCTTCAAAAGCTGATGTCGCAACAGATTCTTCTTGAAGATGATCAATCCCTGGAACCCGAATTCCTCAGTGCGCTGGATGCCCTGGAAAGTACCCAATATGCTGACCGGGTCGACAATCTCAGCATCAAGGGCAGTCCCAGCCAGCTAAGCGAGGAAGAAAAGGCCGAATTACGTAAATTAACCACCCGACCTGCCGATAAAAAGGCGTGACCCGGGTCGAAAAAGTGCTTAAGGATAGCCAATTAATTACCTGAATTGGCTAGAATTATTTTAAATCTGGTGTAAAATTTGATGGTTTTACGCCTGCAAATGTGTGATTTGATATATGACAGCTCCCCAAACCAAGACAATGGATAAATCTCAACAGCAATCTCAACTTAAGTTGCTGATTGCAAAAGGAAAAGAGCAAGGTTACCTGACCTATGCCGAGGTGAATGATCACCTGCCCAACGACATTGTTGATCCCGAACAAATTGAAGATATCGTTGCCATGATCAACGATATGGGCATCACCGTGTATGAAACGGCCCCTGATGCCGATACCCTGCTGGAAGCCAACCCTGATGTCGATGAAGACGCCGCCGAAGAAGCTGCCGCGGCACTGGCCAGCGTCGATAGCGAGTTTGGCCGCACCACCGATCCCGTGCGCATGTACATGCGTGAAATGGGCGCCGTTGAACTGTTGACCCGCGCCGGTGAAATCGAGATCGCCAAGCGCATCGAGGATGGCCTGAACCAGATGTTGTCATCCCTAGCCATCTATCCTGGCACCGTGGCCGAATTGCTCAAAGACTACGAACTGGTCGAAGCCGGCGAGATGAAACTCACCGATCTGATCACCGACTTCATCGATCCCAACGCCCCGGATGAAATTCCATCACCTGCGGTTGCCGGTGCGGCCTCCGATGACAGCGATGATGACGATGATGAAGAAGTCGATACCGGCCCGGATCCGGAAGAAGCCCGGGCACGCTTCACCAAGATCGCCAAGCTGCACAAGAAATTTGTTAATGCCGCGGAAAAACACGGCTTCAAGGACAAGAAAACCATCAAGGTCCGCGATGAAATGATCGGCCAGATCATGGAACTGAAACTCACGCAGAAAATCATTGATAAACTGCTCAATGAAATGCGTGACCTGGTGGCGCGTATCCGTCGCCATGAAAAAGTCATCATGCAAGTGTGCGTTGAACAGGCACACATGCCGCGCAAGGAATTCATCACCTCGTTCCCGGAAAACGAGGCCAACCTGGAATGGTTACAGTCACAGATCGATGCCGGTACCAAGTACTCGCTGGTACTGGAACAGCACAAGGATGAAATCCTCAAGGCCCAGCAAAAGCTGGTACAGATCGAGGATGAAACCGGCCTGACCATTACCCAGATCAAGGACATCAACCGCAAGATGTCGATCGGTGAAGCCAAGGCGCGTCGTGCCAAGAAAGAAATGGTGGAAGCCAACCTGCGCCTGGTAATTTCAATCGCCAAGAAATACACCAACCGCGGCCTGCAGTTCCTGGATCTGATCCAGGAAGGCAACATTGGCCTGATGAAAGCGGTGGACAAGTTTGAATACCGTCGTGGTTACAAGTTCTCGACCTATGCCACCTGGTGGATTCGCCAGGCAATTACCCGTTCGATCGCGGACCAGGCGCGGACCATCCGTATCCCGGTTCACATGATCGAAACCATCAACAAGCTGAACCGTATCTCGCGCCAGATGTTGCAGGAAATGGGTCGTGAAGCCACACCGGAAGAACTGGCTGAGCGCATGGAAATGCCGGAAGACAAGATCCGCAAGGTACTGAAGATTGCCAAGGAGCCAATCTCCATGGAAACACCCATCGGTGATGATGAAGATTCGCACCTGGGTGATTTCATTGAAGACCAGAACGTGCTTTCACCGGTAGACTCGGCCACCTCGTCCGGCCTGAGTGAAACCACCCAGGAGGTCCTGGAAGGCCTGACCGCACGTGAAGCCAAGGTACTGCGCATGCGCTTCGGTATCGATATGAATACCGACCATACGCTGGAAGAAGTGGGCAAACAGTTTGACGTGACCCGCGAGCGTATTCGCCAGATTGAAGCCAAGGCGTTGCGTAAGCTACGTCATCCAAGCCGCTCCGACCACTTGCGAAGCTTCCTGGATATCGACTAACTAAAAACCGGCGCCTAGCGCCGGTTTTTTTTTCAGGGTATACTTCACCGCCTTACTACTTTTCGGGCCTGTAGCTCAGTTGGTTAGAGCAGTGGACTCATAATCCATTGGTCCCAGGTTCAAGTCCTGGCGGGCCCACCAATCTTAAATAATGTTCCTATTTGTTTGCTGAACCTCGCCGGACTATTCCAGCTTCACTTCGTTACGCGTTAAACACGCTGCGAAAGTCCGTTCAGGACTTTCGGTCATGTTTCACCCTGACGGGCCCACCAATCTTAAATAATATTTCTCTTTGTTTGCTGAACCTCGCCGGACTATTCCAGCTTTACTTCATAATGAAATGGTATAAAACCAAAAGATTTTGACTGCTTCTACTCAGGCTACATACATTCCAAGTATATTCTTATCCACTATCCGGAAGTACTCTTGATTTAATTCGGGTTTTGCCTAGCGTTTAAGATAACTTTGATCAATATCAATATTTTCGATATTGGCATCTGTTATATAGTGAAAATGGTGATTTAAGTAATCTCTTATGTAAGTAGCATGATTATTTAAAGTATGGGAAAAAAATCAAACATTTATCGCATATATATTGCGTTCTCAGCGATAGCAGTAGGTTTATGTATATATTTGATCGACCGTCATCCAGATACAGTCTACTTGATTCCCCATGAGTTATCACTTAATGACAAGACCGGCTCCGTTTTCGGGATTATTGGAAATTTCTTACCAACATTTTTACATGTATACATTTTTATTATTTTTACGGCTGTTTTGTTTTCGGAATCTCGCCGGCAAATTATTATTATCTGCTTGAGTTGGATGTTAATCGATAGCCTTTTTGAGATCGCGCAAATCGATTTCATAGCCATACATATAGCCGAGAATACCTCAAGCTGGTTTACAGGTATCCCACTTCTTGAAAACACGTCGGATTATTTTTTATTGGGTACCTTTGATTTTGCAGATCTCATATCCATTCTTGCTGGTACCTTTACAGCCTATATAACCATTATTTTTACCAACGGAGAACCAGAAAATCTTGTTCATACATAGAACATTCTGGCAATACTCACGGCACCTTGGATTAGTAATACTTATCCTCTTGAGCCTGGTTACAACCCTGGGCTCAGGAGGGGGAGGAGGAAGTGATGGTAGTGGTGACACAACCGTCCCCATAACAACCGCATCACCACCCGGTGGCATTTACGATGCCACGCAATTGGTAACCCTGACCTCAAACGAAACAGCGACCATCTATTACACCACTGATGGATCAACACCATCGATTGGTGGCTCAACGACAATTTCTGGAACAAGCCCTGTCTCCCTTCAGGTTGGCCCTGGTGTGACCACATTACAATTTTTCGGTGTTGACTCTGCAGGCAACCAGGAAACCATCAAAACAGAAACGTATTCCATCGCCTCAGCATCTGGCACCTGGGTGGGCTCTTATTCCTCGGAGCTATTCGCCGATACAGCACTCTCCTTGACGCTGACCCAAACCGGTGCAAGCGTCAGTGGTTCCTATACCACGAAAGCAGGCGATTATGGCACATTCAGCGCGACAGTAATCGGTACCACATTTGATATGACCATCACGTCCTCCAACCCCGATTGCCCTGCTTCGTATACCGGTTCCGGCACTACTGATGGTGTAAACATGAACTTCACCTTTATTGGCATGAACTGCCTCGGTGCCATCAACAACGGCGTCGGTAGCGCCACTTACCAGGTTGGAACCGTGCTCGATTATGGTTTGCCGGGCCCATATAGCCTCCTTCATAGTGGATCCGATCTTCTCTGGCAAGATTTAAGCGAAGCACCGATCAAGATGATGCCGGCAGCAGGGGGCACATCACAGGCGCTGACTCAGAAATTGGGTGTACCGATCGACATGGTAATTCAGGGCAGCAATATGGTTTGGGTCGATTACCGCCCAAGCGGGGGCTCCACCTGTATACCCGAAAAATCGCAAGTCTTAAACATGACTTCATTAGATGGTACTACCAGCAAAGTGCTGGCATCTGGTAATCGTTGCAACTTGACACCCAACATTGTCCTGGATAACGATAATGCCTACTGGGTGACCACCACCGCTTCGCCCAATGAATATACGCTTCAACAAATTCCACTCGATGGCAGTCCCGCGGTCACTCTGACCACCACGCTACAGCCGATCGTTGCAATGGCTCGTGATGATAGTTACCTCTACTGGGTAGAAGGCAGGTTCCCTGATCCAGGCGTTATCAAACGAATACCCCTCGCCGGCGGATCGGTAACTGACGTCGCTACTGTGACAAACGGTATTGTTGGTAATATTCTTATCAATGGTTCTGATCTCATTGTTACTGAAATCGTTTATCCTTATCCTGATAATTATCGAATTCTTAAAATCGCGACAAGTGACGGTTCGGCTACTATCCTGGCGACACGTGCTCAAAGTCCATATCCACTAAAATTGACCGCCGATGCCACTACACTTTACTGGTTCGATAGTGCAGGAATCTATTCGCTACCCATGAGTGGTGGTTCAGTCACCACACTTGCCACTATCAGCGGGACCCCCTCTGACATCACCGTTGATACCTCAAATGTGATATGGCTGGAAAATGACGGTTTTGTGGGGAGTATTTTCGAAATCCCCAAAGTGGGTGGCACGCCATCTGTTATGGCATCAGACCTGTTTACACCTTATGGCGGCGTACTTACCACCAGCGCCAGTAAGCTTTATTTTACAGAGGGTGATTACAATACTACCTGGTATGGGCGAATTGCCGAAATGCCACTCTCAGGCGGTGCTGTAGCTTCTTTTGTTACCGGTATCACCGGGGGCGCCGGCTCCATGGTTACAGACGGCAACAGTATCTTCGTGGTGGATGGCTGGAGAATTCTCAAAATGCCCATAGCTGGAGGTCATTTAGAGACATTGGCCCGTGCTAATTTCTATATTGAGGACCTGGCGACCGACGGCATCTACGTATATTGGTTAGAAGGTGGCCCCTACCAGCCCATAAAACGCATACCTGTTGATGGTGGCCTGGTTGAAACCTTGGCAACATCATCAAACTTTGCCGAAGCTATCGCCACTGATGGCACATACGTTTACTGGTCAGAGAGTCTTGATACCATTCAACGCGTATCAATCAATGGCGGAGTAGTAACAACCGTTGTGAGTACTGGGATAGTGTCAGATTTTATCAGTGATGGTCTTTATCTCTATATTTCCGATGTCTCAAATAATGCCATACAGCGAGTTTCAATCAATGGTGGAGCTGTTACCACTCTCGCCGGACTGGATTATGGTACCGTCTGGGCTTCACTTGCACTGGATGATACCAGCGTTTATTCATTGAGCAATGTCGAAATGATAAAAGTACCTAAGGCAGGAGGGGTTGCGAGCACACTAATTCCGGGCGGCTTTACTGTCGATATTTACGATCCCAGTTCCCTCGTTGTTGATGCAACGAAGGCCTACTGGACAGAATTTGCTGGCGGGACGATTAAAAGTACTCCCAAATAATATTGAACATGGGCTTTTACCGAAAGCGAACATTCAAAGGCTCAAATCATGGTTGCCTGTACAGCACCAATGTCTGGTACGCCGAGGCATTCACTCAGCCTGATGGGATACCCTGGTTTTGTTTGGAATAATTACACGTCTGGCAAATTGTATAATATAAATTGCTGTCAGGGTTGAATTTTTCTGCGTGTAAGCGTATAGCGCAAAGTGGATTATTTACATGGCAGGAAAAAATACTGTCAATCACTATGGAAGAGTCGACATGCTTAAAGTATGGCATACCCCACTGTTTCCAGCTGGTCGTTAAATATTCAATTTCATCGGCATATTCGACTCGAATTGTCCAATTATTTATAAGCTGCGTATCTACGATCTGCGCAATATTGGATATGACTTTATACGAAAGGTGAGGATAGTTGCGATTAGGCGTTAACATATAAAGCTCCTATTCCTGATTCACAAGGTGTGCGTGGCGTTTTTTAATCAAACATTACAAACAGCAATGTTTGAAGCATGGTTAATAATCATTCTATCGGGTTGTTTATTTATAATATCTTCCAGTGCAACTATTCTTTTATCTACAATATTCTCTTCAGGTATCTCTCCAAGCAATCCCAGCTTACCCAGGCGTTGCAAAGGTTGTCCGTTACTTGCAACAATGTAAACGGAACGATTAGCGCGAATCATGTCAAGAATAGACTCTTCAAGTGACAAAGCTGCCGAAACGCCAAGATGATTCACATCAGCAATATCGACAATAAGCGCATGGCAACCCTCAATTTGTGAATTCTTACGCGTGATCGCCCTCGAGGTGCCAAAAATCAATGTTCCCTTCAAATAGAACAACAAAATTTTGCCTTTAGCAGCTTTTAATATTTCTTTTTCGCGTGACGACAACTCCATATCTGTTTCATCAGGATCTGTTACGGCTTTTACATCACCTGCCTGTAACTCGGATAATCTCGTGATAGTAATAATATTTGCAACAAACAAACCGATACCTACTGCCGCAATCAGGTCAACAAATACGGTAAGTAGAATTACACTATAGGTAATTAATGCGCCTTTGCCTGAAATAAGATGGGCGCGTTTCAGGAATCCCCAATCGATAATATCTATACCAACTTTTATTGCGATGGCAGCCAGGACTGCCAACGGGATGACCGAAGTCAAATCAGCTGCCCACAATACGACAACGAGTAAGATCCCTGCCCTTACAAGACCGGACAAGGCGGTGCGTGATCCGGCCTGGATACTTACAACTGTACCCATTGTCGCACCTGCACCAGGCAAGCCGCCAAATAGACCTGACATCATATTGCCAATACCCTGACCTATTAACTCCTTATCTGAGTTGTGCTGCTTTCGCGTTATACTGTCGGCGATCACTGATGTGAGTAATGCATCAATACATCCCAGCATTCCCAGCACAATGGCATCAACGAACATTATTTGCCATTGTTCAATGCTAAACACAGGCAGTTGTATATCCGGTAAACTTTTTGGAATTTCACCTATTCGCCGTATATCAGCAGAGCTCAAGAAAACAATTGATATAAGCGTACATACGATTAATGCCACTAGTTGAGGAGGAAGATATTTTTTAAGATTTTTAGGCAATAAAAAAAGTATTGCTAATGTTATAATCGCCAGTATCGTTTCTTCTGCCTGGATACCTGCATATAACGACGGTAGGTTATCCAGCACAACTATCACCCCACCGTTAGGTGAAGGCTGACCGAGCATTGGTCCAATTTGTAATATGATGAGAATGATACCAATGCCAGACATAAAACCGGAAACAACCGTGTAAGGCATCAATGTTACGTATTTACCAAGCCTCATTACACCAAACAGGATTTGGAAAAATCCAGCCATAATAACAACGGTAAACGCCATCGCCAGTCCATTGCCTGGATTCGAGGCAATTAACTCTGCAATAACAGCAGTGAATACAACTGTCATTGGTCCGGTTGGTTCAGAGATCAGGGTGGGTGAACCACCAAACAAGGAGGCAAAAAGACCGACAAGAATCGCACCATATAACCCGGCTTCCGCGCCGGCTCCTGATGCGACACCAAATGCCAGCGCCATTGGCAATGCAATAACAGCAGCTGTAACACCACCAAAGATATCACCACGCAGGTTTCGCAGGTTTATGTCATTAAATATCCACATTATTCCGCCTTTTATTGAAACCAAACATGAATTATTCATATGAGGATCAATAC
>JASFOS010000074.1:0-10647 GCA_050116415.1 Thioalkalispiraceae bacterium
TTTATCCCGGAGAATGGCGGCGGGATCTTCGTACCGGCTGGCCACCCGCTGGCAGCCGACAGGAATATGCAGCAGTTCGGTGAACTCCGTGGCATCCGCTTCGGGAAGTCCTACACTTATATAAGAAATATATTCGCCATGTTCCGGGCTGAGTATCAACTGAAGGGATTTGGCGACATGGCCATCGAGGAAATCATGGCGCTCACCGACCTGTCCAGGGCGCAGGCGCGCCTCGCCGCGAAGCGTGACTTCAGCGAGCCGTTCCTGTTCCAGGGGGCGCGCCGAGCGGAGGCGCTGGCCGCCGAGGTGGCCCGCTATGGGTTGAGCGTGACTAAGGGCGGCCGGTTTTACCACCTGATGTCCGCCGAGCAGGATAAGGGGCGGGCGGTCTCGGCAACCATTCGCCTGTTCCAGGACACGCGGGCGCAAAAGCTGGTGAGCATTGGGCTTGGTGATGATGAAAATGATTTTCCCATGCTCAAGGTGGTCGATATCCCGGTACTGGTACCGAAGCCGAATGGAAACTATGCGAGCCTGGCACTGGACGGTCTACGCAAGGCGCCCTGGCCCGGTAGCCGGGGCTGGGGGGCGGCGGTCACCCGGATCCTGGATGAGTATCAGTTGTCAGTATCCAGGGATTAAACCCTGGCGTTAAAGTGATAAAACGATGCCTGCTTCAAAGGCAGTACCAAGGAGTCGAACATGGCTGATTTCCACCAGCACGGAAGCATTACCACCCTTCACGCGTTACACGAGGCCTTTGACCGGGAGGCCTACCTCGAGGAACTCGAGTATAAGCTGGTTGATCATGCCCGCTATCGCAAGATAACCCTGCTGCTTCCCAGTCTCTATTCAGAGCTGAACAATCCAGAGGTCATGGATCCGATCATCGATAATATCAGCAAGGTCAGTTACCTGCATTCGGTAGTCGTCGCCCTGGGTGGTGCCAACTACGAGGAGTTTCTCGAAGCGCGCCGCTACTTCGGTAAACTCAAAACGGCTTACCGGGATGTCAAGGTAGTCTGGGTAGATGGGCCGGGCATCAGGGAAGTGCTGGAACGCATTCAGCAAAAAGACATTCCCACCGGCGAGGCCGGCAAAGGCCAGTCGGTGTGGATTGCGCTCGGCTACATCCTGGGTAACGAGCAAGCCGATGTCATTGCCCTGCATGACTGTGACATCATTACCTATGATCGGGTGCTGCTCGGTCGGCTGATCGAACCCATCGCCAATCCCAATAATGATTTCGAATTCTGCAAGGGCTTCTATGCCCGGATCTCGCCCGACGAGATGGCGATGAAAGGCCGGGTCACGCGACTGTTCGTCGCCCCCTTTGTGGATGCCATGGTGAACATCATGCAGGAGCAGGGGTATTCTGTCCTGGAAAAATTCTTTCGCTATCATCGCGCCTTCAATTACCCCCTTGCCGGCGAGTTCAGCTTCAGTAACCACCTGGCACGGGGAATCAATATTGCCTACGACTGGGGGCTCGAGGTCAGTACGCTCTCGGAGGTGTACAACAACCTGAGCGCCAAGAAGATCGTGCAGGTGGACCTGGCGCATAACTACGAGCACAAGCACCAGGACATGTCGCAGGAGGATGCGCAGAAAGGTTTGCACCGCATGGTGGTCGATATCGCCAAGTTCTATCTCAACTACATGCGCGCCCATACCTACGCGCTGGACGATGCCACCATCGACATGATCCTGCACACCTATTACCAGACCGCCTTGAGTTTCATCAAGCGTTACAGTGATGACGCTGCGATCAACAACCTGAGCTACGATCATTACCGCGAAGAGCAGGCCGCCCAGTTTTTCCGCGGGTTCCTGTGGACCGCCTGGGAACAGAGCCGGGGACCGCAGATGAGTACCCAGATCCCTTCCTGGAACTATGTGCTCTACAGCATGCCGGATATCTATGATCACCTGAAGGACGTGGTAAACAGAGATAACAGCGACGATGAACAAGGCAGTTGAACGGTGCGTGCCAATGGCGATGGATGAGCGCCGGGTGCTTGCCCGCCGAATTTTTGAAGCCGCGGTTGACGCGGTGCGGCCCGAAAGGCTGGTCAGTGACGCGGTGTCACTGCAGGGTGACACGCTGCGGATTATGGATGCGCGCTACCCACTCAGGCATGGGCAGAAGGTGTACCTGTTCGGCAGCGGCAAGGCCTCGGCCGGCATGGCCCGGCGCCTGCTCGCCATCCTGAAGGAGCGGGTGGCAGGTGGCGTCATCGTCACCCCGCCGGGCATGGCCGATGATCTCGCTCCACTGGTGGTGGTCGAGGGGGCGCACCCGGTGCCGGATCAAAGGAGTGTCAACGCGGCGCAACAGTTGCTTGAGGGTTTATCACGGCTCAACAGGGATGACTTGTTTATCTACCTGCTTTCGGGCGGGGCCTCGGCACTCATTGAGAAACCGCATGAACCGATCACGCTGGAAGAGATGCAGGAAGTGACCAGGCTGTTGCTTCACAGCAATACGCCGATCCACCAGGTCAACGCGGTACGCAAGCACCTGAGCAGGGTGAAGGGCGGGCGGCTCGGTCAATGCACCCCGGCAACGGGCGCGGTGCTGGTCATTTCCGATGTCATCCATGATGACCTGGCGGTGATCGGCTCCGGTCCGCTTTATAGTGATCCGAGTCGCTTTGCGCAGTGCCGGGAGATTCTTGAGCGTGCCGCTATCTGGGATGCTGTTTCACAGAATGTGCGTTCAGTTATCGAAAAAGGCGAGCAAGGTGAGATCGAGGAAACGCCCAAAGAACAGCAAAAGACGCTTCGCCATTACCTGCTGGGCAGCAACCGCGTCGCCCTGGCAAAGGCGTGCCAGGTGGCGGAGCAGGCGGGCCTCAGGAGTCATATCCTCACCGCGTCACTGGCGGGCGAAGCCCGGGAGGTGGCCAAGGTGCTGGTTGCATTGGCCGAAAATATCAGCCAGCACGGCGAACCCTTCGCACCGCCGGTCTGCCTGGTATGTGGTGGCGAGACCACGGTCACGGTCAGGGGGGCCGGCAAGGGTGGCCGCAACCAGGAGCTGGCGCTTGCCGCGCTGCGGGAGATTGGTGAACGTGACACGCTGTTACTGTTGAGTGCCGGTACCGATGGGATTGACGGTAACACCTCCACCGCCGGCGCGATGGCTGACAGCGGTTATTTCAAGGCAGGCGCGCGGCTTGGTTTATCGATTGACGATTTTCTAAAAGATAATGACGCGCATCATTATTTCCAGGCCGTGGGTGGCCTGCTGGAGACCGGGCCAACGGGCACCAACGTCATGGATATTGTTATTTTGCTCATCGACAGGGAGGACTTATGACTCATACCGGCAGGTTTGCCACCGCCATCCGTGACGAGGCCAGGCGATATATCGAGCAGCTGGGAGAGGCGGATATCGTGGTGGGGATCCCGGCCTATAACAGCGACGAAAGCCTGAGCCATGTGATTCGTAGCGTGGCGGAAGGGCTGGATCATTTTTATCCTGACAAGCGGGCGTTGATCATTGTTGCCGATGGTGGCTCCACCGACGATACCCGCGAAGTGGCGCTGTCGGTGGAAGAGCATAATTTCAATATCCAGATCCTGGTGACCATTTACCGGGGCCTGCCGGGCAAGGGCTCCGCCTTCCGCGCCATCTTCGAGGCGGCCAGGTACCTGCATGTCTCGGCACTGGCCTTGTTCGATTCCGATCTGAAATCGATCAAGCCGGGCTGGGTACAGAATATCCTCGAGCCGGTCATGGAAGGCTACGATTTTGTGGCCCCGGATTACTCGCGTTACAAGTTTGACGGCACCATTACCAATACCATCGCTTATAACCTGATCCGCGCCCTGTATGGAGTCAATATCAGGCAGCCTATCGGCGGTGACTTCGGGATGTCGACGGCGATGATCAGCCACTGTCTCTACGAGGAAGTGTGGGATACCGATATCGCCAGGTTTGGCATCGACATCTGGTTGACCACCACCGCGATCACCGGAGGGTTCAAGATCTGCCAGGCGCGGCTTGGCGCGAAGATCCATGGCGAGAAGGATCCGGCGGCGGATCTGGGCCCCATGTTCCGGGAGGTGGTCGGTACCATCTTCAGCCTGATGGAACAGCACCAGGCCTTTCTCGAAAAAGTGAAAAAGACGGTCGATGTCCCGATCTTCGGCGAGGTATTGGCCGAGGAACCCGAACCTTTCGAGGTGAGTCCGGAGCCCCTGGTGGAGTATTTCCATATCGGCTACCGCAACTTCGGCTCGGTATGGGAAAATATTCTCGATGAAGAAGATTTCAAAGTCATCAAGAAACTCGCGCACTCCCGCTCCTTAAAGAGTTTCAAACTGCACACCGAGGTGTGGGTACGGATCGTTTACCGCTACGCCGAGTATTTCGGACGGATCGAACGACAGCGCTTCAAGGTACTCGATACCCTGATTCCGCTGTATAACGCCAAGGTCGCGTCCTTGATTCTGACCCTGCAGGATATGGATCATGCCGAGGCCGAGCAGTATTACGAGGCACAGGCAAAAGCGTTCGAATCGATGCGCGACTACCTGCTCGACCTGCTCAGGAACAGGCCGGACTAACAGGTTTAGAGGTGTGGGTAACGCGTTGACAGGTGAATAAAAGTACGATGAGTAAAACCAACCCTTTGCAAATCAAGGTGGAATGTTATGCCGGCTATCGCGGCGATGAGACACCGCGACGCTTTTACCTGGGCGAGCGTTGTATCGAGATCGAGGATGTGATCGATCGCTGGATTGATCCCGCCTGTCGCTACTTCAAGGTGAGAGGCGATGATCAGGGCATCTATATCCTGCGCCATGTGTTCAGCGACGATAGCTGGGAGATGACCTTGTTTGACAGTGGTGGACGTGACGATACCCGCCTGTCCTCGACCTGAACACGTTGATTATCAAAGTGGCGCTCACAGCGGATCATTTTTCGAGCCGTGATTTTTAGCGCGTTCTGAAACAGGTTATACTCCGACAAGTTTTCTATCACGGATGACGCCATGCAGCCGATCGTTTCCATCAACAACCTGTCCAAGACCTATGCCGGTGGTTTCCAGGCACTGAAAGCGGTGAACCTGGATATCCAGCCTGGTGAGATCCTCGCGCTGCTTGGCCCCAACGGCGCGGGCAAGACCACGCTCATCTCGATCATCTGTGGCATCGTCAATGCCAGTAGTGGCTCGGTAACGGTGGATGGCTATGACATCGTCAAAGACTACCGGGTCACGCGCAGCAAGATCGGCCTGGTGCCGCAGGAGTTGACCCTCGGGGCCTTCGAGAAGGTCTGGCACAACCTGTGTTTCAGCCGCGGGCTGTTCGGCAAGAAACCGGACCCCGCCTATATCGAGCAGGTGCTGAAAGATTTATCGCTGTGGGACAAGCGCAACAACATGTTGATGACCCTGTCGGGGGGGATGAAGCGCCGGGTACTGATCGCCAAGGCGCTGGTGCATGAACCGGTGGTGCTGTTCCTCGACGAGCCGACCGCCGGGGTCGATGTGGAGTTACGCAAGGAAATGTGGGCGCTGGTGCGGCGACTGCGCGCTGCCGGGGTGACGATTATTCTCACTACCCATTATATTGAAGAGGCCGAGGCGATCGCCGACCGGGTCGGCGTGATCAACAAGGGCGAGTTGCTGGTGGTGGATGAGAAAGAGGCCCTGATGCACAAGCTGGGTAAACGGCAACTGCTGGTGGAATTGGAAACGCCGCTGCCGGACTTGCCCGAGGCCCTGGCGGATTGGGAGCTGGAACTGGCCGGCGAGGGGCAGCAGTTGATCTATACCTATGATCCGCATAAGAGCCATACCGGTATCCATGAACTGTTGCAGGCCATTAACGAGGCCGGCCTGGTGATCAAGGACGTGGAAACCAGCAAGACCTCGCTGGAAGAAATTTTTGTGAACCTGGTGAAGGGGAAAGAGTGAAGTGTAGCTCGCATTGCGTGAGTATGATGAGATTGCCGCGCTCACGTTGTTTGCTCGCAATGACGGCTCTCGTAAGAAGATTACCGTGCCCACGTTGCTCGATCTCGATGACGGTATAAGTTGGGGAATAAGGATGAATATACGGAAGGGGAAGGAATTTTTTATATTCCTCCTCCCTACGGGAGGGGATAAATATTGCCGTCATTCCGGCGCAGGCCGGAATCCATGATGGGTATCAGCTGGATGCCGGAACAAGTCCGGCATGACGAGCTTTAAAAGGCGTATCAGTTTAACGCTGTAGAATTCCTTCGGGTTTTATTCAGCACGACTTCGCTTTTTTATTCCCCCATCCTAACCTTCCCCCGGAGGGGGAAGGAACTTTTTATATTTCTCCGTCCTCCGGGAAGGGGCCAGAGGGAGGGGATAATTATTACCGTCATTCCGGCGCAGGCCGGAATCCATGATGGGTATCAGCTGGATGCCGGAACAAGTCCGGCATGACGATCTTTAAAAGAGGGGTGATGACATGAAGGCGTATCAGTTTAGCGCTGTAGAACTCCTTCGGGTTTTATTCAGCACTACCGTCATTCCGGCGCAGGCCGGAATCCATGACGTTTTTTATTGAGGGTAAAGCATGAACGTTTACGCGATACGAGTCATATATCAGAACGAGATGCGCCGCGCCTTTGAAACCGTGGCGCAGAGTTTTGCCTCGCCGGTACTGACCACGGTGTTGTATTTCGTGGTGTTCGGTTCGGCGATCGGTTCGCGCATCGAGTCGGTGGAAGGGGTAGGCTACGGCTCGTTTATCGTGCCCGGCCTGATGATGCTGGCGATCCTGACCCAGAGCCTGGCCAATGCCTCGTTCGGGATCTTCTTTCCCAAGTTTACCGGCCAGATCTATGAACTGTTGTCCGCGCCGGTGTCATACGTGGAGATCCTGATCGGGTACGTGGGGGCGGCGGCGACCAAGTCCTTCCTGATCGGTTTGATCATTCTCGCCACCGCCGGCTTTTTCGTGCCACTGCAGATCGCCCACCCGCTATGGATGCTGGCGTTCCTGGTGCTCACCTGTATTTCCTTTAGCCTGTTCGGCTTTATTATCGGCCTGTGGGCCACCGACTTCGAAAAGCTGCAACTGATCCCGCTGCTGGTGATTACCCCGCTGGTGTTTTTGGGCGGTACCTTCTACTCGGTCGAGATGTTGCCGCCGGCCTGGCAGACCGTGACCCTGTTCAACCCGGTGGTGTACCTGATCAGCGGTTTCCGCTGGAGCTTTTTTGAAGTGGCCGATGTCAGCGTCGGTCTGAGCCTGCTGATGATTCTGAGTTTCCTGGCGATGTGTTTGAGTATCGTGTGGTGGATGTTTAAGACCGGCTATCGCCTCAAGCAGTAACAATAACGGGTAACCGGCTGCAGCGTTTGACGTCAGTCAACCTGCAAAAGGTCAAGTCGTCTGCTGTTAGTCTAATGACGCATTTTGTTGACCTTGATTAACCCGGGGCTTCAATAGGTGAACGTGATCGTACCTTCCGTCATCGCCTGGCTGATTACATAGGCACTGCCAACCGTTTCTTCTATCTCGGCAATTAATTCACCGTCATATCCTTCAAGCGCCGGTGAACAGATGGTGAACTTGACGCCGGCTTCGTGCGCTTCCTTCACCAGGTCATAAACCGACATGGAGGTTTCTTGCTCTTGCTGCGGAAAGGTCTGTGCCGCGAAATCCTGGCGAGCCAGGTTGCCTGCCCGCCCGGTGAGAACGATCTCTACCTCGTATTCCATGGAGGCTGCCACCACCGCCTGGAATAACGGTGCTGATATCTCCGCATAATGGGTGGGATCCGTGTTCATCAAGATAATCAGAAGTTTGTCCGCCATACGCTTATCTCCATTCAAGTCTTGCCAGGCCGTGACCCTTCACGCTAGGGGTGCGCCGCGTTATGCGTCCCATCGCTTAATGTTGCAAGGATCGTCAGCGTGATATCCTGGTATTGCAACAGCCGTCCACCGTGCTTTTCCATGAAGGCCCGGGCATCTTGCCGGCTTTTGAAAGAAGCCAGGGTCGGCCCCATGGCGCCCTTCAATGGCATATCGGCCACGTACCAGGCTGCGCGCGCCTCAATAAAATCACTGTCAACGGGATGCGCCCAGTTTGCGGCCCCCATGTCATGCACATAGACCTGCGTGACGTTGCTCTGGCTTTCCGGTTGTAACAGGTAACTGAACAGGTCCCGCGTTGAACAAAACTTCAACGGCGTTTTGCTGTGACGGAGATAGGCTTCACCTTTGGGACCTGGATAATTCACGATAATCATGCCGCATACATGGCATTCATCGCCGGCCTCAATCGCCACGGGTGGTTGTGCTTGTGTGGTTTGTTCCGAGTTGTTACAGCCACTGAGCATGATCATCGCGATCAACATGAGTAACAAGGTAACGGGTGTCCCGAGATAAACGCGCCTCGTCGAACAAACCTGTAAATAATCTTTCATTGGCATACCTTCTTTTTCACGAATCAATCTCGCTTGTTGTTATGACACGCGCCGGTTGAACAGCCAGCAAGCCGCGCCGAACGGCATGATGATCCAGAGCAGGAGCACGCCGAACAACAGGGGCGGGCGAAACAATTGCGCCGAGGCGACAAAAACCAGCCCGGAATAGGCTTGGGCGGCTTCATAACCCGCCAGGTTGGCGAGCCGGAATACATCGGTCGGGTTCAGCATCAGCAAGTAGGGGAACACCTGTGCACCGACCCCTCCCTGTGTCGCCACGAGTATCCCGAGTAGCGCCAGGTCAAACACCAGTACGAACAGGAACCAGATGATCAGCGCCATCCCGGCAGCCCGGGTTTTCTCGCTGGCCACCACGCTGACCAGGTAGGCGAGGGCAATAAAGACCCAGCCAAGCATCACGGCCGATAGAATGAAAAAGCCAAACGCTTTCCACAACGTTGCCGAGGCAAGCTCCCCGGTGAGGATGGCGATCGCCAGTGCGGCAAGACCGAAACCGAGCAGCGTTGACAGTGCCAGCACTGTCGCGTGACCAACAAACTTCCCGGTAAGCAGTTGAATGCGGCTAAGGGGGTAGCTGAGTAACAACAATAATGTGCCAGCCTCGTCTTCACCGACCACGCTGTCATAGGCCAATAGCAGGGCAATCAGTGGAATCACGAAGATGGCCAGGCTCGAGAGGCTGACAATGGTTGTATCCAGGGAGACAAAACCAACCTGCCCGGAGGCCGCGGCACCGAAATACGCCAGGCCGAGTGCAAACAAGGCAAACACGACGCTAATCGCGAGTACCCAGCGGTTACGCAGGCCATCGCGGAATTCCTTTTGCGCAACGATCAAAATTTCATGCATGATCGGCACCCCGTGGTGATGACGCGTTAAAGTGAACATACAAAGATTCCAGCGAGGGTGACTGGACTTCCAGGTCCTGCACCCTGTTGTCGGCCAGTAACAGTCGCATCACATCAAGCTTGGCATCCAGGGGACTTTCCACTTCCAGACTGGTGCAGTTTACCCGGTAGGGTGCAAACCCCTGTTCATCCAGCTGCGGCTCCCAGAAATTCTTTGGCCACTGTCCGCGTGCGCGGATCTTCAACGGCAGTCGCGCTTGCTGGCGCAATTCATCGAGTGTCCCAACCGCTCGCAAGTTGCCGCGGCGCATGATGGCCACGCGGTGGATATGTTGCTCGATACCCGGCAAGACATGGGAGGACAGGATCACCGTGGTGCCTTGCTGGCTCAACTCATCCAGCATCGAAAAGAAATCCCGTACCGCGATCGGGTCGAGACCGACAGTCGGTTCATCCAGCAACAGAAGTCGCGGCCGCCCGAGCAGTGCCTGGGCCAGTCCAAGTCGTTGGCGCATGCCCTTGGAGTAGGTTTTTACCCGGCGGTCCGCCGCGTCCACCAGGCCCACCCGTTCGAGTAAGGCATCGCGCTGTTGAGTAGTAACCCGCTTCAGGCGTGCAAAATATTCCAGCACTTCACGGCCTGTTAGTTGTTCATAGAAACTTACACTCTCGGGCAGGTAGCCCCATTGCATGCGCAGAGACTGGCCGGACCTGGTCGAGGGCGCGTGTCCGAGCACCTCGACTTTTCCGGAGGTTGGCTTGATGACACCGAGGATCAGTTTAATGGTCGTGGTCTTGCCTGCGCCGTTATGTCCCAGCAGCCCCAGTACCTCGCCTTGCGGGATCTGCAAGCTGAGTTCACGTAACGCAGCAACGGGACCATAGTTCTTTGATACGCCTTCGAGGTTAACCGCGTTGTTCATGATGCCTCCTTGATAAGAGAGGGCATCGCCATCAGGGGACGACTGTCCTTGACGCCGGGCGGGCGCAAGATAGGGAACTGACGTTGTACCCAATGCAGGGTTTCCACCGCCGGGCTGTGCATTAATACTTTTGCAACAGGGTACTTCCAGAGCACACGATCGATCCCGTCATTCGGTTCATAGGGAAAGTCACCGACGCCGTCGGCATTCATGTCATAACCGAGATAGTCGCTCCAGTAATTACCCTGGTCGTCATGCGACCACTCTTGCGGCCGGGTGGCGACATATTTTACCTGGGTCTGGTTCTGGACAAAGGCATTGGCGAAAATCGTGTTGTCTTCCGAGCCCGCGGTGAGATGGATACCGATATCGCTATCGGCAAACACGTTGCCATGAATAGCGTTGAACTGGGAATTGTAAATAAAGATGG
>JASFOS010000075.1:0-10413 GCA_050116415.1 Thioalkalispiraceae bacterium
CCACGCTGATGAGCATGGTTTTGGATTTTTTCTGTACCAGGGTCTGGGTGGCCAGAACATGCTCCACTTCCGAGGTTCCGATACCGTGGGCAAGCGCGCCCAGCGCACCATGGGTAGAAGTATGCGAGTCGCCACAGACGATGGTCATGCCCGGCAAGGTTGCGCCCTGCTCAGGCCCGATCACGTGCACGATCCCCTGGCGAATATCTTCCATCTTGAACTCGGTGATACCGAACTCGTTACAGTTACTATCAAGGGTCTCCACCTGGATACGCGAAACCGGGTCGGTAATGCCCTTGCTGCGATCGGTGGTGGGCACGTTGTGATCCGGGACCGCCAGGTTGGCACTGACACGCCAGGGCTTTCGCCCTGCCAGGCGCAGCCCTTCGAAGGCCTGGGGTGATGTCACCTCATGCACCAGTTGTCGATCAATATATAAGAGTGCGGTGCCATCACCGTTATCACGCACCACATGCTGATCCCAGATTTTTTCGTATAAGGTCTTGCCTGCCATTGCCTGTTCCTCTGTTCAGATGCGGGAAAGCATAGACCCAAATTAACTATTACACAAATTCATTATTTTCATATTATCCATTCCTATATGTTATACTTCGTTTCATGGATATCGATGCCTTACAGGCTTTCATCGCCGTAGCGGAGCAGGGTTCGTTCTCGCAGGCCGCGCAACAGTTATACCTGACACAACCTGCTGTCAGTAAACGGGTGGCCACCCTGGAAGCGGAGCTGGACACCCGCCTGTTCGATCGCATCGGCCGCAAGATTGAACTCACCGAATCCGGCCATGCCCTGTTACCCCGTGCGCGGCGCATCTTGCTGGACATCGAGGACAGCCGCCGTGCCATTTCCAATCTGTCGGGCAAAATCAGTGGCAAACTGCGTATTGGCACCAGCCACCATATCGGACTACATCGACTCCCGCCGGTATTGCGCCAGTTCACCCGCCAGTACCCGGAAGTTGAACTGGATTTACATTTCATGGACTCAGAAGAAGCCTGCCGCGCCGTGGAACAGGGTGATCTTGAACTGGGCATCGTCACCTTGCCATTGCTAACCCCGCCAGACCTGCATGCTGAATTCATCTGGCCTGATCCGTTAGCCATCGTGGTCGAGAAAAATCATCCACTTGCAGTACAGTCGCAGATCAGCCTGGCAGCATTGGCCGGGGAACCGGCAATACTGCCCACCCATGGCACCTACACGCGGCAAATTATTGAAAAAAACATCGAGACTGAGCAGTTAAAATTGAATATTCGGCTGGCAACCAATTACCTGGAAACCATCAAAATGATGGTCAGCATCGGCCTGGGCTGGAGTGTCTTACCCTGCTCGATGATTCAGGATGAACTTTCCACCCTGTCCATAAAAGGGCTGCAGCTGGAACGTAAACTGGGCGCGGTTTGGCATAAGAACCGTACCCTGTCGAATTCCGCCAAAGCCATGTTGAGTCAATTACAAAATACACGTTAAAATCACCGAAACTTTGCATGGAAACATTTAAATGAAAACAATACATACAATCCTGTTCCTTGTTATTGCCTCACTCAGTTATGGCTGTGCCCCCGTGCTGGTCGGCGGTGCCGCGGCAGGTGGCTATTACGTTGGCAAAGACGAACGCAAAGCGGGAACGATTTTATCTGATGCAAGTATCACGGCCGGTATCAATACCGAGTTAATCAAGGCCAAGGGGATCAGTTCAACCAATATCGACGTCGATACCTATAAAGGCGTGGTTTATCTGTATGGCCATGTGCCATCCCGTGAGGTGGAACGCCGCGTGATCCGTATTGCAGAATCACATGAGGGCGTGCAACGGGTGATTTCCAAGCTGGTGATATCAACCCGATAAATGTATCTTAAACGGCTTGCACCGTTTAAAAGCTTACCTGTCGACCACCCATTTCCAGGTCACCCCCAGTGCAAGCACACAGGCAAACGCGGCGCCATAAAACATAATATCAGGGCCCAGCGAATCATAGGTATAGCCGCTGAGGAAACTGCCCAACGCGCCACCGGCACCAAAACTCAAACTACTGTAAAGGGCCTGCCCTTTACCCTGGTGCTTGCCGGTAAAATACTGGTGAATGAGTTGAATCGAGGCGGCGTGGTATACGCCGAACGAAGCGGCATGTAAAAGCTGCGCAAATATCATGACAGTCAGGTTTTCCGGTAAAAAGCCGATCACCACCCAGCGAATCGCGGCGAGCACCAGGCTCAGCATTAACAGGTTACGCAGACCAAACAGGGGGACCAGGCGATGCATCACCATGAACACCGCAACTTCAGCAAGGACGCCAATCGCCCAAAGACCACCGATCATGCCCAGTGAATAGTGATAGTCCTGCATGTAGATGGAATAAAACGTGTAATAAGGCCCATGACTGGCCTGCATTAGAAAGCAAACCAGTAACAGCCCCATCACATGTGGACGCATAAGTACTTTTCGCAAAGGTTCATGATCCAGCGCTAAATGCCCCGCGGCTTCCTCGGGCACAACCAGGCTGGATAACCAGATACCGGTAAACAGCAATATCAGTACTACGGGTAGAAACCGTATCTGCTCGCCGTCAAGAAAATAGCCAAGGCACCACACCGCTACGATAAAACCTACCGAGCCCCATAAACGGATCGAGCTATAACGATGCGTTTGATCTCGCAGATGGTTGAAAGTGGTGGCTTCGAACTGGGGTAATGCCGCATTCCAGAAAAAACTGAATACGATCATAACCACCACCAGCCACCAGAAACCCTGTTGCCAGAACACGCCAGCAAAACTCAGCGCCGCAAGCAAACTGCCGAGACGCACAATGGCCATGCGCTTACCGGTATGATCGGCAATCCAGCCCCAGATATTGGGAGAGATGATCTTGGTTGCCATGATGATCGCCATCAGTCCACCGATAGCCGCGGCATCATAGTCAAGATACTTGAGGTACAGGCTCCAGTACGGCAGTAACGCACCCAGCGATGCAAAGTAAAAAAAATAAAAACCGGAAAGACGCCAGTAAGGCGTTTGGGATTGATGAGTGATCATATCCAAACGGCCTTATGCAAATGGATTATTTGATTTCCGGGGGAATGACCGGCGTGCTCACCTGCACATCTGCGTTCTGGCCACGCTGACGCAAATAGTGATCCATTAATACGATGGCTAACATGGCCTCGGCAATCGGGGTGGCACGAATACCGACACAGGGATCATGACGCCCCTTGGTGACCACCTCGACCGGTTGACCTGCAAGGTCAATGCTTTTACCCGGTAAACGAATGCTCGAGGTAGGCTTGAGCGCCATACTCACTTCGATATGCTGGCCCGATGAAATGCCGCCCAGCACGCCACCGGCATGGTTACTTAAAAAGCCTTGTGGAGTCATTTCATCCCGGTGCTCGGTACCCTTTTGTTCAACACTGGCAAAGCCGGCACCGATTTCCACGCCCTTCACCGCGTTGATGCACATCATGGCATGCGCAATATCCGCATCAAGCCGGTCAAAAACAGGTTCGCCCAGACCGGGCGGTACCCCGGTGGCAACGACATTAATGCGCGCACCAATCGAATTACCTTCTTTACGCAAGGCATCCATGTAATCTTCCAGCTGCTGCACTTTACTGGCGTCGGGGAAAAAGAACGGATTGTTTTCAATCTCGTCCCAGTCAAACTGCTCGTAATGGATAGGTCCCAGTTGTGCCATGTAACCTTTTATTTCAATACCACATTGCTGCTTCAGGTATTTCTTGGCAATGGCACCAGCGGCCACGCGCATCGCGGTTTCGCGTGCTGAAGAACGTCCCCCGCCACGATAATCGCGCATGCCGTATTTTTGCAGGTAGCTGTAGTCCGCATGGCCAGGACGAAACGTGTTCATGATCTCAGAATAGTCCTTGGAACGCTGATCAGTATTGTGGATGATCAGTGCGATGGGGGTACCGGTGGTTTTTCCCTCGAAAACCCCGGACAAGATCTCTACCTGGTCGGCTTCACGTCGCTGCGTGGTATGGCGGGTTTTGCCGGGTTTACGGCGATCCAGATCACCCTGTAAATCAGCCTCTTCCAACGCCAGTCCCGGTGGGCAGCCATCCACGATGCAACCAATCGCCGGCCCATGGCTTTCACCAAAACTGGTCACCGTGAATAATTTCCCGAGCGTATTTCCTGACATCGATGTTCACACCTGTTGAATGTTATAAAAATCAATTATTTAGACTGATTTTACCAGCATTATTGCTTTATTAGTATTGAAAAATTAAACAATCCGGTACATCCTGCCGATATATTAGCCAGGAAAGTTTCCCGTCGAAGGACTACGACCATAAATTGTTGGTACCCCCCAACCAAACATACTAAATAATCAGGTCATGGTCGAAACCCTTAGCTCACGTCACCTCAAAACCAAGCTGAATAAAACCCAGTTATTGTTGTTTCTGGGTTTTAGTAGCAGTATTGTTTTGTTTATCATCCTGACCAGCATCGGCCTGAGTCAACTGCAACAGTCCACAAAACGCACCGACACCATTCTTAGCAATCATAATGTCAAAACCGAACTGGTTGAGAAAATGGAAAAAGCGGCGCGTGAACGCAGCCTGGCTCTTTACACCATGGTGTTCCTCAAGGATCCCTTCGAGCGGGATGAAGTATTTCTGCAATTTAAAGGCTATGCTATCGACTTCATCAATGCCCGCACACAAATTCTTGAGATGGATTTGACCGACGAGGAAAGTTCTTACCTGGAAACACAGGGAGAATTCACAAGCCTGGCAGTGCCTCTGCAGAACCGGGTTGTAGACCTGGTTCAGGAAAATAAAATTCCTCAAGCTCAACAAGTATTGCTGAACAATGCGATTCCGGCCCAGAACCGGGTACTGGCTGAACTCAATAAATTACATAACCTGCAATCGGAAGCCAATCGAAAACTCGGTAAAGAACTCGAGAAGCGTTACCATGAACAATTTAATGTAATCCTGGTGCTGGCGCTAATGACCCTGGCATTAACCATAACCATTGCATTTTTCGTTTCTCGTTATATCAGTCGAAGTGAAAAAAAGCTGTTTGTCGAAAAAGAGCTGGCCCAGGTTACCTTGCATTCAATCGGTGACGGCGTTATTACCACGGACAAACGCGGGATTATCAGGACCATTAACCCGGTTGCTGAAGAATTGACCGGGTATAACAGTGACGAAGCCATTGGTCACGATGTTGGGGAAATCTTCAGCATAAAAAAAGAAAACAGCAACGATTACATCGACAACCCGATTGAAGTGGCCTTGCAAAACAATGCTATCTACACCTCGCCATTTAACATGGTACTGGAAAGAAAAAATGGCGATATCTTCGCGATTGAGCACACCGTGTCTCCGATTCGTGGCGTGCAGGACGAAATACTGGGTGCCAATATCGTTTTTCGAGACGTCACGGAAATGCGTAAACTGGCGGATAAATTATCCTACCAGGCCACGCATGATTCGCTCACCGGCTTGATCAACCGTCGCGAATTCGAACGCCGCCTGAAAAATGCCATTTACAATGCACACAACGATGGTGAACAGTATGCGCTGTGTTTCCTGGACCTCGATCAATTCAAGATCATCAACGATACCGCCGGGCATGCCGCCGGTGACGAGTTTTTAAAACAGGTGGCCCACCACCTGTCCGCAAACTTGAGAAGGACCGATGTACTGGCGCGTCTGGGCGGTGACGAATTTGCCATCCTGCTCGATGACTGTAGCCTGAAAACCGCTGACATGATCGCTAACAAAACCTGTGAATCGGTCAAAAATATGCAGTTTGCCTGGGAAAAGAACATTTTCTCAACCGGAACCAGTATCGGTATCGTGCCAATCAATGAATATACTTCCACGGTTTCCGAGGCCATGAGTGCCGCTGACACCGCCTGTTACGAAGCAAAGGAAAAAGGTCGGAACCGGGTTCAGACCTACTGGCTGGATGATGAAAAACTTGAACTGAAACGCCAGGAAATGGCCTGGGTACAAAAACTCAAACTGGCTCTCGATGAGGACCAGTTCATTTTATTTGCCCAGGAATTCGTGGAACTTAATAAAACTAGCGGCTGCAGTGCGGAGAATAGAAGATTTTTCGAGATATTAATTCGTCTCAAGGACCCCCAAAATAATCCTATCCCGCCGATGGCGTTCCTGCCAGCTGCCGAACGCTATCATTTAATGCCCAAGATTGATCGTTGGGTAATCAAAAACACCTTCAGGTTTTACCGGGAAATCAGTGAAATATGTGGAACACAGTGCCATTTTTCCATCAACCTGTCGGGACAAACCATAACTGAATCCGACTTATATGATTTCATTATAGAAATGGCTGAAGAATATGAAATCAATCCTAGCCAGATCTGCTTTGAAGTTACAGAAACAGCAGCCATTGCCAACATGAGTAAGGCAGTGAAATTAATCAAAACCTTGAAATCTGCCAACTTCAGGTTTTCGCTTGATGATTTTGGCAGTGGTTTGAGTTCTTTCGCCTATTTAAAGAATATGCCTGTTGATAACCTCAAGATAGATGGTGCGTTTATCAAGGATATCGTCGATGATAGTACCGATCTTGCTTTTGTTGAGGCTATTCAGCGTATTGCCGAGATGATGGATATCAGGACCACGGCCGAGTTCGTGGAAAATGAGGAAACCTTGAAGATCCTGAAAAAAATCGGGATCAATTTCGCACAGGGTTACCATATCGCCAAACCCGTCGACCTGTTATCGCTGGTTGAGGAAAATCAGATTACTTTTGAAAAACGTGCTTCTTTCTGACGCCGTGTATAGCTGTCGAACACCATGCAGATATTGCGAATTAATAACTTCCCGGAATCCGTTACCTTGATCAAATGGCTGTCCAGCTCAACCAGCCCATCTTCAGCCATTTGCACAAGTTCATTGAGTTCGGTTTTGAAGTAATCATCAAAACCAATCTTGAAAACATCCGCAATCGCACTTTTATCCAGTTCAAAATGACAGATCAACTGGTTAATCACTTCACGCCGTAGTTTGTCATCTTCACTCAGCACGATGCCACGATAAACGGGGAGTCGCTGCTCATCAATGGCCTGGTAATAGGCCTCAATGGTTTTCAGGTTCTGGCTATAACAATCATGGACTTTACCGATCGAAGTAATACCAAATGCCGCCAGGTCACAATCTGCATGCGTTGAATAACCCTGGAAATTGCGATACAGCGTTTTATTTCTTTGCGCAATGGCCAGCTCATCATCAGGCTTGGCAAAATGATCCATGCCGATATATTCATAACCCGCTGCAGTCAGCTTTTCGATGCAATGTTGCAGGATCGCGAGCTTTTCATCGGCAACCGGCAAGTCCTCGACGTTAATCCGGCGTTGTGGTTTGAACATTTCCGGTAAATGCGCATAGTTAAACACCGATAAACGATCAGGTGACAACTCCAGTATCTTGTCCAGTGTTTCGTCGAAACTGCCAACCGACTGATGTGGCAAACCGTAGATCAGATCAAGGCTGACTGAATGAAACCCACAGTCTCTCGCTGCCTCGATCACTTCCCGGGTTTGCGCTTCGCTCTGGATACGATTAACCGCTTTTTGCACTTCGGGATTAAAGTCCTGCACACCCAGGCTCATGCGGTTAAAACCAATTGAACGTAACAGGCTAATGGTTTCAGTATTGGCTTCGCGAGGATCTATTTCGATAGAATATTCACCACTATCATCATCCAGCAGGTTGAAATACTGGCGGGTGCGTTCCATAAGTTGCTGCATTTGATCCTGGCTGATGAAAGTCGGCGTTCCCCCACCCCAGTGAAGTTGTTCAACCTGGCGCGAATTATCAAACAGGCTGGATTGCATCGCCATTTCTTTATAAACATGATCAAGGTAGGGCTGTGCTTTGCTACGGTCCTTGGTGGCGACCTTGCTGCAGCCACAATAAAAACATACGGTATCGCAAAACGGAATATGGAAATACAGTGACAACGGGCTTGTCGTTTCATTACTTTTGGCAATTTGCGACCTGTAGTCATCGGCCGTGAATGACTCGCTGAATTGCACAGCAGTCGGATAAGAAGTATAGCGCGGGCCGGACTTGTCATACTTGCGAATCAGTTCCGGGTTAAAAACAATTGATGACACGGTATTTTCCTGTTAATTAATTTATTTGATTTTAACGAATTGCGCCCACTATGCGCTTGATCCTGATCAATGATACCGGGAATTATTCTTCCTCTAACCCTTATAGTCTACTCGCACTCACTGGTTTGATTAAACATTTCCTGGCAGGCCACTAACTGTTGCTGCTCAAGCAGAAACACGCCGTGCCCGCCAAATTCAAACTCCAGCCAGGTAAAAGGAACCTGAGGAAACCTGGCTTGTAAGGCCTCTTCACTGTTTCCGACTTCAACAACCAGTATACCACCAGGACGCAGGTATTTAGCGGCCTGTTGTAACATCGGGATCACGATCTCCAGACCATCAGCGCCTGCCGTCAGGCCCAGTTCTGGTTCATGCCGGTACTCATCAGGCAATGCGGCCATGTCCTGGGCATCAACATAGGGGGGATTACTCACGATCAGCTCATACTGCTTGTCCGGTAAACCGGAAAACAGATCAGACTGGTAGGCATGCACTCGATCAGCAAGCTGATGTTGTTGAATGTTTTTATTCGCAACTTGCAGAGCCTGTTCGGAAATATCACTGATATCAACCTGCAAATGGGGGAAATGCCTGGCCAGTGCAATGCCAATGCAGCCGCTGCCAGTACACAAATCCAGTGCCTGAGAGACCTGGTTGATATCAATCCAGGGGCTGAAGCCTTCCATAATCAGTTCCGCGATCGGCGAACGTGGCACCAACACGTTTTCATTGATATAAAAAGGTAACCCGGCAAACCAGGCCTGATGTGTCAAGTACGCAGCGGGGATACGCTTTTCAATACGCTGCTGGATGAGTGCCTGGTAACGTTTTCGCTGCTCGTCATTAACTGTGAGCTGTAATCCCTGTTCGGAAAAAACAGGTTCTACCCCGAGGGTGTAAGCCAACAGGTAGGCTGCCTCGTCAAGCGCGTTGTCAGTGCCATGGCCAAAATAGACCCCGGCCTCGTCAAGTTGACGCTCTCCCCACAAGAGCAAGGCCTCCACGCTATTTTCAGACATCTGTGTTATTTACCTGCCGGTTTCTTCGCGTGTTTGGGACGAAACGCGCTAATGAACTGCTCATTGGTTTCCAGGTAAGGCCCATCAATAAGATCGATGCAGTATGGTACGGCCGGGAATACGGCTTCCAGGCAATCTGCAATGGCCGAGGGTTTACCCGGCAAATTGATAATTAACGATTCACCACGGATGCCGGCAATCTGGCGCGACAGGATTGCAGTGGGCACAAACTTGAGAGACACCGCGCGCATTTGTTCGCCAAAACCATCAAGAATTTTATCACACACCGCCTCGGTCGCCTCCGGGGTAATATCGCGCTTGGCCGGCCCCGTCCCGCCGGTAGTGACCACCAGGCAACAATCCTGCTCATCACACAACTCCTTGAGCGCATTTTCAACCTGCTCCTGTTCATCAGGAATTAGTCGTGGAATGGCTTCCCAGTCATTTACAAGTGCCTGCTCCATCCATTCGCGAATCGCGGGACCGCCCAGATCCTGGTATTCCCCCTGGCTGGCACGATCCGACACGGTAACAACCCCGATTCGAATTTTATCCCGAGACATTTCCTACCCCTGCTTTACGATTAGAATTTGAAAAAAATTCGCCTAAAATGATAAGTAAACCTTGAATCTGCGAACACGCAATACTACGGATATACTATGGATAAAACAATCAGACAAACCGCCGTGGCAGGTAGCTTCTACCCGGCCGATCCCGTTGAACTGCAGCGCATGATCGAGGGTTTTATGGCGAATACCCGCCCCGTGGACAAGGATACCCCTGTTCCCCGTGCGATTATTGTCCCCCATGCAGGCTATATTTATTCTGGCCCCGTCGCGGCCAGCGCCTATGCCCGCCTTGTGCCTGCCCATCAACAATACACACGGGTGGTGTTACTCGGCCCCTCACACCGCGTGCCATTCCAGGGGCTGGCCGCCAGTAGTGCAAGCCAGTTTGCCACCCCGCTGGGATTGATTTCACTGGATACCGAGGAAATTGCAGAACTGGTCAAGTTGCCACAAGTGGAAATACGTGATGACGCACATCTCTACGAACACAGCCTGGAAGTCCATTTACCCTTTTTACAAACGGTACTGGATCGCTTTAGCCTGATCCCACTGGTGGTCGGAGATACCGATCCTGAATCAGTTGCACAGGTTCTGTCCCGATTCATTAATGATGAACACACCCTTATCGTGATCAGTTCAGACTTGAGCCATTACCTGGATTACCATACGGCGCAACAACGTGATCGC
>JASFOS010000076.1:0-10389 GCA_050116415.1 Thioalkalispiraceae bacterium
TGCCCCCGGTTTTATTGACACCGATATGACCCGGGCCTTGCCGGACGCACAGCGGGAAGCGCTGTTAAGCCAGATTCCGCTAAACCGGTTGGGTGAACCGGTGGAAATTGCCAATGCGGTCGCATTTTTGGCCTCCAGCGAGGCCAGTTATATCACCGGGACCACCCTGCACGTCAACGGTGGCATGTACATGAGCTAAAAACAGCTTATATGTGATTGATTTCATTGGCATTAAAAAAAATATGATATGTTGAGCGATATATGGCCGTGTTTCTGGCATCTGCGAGCAGATTTCACTAAAATAGCGGCCGCAGCGTTCAGCTGGAAAATTTAAACTACAAAGAGGAAATAGCGAAATGAGCAGTGTTGAAGAACGAGTCCAGAAAATCGTTGTTGAACAGTTGGGCGTAAAAGCAGAAGAAGTCACTAACGAAGCATCGTTTGTCGATGACCTGGGTGCCGACTCTCTGGATACCGTTGAACTGGTAATGGCTCTGGAAGAAGAATTTGAAACAGAGATTCCAGACGAGGACGCAGAAAAGATTACTACCGTTCAGGAAGCCGTTAACTACATTAACGCACACAGCTAATCACTGTTATTTCCGGAACAGTAGCCGCACCACACAAAAGCCGTGTGTGCGGCTTTTTATTTCTGTTGCCCGGATTTTTCTGAAGGGACAAAACAAGATAAGAGGGTATAGCGTTGTCAAAACGTCGTGTTGTCATTACCGGTATGGGGATGGTTTCACCGGTAGGGTTATCGGTCAAGGAATCCTGGAAAAATATTCTTGCCGGCAAGAGTGGTATTGCCCCGATTACGCACTTTGATACCACCGGTTTTTCAACCACCTTTGGTGGCTCGGTAAAAGACTTTGATGTCACCAACTACATGTCGGCCAAGGATGCCAAGAAGATGGATGTCTTCATCCACTATGGTGTCGCGGCGGCGAAGGAAGCGCTGGAAGACTCCGGCCTGGAAATCACCGATGACAACGCACACCGTTGTGGCGTGGCTGTTGGTTCAGGTATCGGTGGTCTACCCGGTATTGAAAAAGGTCATAGCGCGTACCTGAAAGGTGGGCCACGCAAAATTTCACCTTTCTTCGTTCCCAGCAACATCATCAACATGATTTCAGGCAACCTGTCCATCATGTATGGATTAAAGGGGCCAAACATAGCGCTGGTTACCGCCTGTGCGACCGCCACCCACAGTATTGGTGATGCGGCGCGCATCATTGAGTATGGCGATGCCGATGTCATGCTGGCCGGCGGCGCCGAGATGGCAACCAGTCCGACTGGCCTGGGTGGTTTCTGTGCTGCACGCGCGTTATCGTCTCGCAATGATTCACCTGAAACCGCCAGCCGCCCCTGGGATGTGGACCGTGATGGCTTCGTCCTGAGTGATGGTGCCGGTGTGGTGGTACTCGAAGAGTACGGGCACGCCAAGGCACGAGGCGCCACCATTTACGCTGAAGTGGCCGGTTACGGAATGAGTGGTGATGCCTACCACATGACAGCTCCTTCCGTTGGCGGAGAGGGCGCCATGCGTTGCATGCAAGCCGCGATGGGCAACGCCGGTGTCAATCCCGATGAAGTCAATTATATAAACGCGCATGGCACCTCTACACCAGCCGGCGACAAGGCGGAAGTGATGGCCGTCAAGGGTGCATTTGCTGATCACGCCAATAAGCTGGCCATGAGTTCAACCAAGTCCATGACCGGACACGCACTCGGTGCCGCTGGTGGCCTGGAGGCGATTTTTACCGTGTTGTGTATTCGTGACCAGGTGGCATCACCCACTATCAATATCTTCAACCAGGATCCGGAATGTGATCTCGATTTTGTTGCCAACGAAGCGCGTGATATGGAAATCAATGTCGCACTCTCCAATTCCTTTGGCTTTGGCGGCACAAACGGAACACTGGTTTTCCGTAAGCTCGACTGAATGTGACGGGCACGCATGGTACGTGCACTTGAACAACACGCCAACAACAAGCCCTCGGCATCTGACATGATGCCGAGGGTTAAGCGCATAAAAGGACGTCTTGATTTAAGACAGCTGAACGCGGTAAACCCTCGACAATTTCCATTTTTGCTGGAAAGCACCGCCGTTTCCGATACACAGCATTCGTCAAACAGTCGTTACGACATCCTTTTTGCCTTTCCCCAACAAACACTGCAACTTGGTTCCGATCTGAAACTTTACGATCAGGCACACCAGGTACTGGCTGATAATGATTTTTTAGCTGAGCTTGATCATCAATGGCATAAATGCCGTCAGGACTACGTAAACGATAGCAAGCTTCCATTCTCTGGCGGCTGGTTCCTGTTTCTTGGTTATGAATTGGCCCAACAAGTGGAGCCTCGTTTACACCTGCCCATGCCCGAAGACGGCTTTCCTGTAGCCTGCGCGGTACGCATTCCGGCTGCTGTTATTTATGATCATGTGCTTGAAGAAACAATCTATGTCACAGAAGGCAACAAACCAGAGTTGATAGCGCGCATGGAGCAGGCTTTGTCTGGCTTGTGTGAGGAAAAAGATGAGGCTTTGCCTGGATCGTTGTCGGTTGCTCTCGATGAAGACGATGAACAACGCTATATCGAGAGTGTCGCCAAGGTAAAACAATATATTACAGAAGGCGATGTTTTCCAGGTCAACCTGTCACGCAGCTGGAAAGGTAAAAGGCCTCAAGACCTGCATGCCTCGCAAATCTATCAACGTCTATCTCAAACCAACCCTGCGCCGTTTTCCGGCATCATGCATTTCCCGTTTGGCGACATTATCAGCTCCTCGCCGGAGCGCCTGATAAAAGTTATGGATAGACACGTGGAGACACGGCCCATTGCCGGCACACGCCCGCGTAGCATGAATGCAAGCAGTGATAACCAGTTCAAGAATGAACTGATTGCCCATCCCAAGGAACGGGCTGAACATATCATGCTGATTGACCTGGAACGCAACGATCTGGGCAGGATTTGTCAGCCTGGCAGCATACACGTTAGTGAAATGATGGTAACGGAAAGCTATGCCCACGTTCACCATATCGTTTCCAACATCGAAGGACAATTACGTAACGAGGTAACGCCAGGCGAGGCCATCCGTGCGGTATTTCCTGGTGGCACTATTACCGGTTGTCCCAAGGAACGCTGTATGGCCATTATCGCGGAACAGGAACAGGAAGCACGTGGCGCTTATACCGGCTCTGCCGGTTACCTGAACCATAATGGCGATATGGATTTAAATATACTGATCCGCACGATTAGTATGACTGACAAGGAAATTCGTCTGCGTACCGGGGCAGGGCTGGTATTTGATTCTGTTGCCCGTTATGAACTTGAAGAAACACGCCACAAAGCGAAAGGCCTGTTATTGGCACTGGGAGCCTTGCATGAGTAAAGTATTAAAAATCATGATCAACGGCGAACAACTAGCGGATATTTCTGTCATGGACCGTGGCTTCCAGTATGGTCATGGCTTATTCGAGACCATGCGAGTCGAGAAAGGTGTTATTCCATTATTAGCACAGCATTTGCAACGAGCAAAAAAAGACTGTGAACGCCTGGCGATTCCCAGCCCTGATTTATCTCAACTTGAAGAAGATATTAAAAAACTCATCATTGATACTGAAAAAGCGGTTTTGAAAATGATTATCACCCGCGGCATCGGTGGTCGCGGTTACGCGCTGACACAAATAACTGATCCCCAGGTAGTTTTTATTCTCAGCCCATTTCCGGATTATCCTGATAACTACTGGGTACAAGGTATTGAAGCCCGGATCTGCAATCTAAGATTATCACAGCAACCATTACTGGCTGGCATTAAACATTTAAACAGGCTCGAACAGGTACTTGCTCGAAATGAATGGAACGACAGCCATATTACCGAAGGTATCATGTTCGATCAGAACGATGATCTTATCGAGGCAACGATGAGCAATATTTTTATTGTCAAAGCCGGCAAGGTAATGACACCAGAACTTGATCGCTGTGGAGTGGAAGGTGTGATGCGCAACACGGTACTTAAACTCCTAAAGGATAAAAATATTAATATGGAAATAACCCGGATTAATCAGGAACAACTTTTTTCCGCTAACGAGATATTTTTAACCAATAGCCTGATCGGCATATGGCCAGTGAAAAAAATTGGTGATAATGTTTATCCAGTTGGCGATATAACGCGTCTTTTGCAAAACGATCTGAACAAACAACTCTCATAAATATGCGTAACCTGTTTTTTAAAATTGCGGCAATAGCTGTTTTGTCTGGCACAATCGGGGTGGGTTGGCTATGGATGGATTACCGCACCTACATGCAATCACCACTCAATGTCCCAGAAGAGGGTTTTGTTTATGAACTCAAACCAGGCATGAATCTTACGTTACTGGTTAAACAGCTTGCACAACAAGGTATCATTGATAAACCACGCTACGTGATGTGGGCAGCACGCTGGAAAGAAAAAGCCCACCACATCGCTGTTGGTGAATACAAAATTTCAAAACATGACACGCCAACCCGGTTCCTGGATAACTTGCTACAAGGCAAGGTCATCCAGTATGCCCTGACCATTATCGAGGGCTGGAATTTTAAACAACTCCTCCAGGCCATTGCCGAAGATCCCAACCTGGAACATGAGTTGACTGGCAAGCCTTATAAAGAAATCATGGCGATGCTGGGTCACGAAGATCAGCATCCCGAGGGACGTTTCCTGCCTGACACCTATTACTTCCCCAAGGGCGAATCTGATATCGATTTTTTAAGCCGCGCCTACCAGGCGATGCAGGATTTTCTTTCAACTGAATGGCAGCAACGGGCTGTAGGCCTGGCCATAGATAGCCCCTACGAAGCGCTGATACTGGCATCCATTGTTGAAAAGGAGACAGGCCTGGCCAGTGAACGAGAGGCTATCGCCGGAGTATTCATGCGCCGTCTACAAAAAAACATGCGGCTTCAAACCGACCCTACCGTGATCTACGGTATGGGCGATCGTTACCAGGGGAACATACGTCGTCGCGATCTGGAGCGTGATACCCCTTATAACACCTACCGACGCCGCGGCCTGCCGCCAACACCGATTGCCATGCCCGGGCGTGATGCGATACGTGCCACCTTGCACCCCAAGGAAGGCGACGAGCTCTATTTCGTTTCACGAGGTGACGGCAGTCATTATTTCTCATCAACACTGGAAGAACATAACCAGGCCGTGATTAAATACCAGCTCAATGGGCAAAAACGCTCATTCTCTTCTTCAAATGCTAACAATATCGAGAATAAAAAATAATGCGTGGCAAGTTCATTACCGTTGAAGGCACCGAAGGGGTCGGTAAAAGTAGCAACCTGGCTTTCATCGAGGACTATCTTCGGCAAGCGGGGATTGACCTTGTGGTCACGCGTGAACCGGGCGGCACACCACTGGCAGAAAAAATCCGTGACATGTTGCTGGATGCCAAACAGCATGCCATGTGTGATGATACCGAGCTGCTGATGATGTTTGCTGCGCGTGCCCAGCATTTAAATGAGCTGATCATGCCGGCATTGGAAAAAGGTCAATGGGTACTGTGTGATCGCTTCACCGATGCCAGCTATGCCTACCAGGGAGGTGGCCGGGGTATCCCTGAAACGCGCATTGCCGAGCTGGAACAGTGGGTGCAAGGCGATTTGCGCCCCGATTTGACCTTGTTGCTGGATATGCCGGTAGCTGAAGGCCTGGTACGCGCCGGCAAACGCAGTGATCCGGATCGGTTTGAACAGGAAAAACATGATTTTTTTGAAAAGGTGCGCAACTGTTACCTGGAACGTGCCAGGCGCTACCCTGGACGATTCAGGGTGGTTGATGCACAACCCGCGCTTGAACAGGTACAGAACCAGATCCGCCTGATACTGGATACGATACTCACATGACGGAATTGTTTCCCTGGCAACAGGACAACTGGCACAACCTGCTAAACCGTGCCAATCAGGGTCGATTGCCCCATGCCTTGTTAGTGACCGGCCTTCAGGGTATTGGCAAGTGCCAGTTTGCACTGGCCCTGGCCGAGGCCTTGCTGTGTTCCCAGCCTAAATCCGATGGACATGCCTGCGGACAATGCGAAGCCTGTGCACTGATACAGGCTGAATCCCACCCGGACCTCCACCTGGTTGAGCCCGAAGAACCGGGCAAAGCGATTAAAATCGACCAGATTCGTGGCCTGATCCAGCAACTGGTAAGCCTGAAAAGCCACTACGAAGCTGGTTATAAAATAGCCATTATTCACCCCGCCGATGCCATGAATACCGCATCAGCCAACAGCCTGTTAAAAACCCTGGAAGAGCCCCCGCAGAACACGCTACTCATCCTGGTCAGCTCAAAACCCTCCGTGCTGCCCGCCACCATCCGCAGCCGCTGCCAGCTCATCCGTATGCAGGAGCCCTCGCCTGAGGCCAGCCTGCAATGGCTGAACAGTCGTATTGCCGATACACAGCGTTGTAGGGCGCTGCTGGAAATGAGCGGAAATGCGCCACTGATCGCGTTACAACAGGCTGAGGCTGACACTGACGAGGCCTATGCCCAAATGCGTGCAGACTGGTTGAAACTGGCACAAGGGCAGGCGGATCCGGTCAAGACGGCCGAGCAATGGTTAAAGTTCGATCAGAACCAGCCGATATTCTGGTCATACCAGTGGGTCGCACAGATGATCCGTCTAAAACAACTTGCTCAACAGGCGCGAGAGGGCGCGTATGAGACCGAGCTGAGCAAGCTATTGGAAACCATCAGCATCAGGCAACTTTATGGTTTGTATGACCAGGTCACAGAAGCAATCAAAATTGCACATACCCAGGCGAACCACTTGATGATGTTAGAAGGAATTTTGTTATACTGGAGCAATCTGCCAAACCAGAAGGCTTAGCAACAATAAGGATAACGGTTTATGTCAGTACCGGGTGGACGGCAAGGGATTCTATCTCTGACCATTAAAGATAAAAGCGCGCTCTATGCGGCTTACATGCCCTTTGTGAAAAACGGGGGGCTGTTTATCCCAACCAACAAGGAATACAAACTGGGCGATGAAGTCTTCATGTTATTGACCTTGATGGAAGAAACCGAGAAATTGCCCGTTGCCGGCAAAATCGTCTGGATCACCCCCAAGGGTGCCCAGGGTAACCGCGCTGCAGGAATTGGCGTCCAGTTCAGTGAACAGGATGGTGGTGCGGCACGCACCAAAATCGAAACTTATCTGGCCGGTGCATTGAAGTCTGACCGCCAGACCCATACCATGTAACCATCTTATTCTGTCAGTCTTAAATTAGAGAGAATCATACCGTGTTTCTTGTGGATTCACATTGTCACCTTGATCGTCTTGATCTTACCCCGTTTAACGGCCAGCTCGAGGGCGCCCTGCAACATGCCAGGGACAACGGCGTCGGCCATATGCTGTGTGTCGCCATCAGTATGGAAAACTTCCCGGATGTGCGTGACACCGCCGTGAACCATGATTTTATTTCCGCATCGGTTGGTGTTCATCCCAACGAGCAGGGTGGCCATGATCCCAGCGTGGATGAGCTGGTTGAAATCGCACAGGACGACAACATCGTGGCGATTGGTGAAACCGGGCTGGATTATTTCCGCAGTGAAGGTGACCTGGAATGGCAACGTGATCGCTTCCGTCGCCATATCGCGGCTGCAAAGGAATCAAAAAAACCACTGATCATCCACATGCGCGAGGCCACCGACGATACCCTCGAGATTCTAAAACAGGAAAAAGCCGATGAAATTGGCGGCGTGATGCACTGTTTTGTCGAAGATTGGGAAACGGCACAAAAAGCCATGGATCTAAATTTTTATATTTCCTTCTCGGGCATCGTGACCTTCAACAGCGCCAAAACGCTCAAGCAAGTGGCCAAACAAATGCCGGCGGAACAGATGCTGGTAGAAACCGACTCGCCTTACCTGGCGCCGGTACCTTTTCGTGGCAAGCCCAACGAACCGGCCTACGTGCGTAATGTTGCCGAGCATATCGCGGAGTTACGTGAAACATCGCTCGAAGAGATCGCGGAGCAAACCACCGGTAACTATTTCAGGTTATTCGGACGACCTGCTAACAGTTAACCGGCGATGTAGCAAATGTTGCACGGTTTAAAATTTAGCTACTGGATTAACTGGCTTATTAGTACCACAAGGAAACAAAGAAACGCATCACGTCAGATGAAAATTCATATAAGGGTTCCTCACCCGTCAGGTAGCCTGTCGCGCGCAAGTCTCTGAAATTATCATAATTAAACTGGATATGGTCGAACGATAAATTGATACTGCCCCTGTCAACAAAACCCCAGCCATTCTGAACAAACTCGTAACTTACCCCAAGACCGATGGTATTCGAATTAAACGTACTTAGCTCCTTGTCGCGCGCCATGAAATTTTGCGCATCCTGGTACGGAAAAAGGTCGCTATAAAAATCCGCCTTGGTTTGATCATATAAACGATAAGTTATATCGAAAATCCACTGGTCACCAAACGGGTGTGTATAGCCAAATTCGGTGGTTGTCGCGTTAATTCCCCAGGTGTCTTCAAAAACACGGTATTCGAAATGTAGTGCCGCACGGTAGGGGAGAAAGTAACGCATACGTATCGCATTGGAGTTACTGGTGCGGGTATTCGGGTAAACCTCATTATCAAAGGAATAGGTCAACACATCGGCAGTGGGATCATCCACGAACCGGATAGAACGATAAGGGTTATTAAGAAAGCCTTCATCGGTAATCGTTTCATGCGAAAGATTCATGATTAAATCTTTTGTCAGCACCTGGGTCAGACCAACACGATAGTTTTTCCGATCGGCGTATTCTTCGAATGTCTCATCGATACTGCTACGCACCGTATCATCGCCTTGCGAAAAACCGATCGAGATCGTAGTCAGGTCACCAAACATATCCTGGCTGACGTTAAAGTGGGCTGACTTCGCTTCAAAATCATTTTCAGAGCTGGATGTATAGGCAAAACTCATCGTGGTTTTATCCCTGACATAATCAAAGCCCAGGGAATGTTCGGTACGCGATTCGGTGTATTCGCTGGCACCGGAAACTTCCACGTCAATCGAGGCGCTGGTGATATTATCGACATAATAATTACCGAACACGGAAAAGGATTTCTCATCGCCTTTTCTGACCAGGATCGATGGCCCGGTAATGGTGACCCCGCCACCATCATAACTGTGGTAGAGGATGTCCGTACGGTCTTCAGGTATTACTGCGGCATGGGCGTTCATCGCCCATGCCAGAATTAACGTAACCGCTAGTAACTTTACAGGACTAGTTACAACCACAACCACCACCTGATCCGCCTTCCGCACCACGCGCCCCTTCACGAGCCTGATAAACATGGTGCATATAGGATGAAGACACCCCGTCTCGACTAAAACTCATGATGGGATCAGCCAGGTTTTGCCGTTCGTAGGGTTTCACCCAGGGCTCTACAGCACAACCTGTCACCAATCCGGTTAACATCAAGATAAACAAAAGAGGGCGCATATTATTCCCTTAGTAGTTTTTTAACCTGTTTACGATATTCATTTTCATAACCTGGTTTATAGCCTTTATGTAAATAACGTAGGTTCCCATTACGATCGACCAGTACCGTACTCGGCATTGCTGTTACATTATATTGCTTGCTGACAGTATTTGCCGTATCAAACAGGATAGGGAAAGTCACCGGGATATCCTTAAGTAATTTTTTGGCACTCGATGAATCTGGCTCGATGTTAACACCCCAGATCGTGAACCCCAGTTTCTTGTATTTTTTATACAGGGCATCCAGTAGCGGCATCTCCTGGCGGCAGGGTCCACACCATGATGCCCAGAAATTTATCATTACAACATTACCGCGTTGTTCGCTGAGTTTTAAATTGGCGCCACTATGACTTTTCAGGGTGAAATCCGGCGCCACACCAGACAAGGTTTCTGCATGGGAAGGATTAAACAGGAACAGGGTAGACACAAGCAGGCTTATTCCCAGAAATGACAATCGAATCATAAAACAACTCCTTAGAAAAAGAATGTAACACCAAGCGTGGTTTCTATATTATGGGTATCCTTGGACTCGCCAAGCAGGTCAACATTAAATATATGGTCACGCACGTCGATACGAATGGTATACCAGTCTGTTGGCAGGATTTTATAGCCACCGCCGACTGAAAACGTAAAGCGGTCATCATCAGCAAAACGGGTTGAGCCTATACCTGCTGTCAGGAACAGGGACGAGGTGAATGCCGTCTTTTCACTCCAGAAACCTTCACCGGGCAGCAGGTTATAACCGAGTGATATATTGTAGTAAGTGAGATCACGCTGATCATCGGTCAATACCTGGACCGTCCCACTCAGGCGTTCATAAGAGGTTTCTTCTGTCGTGGTAAAACCGAC
>JASFOS010000077.1:0-10382 GCA_050116415.1 Thioalkalispiraceae bacterium
CACCGGCAGCAGCCTGTAACTGCTGCCAATCAAAACTTTTGTCAACGTGAAACAGCTCACGTTCATTATAACCCTGTTGTTCACAGCGTTGACGCACCAGGCGGCAGGCTTCGTCCAGCTGGAAAGGTTCATCACCACTGATGAGATACAGGGGGGCAATGTCGCTCTCCAGATGGTTGGCCAGTTGCTCAATGCGTAATTTCATGGCGATGGTTTTTCTGTCGATGGCGTTGTCGCGGGTGAAACTGGCAGGCTGTGCTTGGCACGAATACGACGGATTAACTGGTCGACCGCCATTTCAGTCATGGTCTGTTTTAAACGTTCTTCTTCCGCCACCTTGGCCAGGACATTATCCGGATCGTAGCGATAACTGCGATACAGGGTAACCGTTTGTTCTGGCATGCGCACCTGTTTTTCATTATCCAGTAACTTGAAGCGCAGCATGTATTTCAGCTCATACTCGTTGGCCACACCCTCGCTGTTTATCGATAATACCCGGCGGGATATCCTGTTGCGGGTAATCACCAGGATCGATGAGGCTTGTTCGGCTGTTGTTAACGGATAACCCGCCTGGCGAAAGGCACGCTTTAACGACAGGTCCAGGTCACTGTACTCGGTAACCCCCTGGACGGCCGTTGCCTGCAGGAACCCGGGTAAAGTGACGCTCTCACGCAGGTGAAACCCGCAACCGCTTAGCGCGAGTAGCAAACAGCTAACTATCAGGTGATGAGTGAATCGCTGCGCCATCATGTTATTTCACAACGATGTTCACCAGTTTACCGGGTACCACGATGACCTTGAGCACCTGCTTGCCTTCCGTGAAACGCTGCACATTGTCATCAGCCATCGCTGCCTGCTCGATGCTCGCTTTATCCGCATCGGCGGCCACGCTGATACGACCGCGCAACTTGCCGTTGACCTGCACCACGATTTCAATAGCCTCGCGTTTCAGGGCCGACTCGTCCACTCGTGGCCAGGCTTCGTCAATTACCGCGCTTTGTTTGCCCAGTGCCTGCCACAGGCTATGCGAGATGTGGGGCACCATCGGAGAGAGCATCAAGGTGATCGCCTCCAGGGCTTCCTGCATTACCGCACGGCCCTGTTCACTGCTGTCATTGAACCGGGCTAACGCGTTCATCAACTCCATCACCGCCGCAATCGCGGTGTTGAAGGTAAAACGGCGGCCGATATCATCGCTGCACTTGGCGATGGTTTCATGTAACTGGCGACGTAAATCTTTTTGTTGATCGGACAGGGCGTTGCTATCCAGTGCCACTACCTCGCCAGCCGAGAGGTGCTCATGCACCTGTTTCCAGACCCTGCGCAGGAAACGGTGTGAACCCTGCACGCCTTCGTCGGACCATTCCAGGCTCTGTTCCGGTGGCGCGGCAAACATCATGAACAGGCGCGCGGTATCCGCACCGTACTCGTCGATCAAGGCCTGCGGATCCACGGTATTGCCCTTGGACTTGGACATCTTGGCGCCGTCTTTTAAGACCATGCCCTGGGTTAACAGGTTGGTAAACGGCTCATCATTGCTGATCAAACCTGCGTCGCGCATCAGCTTGTTGTAGAAACGCGCATATAACAGGTGCAGGATGGCGTGCTCGATGCCGCCGACATACTGATCGACCGGTAACCAGTACTTGGCGCGCTCATCCAGCATTGCCGCGTCGTTGTTGGCCGAAGCATAACGCGCGTAGTACCAGCTGGATTCCATGAAGGTATCGAAGGTATCGGTTTCACGCTCGGCCTTGCCACCACATTTCGGGCAGGTGGTGTTATAAAACTCGGGCATTTTCTTGATCGGTGAGCCTACTCCCTCAAACTTCACATCCTCGGGCAAGGCCACCGGTAAATCTTTTTCCGGTACCGGCACTTCACCACACTTGCTGCAGTTAATGATGGGAATCGGCGCACCCCAGTAACGCTGGCGGGACACGCCCCAGTCGCGTAACCGGTAAGTGGTACGTTTGCTGCCACGGCCTTGCTTTTCAAGCTGGTCGGCAATCTTGTCAAAGGCCTGTTCAGAGGTGAGCCCATCAAACTCACCCGAGTTGACCAGCTTGCCTTTTACCGTGAATGCTTCCCTGTTCAGGTCAATGTCTTCATTGTTGGCAGGTTCAATCACCTGCATGATGGGTAAACCGTACTTGCCGGCAAACTCCCAGTCACGCTGATCATGGGCCGGTACCGCCATCACCGCACCTTCACCGTAGCCCATCAACACAAAGTTGGCGATGTATACCGGTACCCTGTCCCCCGTGATCGGGTGAATGGCTTTCAGGCCGGTATCGATACCTTTCTTATCCAGGGTTTCAATCGTCGCCTCGGCGGTACCCGTTTGCATACATTCCTTTATAAAGGTTTTGACATTCGGGTACTTCTCTCCGGCTTCGGTTGCCAGGGGATGTAATGCCGCTACCGCGACATAGGTCACGCCCATCAGGGTGTCCGGACGGGTAGTAAACACTTTTAATTTCTCTTCACGCCCTTCAAGGCCAAACTCGATGTCCACGCCCTGTGATTTGCCAATCCAGTTGCGCTGCATGGTGCGCACCTGTTCTGGCCAGCCTTCCATGCTATCCAGTTCTTCCAGCAGTTCATCGGCGTAATCAGTGATCTTCATGAACCACTGCGGGATATCCTTGCGCTCGACATCAGTATCACAGCGCCAGCACTTACCCTCGATGACCTGCTCGTTGGCCAGCACGGTTAAATCGTTGGGGCACCAGTTCACCGGTGACGTCTTTTTATACACCAGCCCTTTTTCATACAGGCGCGTAAACAGCCACTGCTCCCAGCGGTAATAATCCTTGTCACAGGTGGCCAGTTCCCGCTCCCAGTCATACCCCAGGCCCAGGCGTTTTAACTGCTCCCGCATGTAGTCAATGTTTTCCCGCGTCCACTTGGCAGGGGGGACGTTGTTCTTGATCGCCGCGTTTTCGGCAGGCAGGCCGAAGGCATCCCAGCCCATGGGTTGCAGCACGTTCTTGCCCTGCATGCGTTGGAAACGGGAAATTACATCACCAATGGTGTAATTGCGCACATGCCCCATGTGCAGTCGGCCACTGGGATAAGGAAACATGGACAGGCAATAGAATTTTTCCTTGTCGGGATCCTCTGTTACCTGGAAAGATTTATTTTCCTCCCAGTAGTCCTGGGCACTTTTTTCTACCTGTTCGGGGTTATAGTGTTCGTCGATCACGGTTTTTAACTCATTGATTCCAAAGTAATTACGGTATTTGCCATTGGCGCGCTGCCAAACCAATAGGATACCGCACCCGCTGCCTGCATACCAATAAACCTCTGATCAGGATCAAGGTGAATCAATATGATTTGTAGCAAAATTATTCTATCGTTAGACTTAAAAGATGGGCGAATACCAGATAACAAAGGATAACCACCATGAGCGAGCACCCAACCCGTGACAAGATGATCGAGGCCTATGAGGCCACGCTGGAAGAAGTCAAACACCTGTGGCATGAAGCCGAGGAACATACCTTGCCAACGCTTAAGGAAAACATGGACAAGGCAATGGAAAAGGTCAGCGAGCTGGGTGAGCTTAGCCGGGAAGAGGTGGAAACCATTGGCGGTTACCTGAAAAAGGACCTGGAACAAGCCGCCGACTTCCTGGAAAAAAGCGGTACCCAGGTGGGTGACTGGTTAAAATTCGACCTGCAGTTTGCCGAGAAGAAGTTTGCCGACATGTTCGCCGAGGCCGTCGATAAAACCCGCATCGAGTTGGGCACCTTGCAGGAATCGATCAAGGAAAACGCGGAATGGCATACCGGGGAAATTACCGGTATCGGTATCCTGTATTGCCAGAACTGTGGCGAAGCACTGCACTTTGAAAAGCCTGGGCATATCCCCCCCTGTCCCAAGTGCGCCAAGACCGTTTTCAAGAAACAGTACCGGGAAACTGCCTGAGCAGCCGTTTTATAGAATATAAAAAGACCGCTAGAACCGACCGGTCTATGACGCAATATAACGGTCGCTAGCGTTCAAAACCTCGCCGTTTTACTTAAGCCTGTGTTTTATCAGTGCTTATTCGTAATGGGGGGAACCCCGTATTTTAGGCCCACGGGAATAGGCCTAGAATAATTAGTAGTTACTCACTATGGAATAAAAAATGAAAGGATGCAATGAAACGGTTGAACACCTTAAAAATAGTGGGTTCCTGCATTCAGCCTCTGACGGCATGGTTTCACACCTTGCGAAACAAGTGCAACGAATGGAACTTAAAGCGGGTGAAACCGTTTTCAATCGCGGCGACCTCGGAAACTCCATGTATATCGTTGCCGAAGGCAGTGTCCGGGTCCACGAAAACAACCTCGTTCTTAAGCGACTTTCCCGTGGAGAAATCTTTGGTGAAATCGGTGCACTTGCTTCCGAATCCAGAACTGCATCCGTTACCGCAGACAGCGACAGTATTTTATTGAAAATTGAACAGGATGATTTGTATGAAGGGCTTGTCAATCATCCGGAAGCTGCCAGAAGTGTCATCCAGGCGCTTTGTGAAAAAGAACGCCAGATAATTCATGACGAAACAGAATACGCGGTCAAGGCAAGCCAGCTAGAAAAAGAACTCGAAATTGCACATAACATCCAGCGCAGTTTTTTGCCTTCTGATGTCCCGTCCATTAATGGCTTTGAGTTTTATCCTTATCTAAAACCAGCCAGGGAAGTTGCCGGTGACTTTTATGATTTTTTTGATATCCCCTGCAAAGGAAGTGTTGGTTTTGTTGTAGGTGATGTTTGTGACAAAGGTATTGGTGCCGCCCTGTTCATGACATTGTTTCGCACCTTGCTTCACTCAACTGCCCAGTTCCAGGACTGTAACGGCCTGGTGAACTCTGATGATGGCATAGAAAACCTGCTCAAAAATAGCGTTAGTTTTACCAACCGCTATGTTTCCCTAACCCATGGCCATAGCAACATGTTTTCTACCGTGTTCATCGGCTTGCTTGATCCCGTCGACGGCACGTTAATCTATATTAACGCCGGGCATGAACCAGCCTGCATTGTTAACCAAAACGGGATAAGACAACAACTTGAACCCACCGGGCCGGTCGTTGGCATGTTTATGGAAGCAGACTACCAGGTCAACAAAACCACCCTCAACCATGACGAATTATTCATTGCATACACAGACGGTGTCACAGAGGCAAAGAACATTGAAAACCAGATGTACTCTGATGACAGGTTAACAAACATAATGCAGCGTTCCCCGAAAACAGGTGCGGAAATGCTGTCGTCGATACTCAAGGATATCGACAAGTTTGTAGGTAACAGGGAACAGTATGACGACACAACGATACTCGTAATAGAAAGGAAGTAACTTGCCTTTGGTAAATAAACATTCTAATCAAAACACAAGGAGGATATACAATGAGTTCACAACTACACATTGCAGTTGGTGATGAGGGTAGCAGCACCCCGATCAAGGTTCTTTACCTGAAGGGCGACCTCGATGCCAGTACCCATAAAGACGTGGAAACAAAAGCAAACGAACTAATAGGTGAGGGTTCGACCAACATCCTCATTGATCTGGGTGACGTGAGTTACATGGGAAGTGCTGGCTTACGCGCCCTGAACAGTATCTCTAAATCTGTCGCCGAGTCCAGCGGCCAATTTAAACTGGCAAACCCGTCCGAATCTGTCAGCAAGGTCATGAAAACTCTTGGTTTTGAACAGTTTTTTGACATCCATGATTCGGTTGATACTGCCATCGGCAACTTCAGGTAATCATCACCCATCAGAAGCGTGGCGCAATTAACTGTCAATGCCGACCTTGACAACCTTCATCAAGCCAGGGATTTTGTTGACAAATCCCTGCGTGATGAAGGTGCAAGCAAGTCTGAAATTTCAGATTTTGTACTTGCGGTCGATGAAGCGCTAACCAATATCATACAGCATGGTTATCGTAATCAGGCAGGCAATATTGTGCTCGATATAACCTCCACGCCTGGTGAATACATCATCACTATTACGGATAGTGCCCCAACCTTTCATAGAACTTCAATCACAGACCCTGATTTACAAACATCACCAGATGAGCGAAACAACCCGGGTGGCTTTGGTTTATACCTGATTGAAAAAATGGTGGATAAAGCCACCTATAGCACCCTGCAGGATGGTCACAACCAGCTCCAGTTAATCAAGCACAGGACAGCCTCTCAAACAACGCGATTATCTAATTAACCTGCCTGACCATTTTTTATATTACTTTCTCGTTGGTACTGTAAACACAAACAGCAACAACAATAATACTGAAATAATTGGAGTATTACCCCAACCTACGTAGGGAGTGGCTCCGGAGCGGGGTTGCACGCTCCCCGTCACCACCGCGCTTTGAAACTGCCTGGAACGCGCCAGGATATTGCCCTTGTGATCAACCAACGCTGAAATACCGTTGGTAGTGGCGCGCATCAGGTCGCGGCCGGTTTCAATCGTGCGCATGCGCGCAATTTGCAAATGCTGGTGCGGTGCCAGTGAATCGCCGTACCAGGCGTTGTTACTGCCATTGACCAGTAATGTCGCCTCCGGTAAGTATCGAATCAGTTCTTCGCCGAAGGCATCCTCGTAACAGATGGTCGGTGCAATCTTTTGTCCACCAGCCTGTAACAAAGGCTGCATCCAGTCTCCACGACTGAAATTGGACATGGGCATGGAGAAAAAATTAATTAAGCCACGCAACAACTCGTTAAACGGCAGGTATTCACCAAACGGAACCAGGTGAGTTTTATGGTAAAACATCTGCTTTTGTCCCAGCGTCATGAAGCTGCTGTAATACTCAAAAGTCTCCTGGTTCAGAAACGGGATACCGATTACCAGGTCTGTATTGGCCGCCCGCGCCTCTTCATTAAACGTGTCAAGAAAAGGCTCCTTCAACTGGTGATAAAACGCGGTCATGCTGTTTTCCGGCCAGACAATCAATTGCTTGTCCCAATGCTGGCGGGATAGTTGCGCGTAACGCTCAACACGTTTGGCGACTGCATTCTCGTCCCACTTGGTTCGCTGCGGCATGTTACCCTGCACCAGCGCCACGGCAAGCGATGGTCCCTGCTTTGGCGTCCATTCGATATGCAATAACAAGCCGCCGCTTACAAAGAGCAGTAGTATGCTACTGGCGATCAACAAGCGTTTATTTTTTTGTGTGAACAAATACACCAGCAAGCCGGCAATCAATACCACCAACCACGATACACTGTAGACACCGAACAGGGCGGCAAAGCCCGCCAATGGCGTATCTACCTGGCTGTAGCCGAGATTCAACCAGGGGAAGCCGGTCAGGAACCAGCCCCTGAACCATTCCATCAGCACCCAGATAGCAGGATAAATCACCACCAGGATAACAAACGGCTTATTGATCTTGAAACATTTGATCAGCCAGTGTCCAAGCACGGCCTGAACCAAAAAATAAGAACCAAGAAAAATCACAAACATCGCCGTAAGCAGGACCGCTACCGGCACAGAACTCAGGCCAAAGTCATGGATGGCCACATAGACCCAGGAAACACCGCTGCCAAACACACCCAGGCCAAAGAAAAAACCACAGCGGGCAAGCTGTGCATAAGGCGCGTTATCAAGATGTGCCCGGTAGAAAAGGAAAAACAAAACCGCGGGGAGGAGGAACGCCAGCGGGTAAAGGTTTGCCGGCGCAAACGCCAGCGGCAACAGCGCCCCGGCAATTAAAGCAATCAGGTAGTGACGCTTGGGAGATGACAGTACATCAGACTTCATCCACATTTTGGATATCATCTATATTATTTTCTTTATCGAGTTGTTCTTCATCAAGCTTGTTGACTTCGAAAAGATGGATACGCCGGCTACTGGCACGTAACACCTTGAAATGGAATTGGCCCAGGATCAGCGTTTCCCCGCGCTTGGGCATGTGTCCCAGTGCGTTCATCACCAGGCCGCCAATGGTATCGAACTCCTCATCACTGAAATCACTGCCAAAGTGTTCATTAAAATCTTCGACCGGAGTTACGGCTTTAACGATAGCATGGGTATCCGAATGTGCGAGAATGTTGTCTTCATCTTCAAAGTCATGTTCATCCTCGATTTCACCCACGATTTGTTCCAGGACATCCTCGATGGTAACCAGCCCGGCGACACCACCATATTCATCCACCACGATGGCCATATGATTACGGCTGGCACGAAATTCTTTTAACAGCACATTGAGCCGTTTGCTCTCGGGAATAAACACCACCGGACGCAGCAGGTCACGCAGGTTGATCTGCTCCGGCTTCTCGCCTTGCAGGAACAACGGCAACAGGTCCTTGGCTAACAGGATGCCGACGATCTCGTCCTTGCTGTCTGCCACAGCGGGAAAACGGGAATGGGCTGATTCGACCACGGTGGCCAGGATCTCATCCGCCGAGGCATCCATTTCAACCACCACCATTTGCGAACGCGGAATCATGATGTCACGTACCTGCATGTCCGCTACATGCAACACCCCTTCCATCATCACCATTGCGTCAGCATCAAACAGGTTGTTCTGTTGCGCATCCTGCAAGGTCTGGATCAACTCGTCACGGTCTTCAGGTTTACCCTGAAAAATCTGTGCCAGTCGTTCCAACCATGAACGCTCAGATTTGTTATCTGACGTGCTACTCGTTCGTCCGTCACTCATGTTTATTTGATTTAACCTTTGCTTGTTATGAAACTGTTTCCCGTGTCACGATTTCCTGATACGGATTGGCAAAGCCAAGTGATGCCATGATCTCGACTTCACGTGACTCCATCCGGGCAGCATCCTGCTCGTCGACGTGATCATATCCCAGCAAGTGCAATACCCCGTGTACCAGCATGTGTGCCCAGTGGGCCATGCTGGTTTTATCCTGTTGCCTGGCCTCGCGTTCAACCACCGGCGCACAAATCACCAGGTCACCCAGTAAATTCAGTTCAACTTCTTCAGGACACTCGAACGGAAATGACAACACGTTAGTAGCACCGCGCTTGTTACGGTATTCCTGGTTAAGTGCCGCGCTCTCGTTCTCATCAACAATCCGCACGGTTAACTCGGCATCGGTTTTATTTTCTGCGTTCAATACCGTCTCGACCCAGTCCTGAACCTGTTGCTCGGTGGGGCCGGCTGACATGATACGTTGTACATCAACGGTAATACTCATACGTCGTTACCCGTTTCCTGTTGTTCATAGGCATCGTACGCAGTCACAATGCGCTGCACCAACGGGTGGCGTACCACGTCTTTGGGGTTAAAAAATGTAAAACTGATGCCATCGACATCTTTCAACACATCCACCACATGACGCAAGCCGGATTTCTGGCCACGCGGCAGATCGATCTGGGTCACATCACCGGTGACCACCACCGTGGATCCAAAGCCAATACGGGTCAGGAACATTTTCATCTGCTCCACGGTGGTATTCTGGGCTTCATCAAGAATAATGAATGACTCATTGAGGGAACGCCCGCGCATGTAAGCCAGCGGTGCCACTTCGATCACGTTACGCTCCATCAGCTTGGCCACCTTTTCAAACCCCAGCATTTCATACAGCGCATCATAAAGCGGGCGTAAATAGGGATCGATTTTTTGCGCCAGGTCACCGGGCAAAAAACCCAGCCGTTCACCGGATTCCACCGCGGGGCGGGTGAGGATAATACGTCGTACCTTGTCACGCTCCAGCGCATCCACGGCACAGGCCACGGCCAGGTAGGTTTTGCCGGTACCGGCCGGGCCAATGCCAAAATTCACATCATGATGGGTAATCGCGTGCAGGTACTGTTTCTGGTTGGGACCGCGACCACGTACCGTGCCGCGTTGGGTCTGGATGATCACTTCATCCTGTAGCCCCGGTATTTCGGTAACCTTGGCCTCGACACCGGACTCCTGCAGGTGCAGGTTTACCTTGGCCGGGTTCAGTGCCTGCGAGGCGGTTTCATCATAAAGATCACGCAATACCTCTTCGGCAACCTGGACCGAACGACTGTCACCGATCACCCGGAAGGCATTCCCGCGGTTGTTCACTTCCACACCCAGGCGCCGCTCGATCTGGCGCAAGTGTTCGTCGAACTGACCACACAGGTTGGCTAACCGTTGGTTATCAGCAGGTTCAAGAACAACGTCGGTTGAATGGGCTGTGGTACTCAAAACAGGGGCTATCGCAATAAGGTTTGCTCAGGCGCAACGAACCGATGCATCGGTCAGTTCTCCGCGCAGGGAATTGGGCAGGACTTGGGTAATTTTCACGTTAACAAATTCACCTATCAGTGACTGTTCACCTTTAAAGTTTACCACACGATTGTTCTCCGTGCGTCCGGCCAGTTCCTGCGGGTCTTTCTTGGAAGGCCCGGAAACCAGGATACGTTGCTCGCTACCGAGCATTTTCTCGCTGATTTCAATG
>JASFOS010000078.1:0-10337 GCA_050116415.1 Thioalkalispiraceae bacterium
AACCTGATGGGCAACTTGACCGGTAGCGTGATGGTCGAAGGCTTCATGGCACGCATGGTCTACCTGTCACTCTACAAACTGCACCAGTTCGCGTTGTTCGGCTTTTACCGCACCATGATGCTGAGTATTGCCCATTTGTTCCGTGCCAGTGTCCACCCGGAAATCAAGTTACACTGACACGCTAGGCGGAAATTTCTGTCTCCAGGTTCAATACTGCCCTTGAGAGAGGACATCCCTGTCTGTTTTCAAAACATAAAATCTCGCTTTTCTCTTTTTCATTGTTTCAATGATTAGATAAAACGAGACAGATAAATTAAAGGTTTTTGACCGAGCCCACATCACCCATTCAGGGGATGCCATTCATTTTATTGATAAAAAAAAACCGGTAGCTTCTCAGCTACCGGTTTTTATGCTGGACGTTGTAATTAGAACTTAAGCAGAATACGGATCGCGTAACACGATGGTGTCCGCCCGGTCCGGCCCGGTGGAAATCACGTCAACCGGTACCCCGACCACTTCTTCAATCTTCTTGATATAGGCTTTGGCGTTTTCCGGCAGGTCGTCGTATTTGCGGATCCCCACGGTTGATTCCTTCCAGCCTGGCACTTCGATATAAACCGGCTTGCATTGTTCGTAGGCATCGGCGCCAATCGGGGGCACATCCATTTGTATGCCATCACATTCATAACCGGTCGCGATGCGCAGGCTTTCCAGGCCATCCATGACATCCATCTTGGTCAGGCAGATACCGGACAAGGAATTGATCTGGGCTGAGCGACGCAGGCTGACCGCATCCAGCCAGCCACAGCGGCGCGGACGCCCGGTGGTCGCGCCAAACTCCTGGCCTTCTTTGGCCAGGTGGGCACCAATAGGATCATTGAGGGCTTCACCGTCATACAATTCGGTCGGGAAGGGACCGGCGCCAACACGCGTGGTATAGGCCTTGGTGATGCCCAGGATGTAATCCAGGTCTCGTGGACCTACCCCGGTACCGGTACAGGCACCACCCGCGGTCGGGTTGGATGAGGTCACGTACGGGTAGGTCCCATGGTCGATATCCAGCAGGGTGCCCTGGGCACCTTCAAACATGATGTTCTTGTCTTCAGCACGCAGGCTATGCAGCATACCGGTTACGTCCGCCACCATGGGGCGAATAATTTCTGCCATTTCCAGGCCCTGATCCAGCACTTTCTGGAAATCCACGATATCGGTCTTGAAATAATTTTTCAGGGTAAAGTTATGGTAATCAAGCACTTCACCGAGACGTGCGGCAAAACGTTCACGATGCAACATGTCACCGACTTTCAAACCGCGCCGGGAAATCTTGTCTTCATAGGCCGGGCCGATGCCCCGACCCGTGGTGCCGATGGCTTTTTTACCGCGGGCAATTTCACGCGCCTGGTCGAGCGCAATGTGATACGGCAGAATCAGGGTACAGGCTTCGCTGATGAATAAGCGTTCGCGTGCATTGACACCGTTTTCTTCCAGCATGCTCAGTTCTTTCAGCAGGGCATCGGGGGCCAGCACCACGCCGTTGCCGATCATGCACTTGACGTTATCACGCAAGATACCGGATGGAATCAGGTGCAAAACGGTTTTTTTACCCTCGATGACCAGGGTATGGCCGGCATTGTGACCACCCTGAAAACGTACCACGGCATCGGCGCGCTCGGTGAGCAGGTCAACAACCTTGCCCTTACCTTCATCGCCCCATTGCGTTCCGATGACAACAACATTCTTACCCATAACTGCTTCAACTCTTGCTGTTTTTATAAATTTTTAACTTGCCAGGTATCACCTGATTTCACTAACTGACGATCGCAACCCATGTCTTTACCATTACCGGTCTGGCCGGGTAATTCACAAATAACGCGCTCACCTTGTTGGCGTAATTCAGCAATGGCCTGGAACAGTGATTTCTCATCGTCGCAGGGCGCAAAGATGGCGCCGCTGCTTTCATTTCGTGGCTGGAAAGTTTCCGCCAGGTTTTTTAAATCGGTACTGAAGCCGGTGGCGGCGCGGGCACGACCGAAAATCCGGCCAATCTCATCATAGCGTCCCCCCTGTGCCACGGCCTGCCCCTGCCCGGGCACATAGGCCGCAAAGACCAGCCCCGTGTGGTAGTTGTAACCGCGCAATTCCGCCAGGTCAAAATTCACCGGGACATCAAAACGTGAAATGATTTGCGCGGCAATAGACTTCAGGTTGTGCAGCGCATCTTTAACCGCGTCTGTCGCACCAGCCAGCACGGTCGCGGCCTTGTCCAGTACCTCTTCCCCGCCATTAAGCGTGGCCAGGGCAATTAACATGTCACTGACCTTGGCATCCAGTTGCCAGGAACTGACCAGCTGGTTCAATTCTACCGTGGCCTTGCGTTGCAGGGCATCAAATAATTCGTTTTCCTGCTCCTCGCTGAGCCCGGCCTGTTGCGCCAGGCCACGGAAAATACCCACGTGTCCCAGGTCAAGATAAGGTCGTTCAATATTCGCCAGTTTCAGGGTTTCCAGCATCAGGCTGAGTATTTCCACGTCACTTTCAACACCCGTGTGCCCGTAGAGCTCGGCACCCAACTGCAAGGGGCTGCGCGAGCCGGCAAAACCATCTGAGCGGGTGTGTAAAACTGTTCCCATGTAACACAGGCGGGTCGGGGTCTCGCGTTTTAGCTGGTGAGCATCAATCCGTGCCACCTGGGGCGTCATATCCGCGCGTACTCCCATCATGCGCCCGGTCAGTTGATCGGTCAACTTGAAGGTTTGCAGTTCCAGGTCGTGGCCGGTCCCGGTCAACAGTGATTCCAGGTACTCGATAAAAGGCGGCATCACCAGCTCGTAGCCCCAGCTGCTATAGGTATCCAGCAGACTACGACGCAGCGCCTCCAGGCGGCGGGCTTTTTCAGGCAAGACTTCTTCAATGCCTTCAGGCAATAACCAGCGATCGGATTTACTCATGGCAACTTTTTGGAATTTTTTAATATGACTATTTTTTAACCGGCCCGCATTATACCTGAAACGAAGCCATCTAGCCTCTTACGATGTAAACAATCAGGGCCCCAACGGACATGCTGAACAGCCCCCAGCTGCGCAAAAAGCGATTACTGAGGCTGGCCATCATTTGAACAGTACGACGGAAACCGTCCGGGTGCAGGGCTGGCATCAATCCCTCGATCACCAGCACCAGCCCCAGTGCCATCCATAAGCTATCCCACATCACGAATGGCTATTTGCGTGGGGTTGCGTCTTTAAAATAATTGAAGAAATCAGAACTGGGCTCCAGCACCATCAAGTCAGACTGGCTATTGAACGATTTCTTGTACGCATCCAGGCTGCGGTAGAACGAATAGAACTCTTCGTTCTTGCCATAGGCCTTGGCATAGATATTGGCTGCCTCGGCATCACCGTCACCACGAATCAGCTCAGATTTCTTGTAGGCTTCAGCAAGCAAAACCGTGCGCTGACGATCCGCATCGGCGCGAATCCGTTCCGCTGCCTCGGCACCACGTGAGCGGTAGTCTTTTGCTACGCGGGTACGTTCGGCTTCCATACGGCGGTATACCGAGTTACTGATATCCTCACTGAAATCGATGCGTTTCACCCGTACGTCCACTACTTCCATTCCAAACTTGCTGACCTGTTGATTGGCCACCTGGGTACTGGTGCTCATGATTTCCTTACGTTCACCGGAAATCACTTCCTGGATGGTACGCTTACTGAACTCGTCGCGTAGACCGTCATTCACAATGGTATACAGCCGTTCAACCGCAATGCGTTCATTACCCCCAGACATGGACTTGTAATACGAGGCCACATCAGAAATACGCCACTTGACGAAGAAATCCACGTTAACGTTTTTCTTTTCCTTGGTCAGGTAGTTGGCCGGACGTGCATCCAGGGTAAGAATCCGCTTGTCAAACTTGCGCACGTTCATGATAAACGGCGCCTTGACATGAATACCCGGCTGGTAATCGGCTTCAACAATTTCACCAAGACGGAACTTCAATGCCAGTTCACGTTGGTCAACGATAAAAATCGAATTGAAGGCGACGAACAATACCGCTGCGACAATAAACAAAGTTACGTTTCTTACATTAGTCATGATTATCGAACCTCCCGGCTACGCAAGCGATCACGCGTTCGTGACAAGTCCGTGCTCTCTGGCGTTGCAGAGTCTGGAGATTGCTTGAGATTCTCCAGATCAGACATATCAGGAGCTGTCAGCCGACCTTTACCCATGCGATCCAAAGGCAAATACATCAGGCTGTTGCCTTTCTTGACATCGACCATCACCTTGTTGGCATTACCCAGAACCGATTCCATCGCTTCCAGGTATAAACGTTCCCGGGTAACCCTGGGCGCCTTGTTGTATTCAGTCAGTATCTTGGTGAAACGCTCCGCCTCACCTTCTGCCTTGGCGATAATTTCATCGCGATATGCTGCCGCCTCTTCTTCCATACGTGCGGCTTTACCACGTGCCTTAGGCAAAATGTCGTTGGAATACGCTTCCGCTTCGTTGACCAGGCGTTCCTTGTCCTCACGAGCCTTGATGGCATCGTTAAAGGCGTGTTGCACCTGTTGCGGTGGCTGGGCATCCTGCATGTTGAGATTGGTCACGATAAGCCCGGTATTATAGGAATCCAGTATTTCCTGCATCAGGATCCTGGTACGATTCGCTACTTCAACACGACCATCCTTGATAACAAAATCCATCTCGTTCTTACCGACGATCTCACGCATGGCAGACTCGGTTGCCTGTCTCAAGGTTGCATCCGGATCACGTACGTTGAACAGGTAGTCGCGGGCGTCCTTGACCTTGTATTGCACGGCAAACTGGATGTCGACGATATTTTCATCCTGGGTCAACATCAGTGAATCTCGCGCCCCGGTGCCCAGGTTGACACTGCGCACCTGCTCAACATCGACAATTTCAACTTTTTCAACAAAACGCGGGTACCAGTGTGGTCCTGGCTCGGTAATACGATTAAAACCACCCAGGCGTAACACCACGCCCTGTTTACCTTCATCAATGATATAAATGCCGGAAAGTGCCCAGACTGTCACCAGGACCAGCACAATGAAACTGAGCCCGATAGAGGAACCGCCACCACTTTTTGTTGGCCGAGCACCACCTTTGCCACCAAACAAACCGCCAAGCTTGTCCTGCATTTTCTTTAAAACTTCGTCCAGATCCGGTGGACCCTGGTCATCTTTGCGATTACCCCAGGGATCTTTGTTACCGGAACCACCCGGTTCATTCCAAGCCATATTAAGCTCCGTTTATTAACGTTATGTTCGTGGTAAAACTAATGGAATTCTATGGGCCTTCGTTGCCCATCGCAAGGCGCGGAAGCGCAGAATTTTCCACAATGTACTTTTCAAGTTGTTCATTTTTACACAGTGCGTTCCAGTCACGGCGCTGTAACAGAACATTGAGTTGCCAGTTCCCGTACTCATCGTAGTGTTCTTCACGCACCGCCCCCAGTTCGTGCAAGCGCGCATGCAAGCGCCCCTCGCTGGGTGGCAAACACAGATTTTTTTCAACCGTTTCACCATAGAGACGGATTTCGATAGCCTGTGACAACAAGTCCAGGCCTTCGCCACTCAGTGCCGAAACCCAGACCCGTACCGGTTGACCATTTTCATCCCGATCAATACGGGCTTCACCGTGTTCAAGCAAATCAATTTTGTTAAACACCATCAATTGTGGCCGGTCTTCAGCACCAATTTCCTGTAACACGTTGTTCACCTGCTCGATATTGGCCTGGCGTTCATCGCTGGCCACGTCCACCACGTGCAGCAACAAGTCCGCGTCGCGGGTTTCCTGCAGAGTGGAACGAAATGCCGCTACCAGGTCATGCGGTAAGTGACGAATAAAACCGACCGTATCCGCCAGCACGATGGGCTTGTCGGCGGGCAGGCTGACGCGGCGCACCGTGGGATCCAGGGTCGCAAACAGCTGATCCGCCGCCAGCACCTGCGACTCGGTCATGCGGTTGAACAGGGTCGATTTACCGGCGTTGGTGTAGCCGACCAGCGAAACAGTGGGAATTTCGGCACGTTTGCGGCCACGCCGCCCTTGCTCGCGCTGGCGTTGGACTTTGGCCAGCCGCTTGTTGAGCTGACGAATACGATCATTGATCAGGCGCCGGTCAGTCTCCAGCTGGGTTTCACCCGGTCCACGCAAACCGATACCGCCTTTCTGGCGTTCCAGGTGGGTCCAGCCACGTACCAGCCGGGTCGACAGGTGCTTTAACTGTGCCAGCTCAACCTGCAGCTTACCTTCATGGGTACGCGCACGCTGGGCAAAGATATCCAGGATCAGACCGGTGCGGTCCAGCACCCGACACTTGAGAAGTTGTTCCAGGTTACGCTCCTGCACTGGCGTCAGGGCGTGGTTAAACAGCACCACGTCCGCCTTGTGTTCCTTGACCGCATCGCGGATCTCCTCGGCCTTACCGGTGCCGACAAAATATCGCGGATGCGGCGAGGAGCGTGAACCACTGATCACCGCGACGGGCTCAGCACCCGCCGAGATGACCAGTTCACGAAATTCACGCAGTTCTTCTCGGTCAACTTCCGAATAGAAATCGAGGTGAACCAGGATTGCCCGTTCACCACCATGAGGACGTTCAAACAATCAGACTATCCTCGTTGTTTGTAGTAAGGATGTAAAAATATCAGGCATTGCCTCGGGTTTCTTCACCGTTCATCGGCATTTTGACATTACGCGCAGGAACAATGGTGGAAATGGCATGTTTGTAAACCATCTGGCTAACAGTGTTACGCAGTAATACAACGAATTGATCAAACGACTCAATCTGTCCTTGAAGTTTGATGCCGTTTACCAAAAAGATCGAAACGGGCACACGTTCTTTACGCAAAGCGTTTAAAAAAGGATCTTGCAGGGATTGCCCTTTACTCATAATTATTCTCCGTTTTGTTATGTTTATCTCTGCCGGCAAATCACTAACTAACTGAAAATCTTAGTCGTGCGCTCATGCCAACAACATCAAAACGCTACATTCAGGTAATGGGGATATCTTGCAAATATTTCAAGACATCTTTCTGGTAATCAGGCTGCAAGCTGTCAAACCAGATTAAGTCCCTCTCTGAACGTAACCAAGTTAACTGGCGCTTGGCCAGCTGGCGGGTGGCCACGATGGCCTTCTCCATCATTTCATTATAGTCTAGTTGGCCCTGCAAATATTGCCAAACCTGGCGATAGCCCACCGCGCGAATGGCCGGCAATTGCGCGTGCAGATCCCCGCGCTGGAATAACCTTTCAACTTCTGCGACAAATCCCTCTGCCAGCATCTGCTGAAAACGCAACGCAATGCGCTCATGCAGCACCGCCCGGTCCGCCGGGCTCACCGCGATCTTGATGAACTCGTAGGGGAGCGCGTTGCTACGGCGGTTTTGCTGTTGCAACTGGCTGAGACTTTTTCCTGTGATTTCATAGACTTCCAGTGCCCGCGAAATGCGCTGCGGATCGTTGGGATGAATCCTTGCCGCCGCCTCCGGGTCAACCTGCGCCAGCCGCTGATGCAGGATTTCCCAGCCCTGCTCGCTGGCCTGCTGTTCCAGCCTGGCGCGGATTTCCGGCTCGGCGGAAGGCAGCTCAGACAAACCATGCAACAGCGCACGAAAATACAGCATGGTGCCCCCCACCAGTAACGGAATGCGGCCCTGGGCCGTGATCTCCGCCATTTCGCGCAAGGCATCCTCGCGAAAGCGCATTGCCGAATAGCTTTCCGCCGGGTCGAGAAAATCAATCAGCCGGTGCGGCGCTTTTGCCAGGGTTTCTGCATCCGGTTTGGCGGTACCAATATCCATGTCCTTGTAAACCATCGCGGAATCAACGCTGATCAACTCCACCGGCAAGTGCTCGTGCAGGAAAATCGCCAGGTCGGTCTTGCCGGAGGCGGTGGGGCCCATGATGGCAATGGCTTTGCTACGCGCTTGACTCATGGCTGGCTAGTCGTTTGCCTCGAACCAACGTTGCAGTTGCGCCGGTTCCAGGCTCTGCCAGATGGGCTTGCGCTCAGCCGGTGAATCCCATAGCTGGTAATGCGCCATCTGGTTGAGCAACTGTTGCATCGCCCGGGGTGTCCATTGACGCTGGTCAGCCTGAGCAGCCAACAAGCTCAAACAGGCTATCCATTCCTCACTGTCGCGTGGCTGATGTTCAAGTAAACCACGCACAAACCGCTCCGGTTCCACGGTCTGTAGCAGGCTGGGCAAGCTGCGCACCATGATCTCTTTATCGCTGGCGCGACTGATGTCCAGCCCCCATTGCAACAACGCATCGCCATGTTGTTCCACCCAGTCTGCCTGCTGGGTCTCAACCTGGCTGGCCATGGGAAACAACAACGGCAATGAACGTAACGGTAAGGACAGGTTTTCCAGTTCAGACTGATAAATGGCTTGCAGGGCTCGCGCAATATCCAGCAGCAACCACTGCTGCTGTTTTTCCACCAGCAGGTATTGATCATACAGGCAACCTAGCGCCTGGTAGTCAGCGGCCTGGTAAGGTTCACTAACCGCGAGCTCTTCGACGTTCTCAGCCACGCTTTGTTGTGGCGCCGGGTAAGGCACATTACCTGTCGCCGGTTTATAAAAAGGTTCACGCTCAATGGCACTAACCGTTTCAGCCGCGGGGATAGCCGCTACTTCTTTTTCCAGCGCTTCGCTTAAACAATGGAACAGGAAATCATGCACCAGGCGACTTTCGCGGAAACGCACTTCGTGCTTGGTGGGATGGACATTGACATCAACCTGGGTAGGCGACATTTCCAGGTGCAGTACGTAAGCCGGATGACGGCCGGGATAAATCTTATCCGAGTAGGCCTGGCGAATGGCATGATTGATCACCCGGTCGCGAATAATGCGCTGGTTGACGAAAAAATACTGCAGGTCCGCCTGTGGCCGCGATGCCGAAGGCGGCACGATCCAGCCCCACAACTTCAGGCCATTATGTTCAAACTCGAGATACAGCGCGTTGTCGGTAAAGGCCTTGCCACACAAGCGCTGCAGGCGACGCAGACGCGCGGAGGGTTCATCAATCGCCGCCAGGCTGAACACCTGGCGCTGGTTATGGGTCAGCTGGAACTGGATTTTAAAATGACTCAACGCCATGCGCCGCACCACTTCCTCGATGTGATGATACTCGGTACGCTCGCTGCGTAAAAACTTGCGCCGTGCCGGCGCGTTATAAAACAGGTTGCTGACATGGATACTGGTACCGGGGGGATGCGATGCCACGCTTAACTGGCCTTCGCTATCCTCGGCCTGGTTATCGCAGGTAAACTGCCAGGCCTGTTCCTCACCTTCGCTGCAGGAAGTCAACTGCATGCGCGACACCGAACCGATACTGGCCAGCGCCTCGCCACGAAACCCCATGCTATAAAGATGATGCAGATCATCCAGCGACGTAATCTTGCTGGTCGCGTGGCGACTCACCGCCAGCGCCAGTTGCTCACCGGGAATTCCGCAGCCGTTGTCCCGCACCAGGATCGAGTGAGTGCCGCCTTTCTTGACCACCACCTCGATACGCGTCGCTCCCGCATCAATGCTGTTTTCCAGCAACTCCTTGACGATAGACGCCGGGCGTTCCACCACCTCACCCGCCGCAATCTGGTTAGCCAGTTGCTTGGGCAAGCGACGGATCTGGGGTTTGTTGTTGATAACAGCAGACATGGGAGCATTATGAAGGGAAAGGTGTTCATATTAAAGAGTTGTTCCCTCTCCCTCAGGGGGAGGGTTAGGGGGAGGGATAATTATTTTTCGTCCGCCGCTTCGCGGCAGTGCCACCTAGGGGAAATGCCCAACCTGGATAAACTTTGATTCAGCGTTTTAACACTTTACCAACTACGTGGCCTTTTCCCGTTAGACGATGCCGAGTCCCGGAGAGGAAAACAGGATGATAGCGAGCGCATGTCCGAGCGCGTCTCGATGCGGAGCATAGCGCGAGTTCGCGAGTGCCTGTTTGACTTGAGGAACGAGGGAATGCAAATAAAACATGTTTAATGTTTTATTTGTGCGAGTCTTCGGGTGTCCTTTTCTTTCGTCTATTTCTTTTGGACAAGCAAAAGAAATAGACCCGCTAAAGCTACGTTAGTAGCGAGCGGAATATCTTTTATAACATTTTAGAAATGACCGCTTTCGGCTGCGACTTCAATCGGTCGACGCAACACTTTATCTTTATAGCAAAAAGAGGAAGTGTTGGAAATGGGTTATCGAACAAGAATCAACTATAGCGATAAACAGCGAAATGAAATCTGGGATCGTTGGCAACGCGGTGAATCATTAAATGAAATTGGTCGCGCCTTTGATAGAGGCTCATCT
>JASFOS010000079.1:0-10212 GCA_050116415.1 Thioalkalispiraceae bacterium
GCCCTGGCTTGACCTGAAAGCCGGGGCATTTTATTTTGCGGCCTCTCTCCCGATGCTCGCCAGCCGAGGCGATTTAAGATTAAGCCTTGTCCAAGCCTGTACTGTAAAAAAATGGCTTTCCGGTCCGGCCAAACAATCAAATTATCATAAATTAATTAAGTACTTATATATATTTTAGTTGATCTATATCAATTCTATTTGCAGGTGAATTTCAATATAACTAGCCCATCAAATAAAACTGAGAGGAGAAACGATGATGATGGAAGGTGATAAAGGTATCCTGATGAATGTTTATAAAACCGTGATGGTGCTGGTCGCCCTGATGGTTGCCCTGATTATTGCTGCAAACACCATCGGCTAGTTAAACAATACAACCCTCCACAAAAAAACACGCTGATTAGCGTGTTTTTTTGTGTCTAATGGCCCGCTACACGTCAGGCCATGGTCGATAACAACAGTTCGTTCATCCTGGCAACAAAGGTCGCCGGATCATCCAGCTGTCCACCTTCACTGAGGTAAGCCTGGTCGAACAGGATATGGGTCCAGTCAGCGAACTTGTCACCGCTTTGTTCATCATTTAACTTCCTGACCAGTGGATGCTCGGGGTTAATCTCGAGTATTGGCTCCAGGTTTGGTACCTCGTGGCCGGCCTGCTTAAGAATTTTCTGCATGCTGACGGCCATGTCCTGCTGCTCGACCACCAGGCAGGAAGGTGAATTGGTCAGGCGATGCGAAACACGCACTTCCTTGACCTTGCCCTGCAGGGTTTCCTGCATCCTGGCCAACAGTTCCTTGTAATCCTCGGCCGCCTTTTCGGCTTTTTCCTTTTCTTCCTTGTCTTCCAGGTCTCCCAGGTCCAGTTCACCCTTGGCGATGTTGACGAAGGGCTTGTCATTGTATTCATTAAGGAATGACATCATCCATTCATCGACACGGTCATGCATCAGCAGCACTTCAATATCTTTCTTGCGGAACAGTTCCAGGTGTGGACTGTTTTTCACCGCGGCAAAGGAATCACCGGTAATGTAATAAATCTTGTCCTGGCCTTCCTGCATGCGTTCGATGTAGGCATCCAGCGAAACGTCTTCCACGTCAGTATTGTTGTTGCTCGAGGCAAAGCGGAACAGCTTGGCGACCTTTTCCTTGTTGGCAAAGTCTTCTGCCGGTCCTTCCTTGAGCACGCGACCGAATTCCTGCCAGATGGTTTTATATTCTTCGGGTTTGTCGCTGGCGAGCTTGCCCAGGTGCGTGAGGATACGTTTTACCGAGGCATTGCGGATCGTGTCGATCTGCTTGTTATGTTGCAGGATTTCGCGCGACACGTTTAACGGTAAATCATCCGAGTCGACGATACCGCGGATGAAGCGCAGGTAGTTGGGCATCAGCTGCTCGGCATCATCCATGATAAACACGCGCTTCACGTACAGCTTCAGACCATAACGCTTGTCACGATCATATAAATCAAATGGCGCACGTTTCGGGATATAGAACAAGGTTGTGTAATCCTGGGTCCCTTCTACCCGGTTATGCATCCAGTCCAGTGGCTCTTCAAAATCGTGCGCCACGTGTTTATAAAATTCCTTGTATTCCTCGTCACTGATGTCTGATTTGCTGCGCGTCCATAATGCGTTGGCCTTGTTGACGGTCTCTTCTTCGTCGCTGGGCTTGCCTTCCTCGTCCAGCTTGTTCATCAGGATGGGCAATGAAATATGATCGGAGTAAGTGGTAATAATGTGACGCAGGCGGAAGTTATCCAGGAACTCGTCTTCGCCTTCACGCAGGTGCAGGGTCACCGTCGTGCCACGCTTGTCGAGTTCGACATTTTCCAGTGAGTATTCGCCCTCGCCGCTTGATTCCCAGCGTACCCCATGCTCGGCGGCCAGGCCGGCGCGACGTGTTTCAACGGTGACCTTGTCAGCCACAATGAAGGACGAATAGAAGCCGACACCGAACTGGCCGATCAGCTGGGCGTCTTTGGCCTGGTCGCCACTGAGGCTATCCAGGAATTTACGGGTGCCGGAACTGGCGATGGTGCCGATGTTATCCATCACTTCCTGGCGATTCATACCAATGCCGTTATCGCGGATGGTGATGGTGCGCGCATCCTTGTCAAATGCTACATGGATTTTCAAATCGGCATCGCCTTCAAACAAGGCATCGTCGGACAAACCTTCAAAGCGCAGCTTGTCACAGGCATCCGAGGCATTGGATATCAGTTCACGCATGAAGATTTCTTTGTTGGAATACAGCGAGTGAATCATCAACTGTAATAATTGCTTCACTTCGGTCTGGAAGCTCAAGGTTTCTTTCTGGGCCTCAACGCTCATTTTTTGTTCAACTCCCTTATTGGATAAATCATTACAGATAGCCGGGGATATAGGGCCGCCCCGCAATAAATTCAAGTCGGAGATTTACCGTGCTACAGGCGGCGATCGAGGATCGAGGTGGCAATTTCCTCCACCGACAGGCGGGTCACGTCCAGGTGGGGTATCCCGTACTGGCGATACAGCGCATCCAGCTGGCGCACCTCGTACTGGCACTGGTGCAAGGCGGCATAACGGCTGTCCGGGCGACGATTACTGCGGATCTGATGCAGGCGCTCCGCCGAAATGCCCAGGCCAAACAGCTTGTCCTGGTAGGGCTGCAAGGCCCGTGGTAGTCGATTACTGTCCAGGTCCTGTTCGACGAACGGATAATTGGCCGCGTACAGGCCATAATGCAACGCCAGGTACAGACAGGTGGGTGTTTTGCCGCTGCGTGACACGCCGATAATAATGATGTCGGCCTGGTCATAGTGCCGGGTATCGCCACCATCGTCATTTTTCAACGCGTAAGTCACCGCGTCCATGCGATGCTGGTAGTCATTATCAATGCTGGCCGCATGACTATGGCCGACCTGGCTCACGGCCGGGGTAGCCAGTTCTTTTTCCAGCGGCGAAATAAACTCTTCCATGAAATCAAAAAACTGTACCTCACCCTGGGCAAGGATATCGCGTAACCGGTCATCAACCACGGTACTGAAAACCAGCGGTTTACTGTCGCTCGCTTTGCCACTGGCAACAACCAGTTCATGGGCATGCTGTGCTTTTTCTACCGTATCGATATAGCGTAGGGTTTGAATCTTGAAATCAATGGTTTCGAATTGCGTCAACAGGCTATGCCCTAGTGTCTCCACGGTAATACCGGTACTGTCAGAAATGAAAAAAACGGGTCGCTGCAATGTCATCAAACTATCACTACACTTATTCACTGAGAGTCGTTAGTATCAGTATGGCTTAACTCGGATAGCGAATAAAGTGAAGAAAGGGTTTCTGTGATGTCAAAGAATTTAATCTGGCTCGAGCAACTTGGCCTTGGCGATCTTGAACAGGTCGGTGGTAAAAACGCGTCACTGGGTGAAATGATCAGTAACCTGTCTAAAACCGGTGTACAGGTGCCGGGCGGTTTTGCCACAACCGCGGATGCCTTCCACCTCTTTCTCGATGAAAACCAGCTATCCGAGCGTATCCAGCAACGTCTTGCCGACCTGGATATCAATGATGTGGGTGCACTGAGCAAGGCCGGTGAAGAAATCCGCAACTGGATTCTCAATGCACGCTTTCCCGAACCACTGGAAAAAGACATTCGCGAGGCATGCGAGCAACTCAACAACACCTATGGTGAACATGCCAGTTATGCCGTGCGTTCGTCGGCCACGGCCGAGGATCTGCCGGAAGCCTCGTTTGCCGGGCAACAGGAAACCTATCTGAATATCAAAGGTAACGATGCCATCCTCAGCGCCATCAAGGCCGTGTTTGCCTCGCTTTATAACGACCGGGCAATCGCCTACCGGGTACACCATAACTTTGCCCATGAACAGGTTGCGCTGTCCGCCGGTATCCAGAAAATGGTGCGCAGTGATCTGGGCAGCAGTGGCGTGATGTTTACCCTCGATACCGAGACCGGTTTTGACGAAGTGATCTTCATTACCTCATCCTGGGGACTGGGTGAGATGGTGGTGCAGGGGGCGATTAACCCGGATGAATTTTACGTGCACAAACCGACCTTGCGTGCCAAGCGACCGGCTATATTGCGACGTAACCTGGGTAGCAAACAGTTAAAAATGATCTTTAACGAGGAAACCTTTCATACCTCGTCGACCTTGACGGTTGAATTACCATTAACCGAACAACGCACTTTCAGCCTGAGCGATGATGACGTGATGAAACTGGCCAGCCTGGCCATGAGCATCGAAGACCATTACGGCAAAGCCATGGATATCGAATGGGCCAAGGATGGTGAAGATGGCGAGCTCTATATCGTGCAGGCCCGTCCGGAAACCGTGAAAAGTCGTGACAAGAAAAATGTCTTGCAGCGCTATATCATGAAGAGCCACGGCCAGGTACTGGTGGAAGGTCGCAGTATCGGGCAGCGCATTGGACACGGTAACGCCCGGGTCATTACCGACCTGAATGAAATGGATAAAGTCCAGCAGGGCGATGTACTGGTCACCGATATGACCGATCCTGACTGGGAGCCCATTATGAAACGTGCCTCGGCGATCGTGACCAACCGTGGTGGCCGTACCTGTCACGCGGCGATTATTGCCCGCGAACTGGGTGTGCCGGCCGTGGTCGGCTGTGGTGATGCTACCCGCCGGATAAGTGATGGCCAACCGGTCACGGTGTCCTGTGCCGAAGGTGAAACCGGCCTGATCTATGAAGGACTGCAGGAATTTGAAATCAAGGAAATCGAGCTGGACAAGATGCCTGACCTGCCCTTCAAGATCATGATGAACATCGGTACCCCGGATCGCGCGTTTGACTTTCGCTTCCTGCCCAATGAAGGCGTGGGGCTTGCGCGTCTGGAGTTTATTATCAACCGTACCATCGGCATTCACCCCAAGGCACTGTTGAATTACGAACAGCAAACGGATGATATTAAACAAACGATTGATGAGTACTCGGCCGGTTACGCCGACCCGGTATCCTTTTATATCGAAAAACTCACCGAAGGCATCTCAACCCTGGCCGCCGCCTTCTGGCCCAAACCGGTAATCGTGCGCATGTCGGATTTCAAATCCAACGAGTACGCCAACATGATCGGTGGTCGGCAATATGAACCGCATGAAGAAAACCCGATGATCGGTTTCCGTGGAGCCTCGCGCTACATCGCCAGGAAGTTCCGTGATTGTTTCGAACTGGAGTGTTTTGCCATCAAGAATGTGCGTGACAACATGGGACTCACCAATGTTGCCATTATGATCCCGTTTGTACGTACCGTGGAAGAAGCCGATGAAGTGATTGCCATCCTGGATGACAATGATCTGCATCGCGGCGTCAATGATCTGAAGATCATCATGATGTGCGAAATACCCTCCAATGCGCTGCTGGCCGAACAGTTTCTGCAACGCTTTGATGGTTTTTCCATTGGCTCCAACGACCTGACCCAGCTCACGCTGGGCCTGGACCGAGACTCGGGGCTGGTTGCCAACCTGTTTGACGAACGCAATGAAGCCGTTAAAGTACTGTTAAAAATGGCGATACAGGCCTGCCGAATGAACAACAAGTACATCGGCATCTGTGGCCAGGGCCCTTCGGATCATCCTGATCTTGCCTTCTGGTTAATGGAACAGGGCATTAATAGCGTATCGCTGAACCCGGACAGCATTATTGAAACCTGGCTCTACCTGGCAGAGCATCAACACAAGAAACCATAAACCATGCGTGGTCTGTTATTCCTGATTCTGGGTAGCCTGTTCCTGTTCTGGTTTGCGGCTTATTTCTGGCAGACACAACGTCGTCGCGCCTATACCCTGCTGGCCATCGGCAGTTGCATGCTGATACTGGCAGCGGTCGGTTTTTTTAAAATCCTTTGAAACAAAAATGCCGGCATCAGCCGGCATTCTTGTTGCAGGTGATTGGCGGATTACTTTTTGAGCACTTCCTTCAGCGCATTCAGGCAGTAATCGACGTTTTCCTGGCGACAGGCATAGCCCATCAAACCAATGCGCCAGACCTTGCCGGCCAACGCCCCCAGGCCAGCACCAATTTCCAGGTTATAGTCATTTAGCAGTGTGCTACGCACCTCGGCATCATCCACCCCGTCGGGTATGTAAACCGCGTTAAGTTGTGGCAAGCGATCACCGTCCTTAACCACGAAGCCGATGCCCATTTCCTCAAGCCCGGCTTTCAGCGACTGGTGCAGTTTTTCATGACGTGCCCAGGCATTTTCCAGGCCTTCCTCTTCCAGCATCACCAGTGATTCATGCAAACCATACAGGTTATTAATCGGTGCGGTGTGATGATAGGCACGCTTGGCACCACCCCCCCAGTATCCCATTACCAGGTTCAGGTCCATAAACCAGCTCTGAACCTTGGTCTTGCGGTTTTTAATCACTTCAATCGCGCGTTCACTGAAGCTTACCGGCGACAAGCCCGGCGGTGCCGACAGACACTTCTGGGTGCCCGAATAAATCGCGTCGATGTTCCATTCATCAACTTTGACCGGGGTACCACCCAGCGAAGTAACCGCATCGACGATGGTCAGGCAATCATGCTTGTTGGCAATCTCTACCAGGGTCCTGGCATCAGACTGCGCGCCGGTCGATGTTTCCGCGTGGACAAAGGCAACCAGCTTGGCATCCGGGTTGGCTTTCAGCGCTTCTTCCAGTTTATTGGGGTCGACCACCGTGCCCCACTCGTCTTCTACCATCACCGGCGTCGCTCCGCAGCGCTCCACGTTTTCCTTCATGCGGCCACCAAATACACCATTCTGGCAAACGATGACCTTGTCCCCAGGCTCAACCAGGTTGACAAAACAGGTTTCCATGCCCGCTGAACCCGGTGCCGAGACCGGCAAGGTTAATTCGTTCTTGGTCTGGAAAGCGTATTGCAACAATCCTTTCATATCATCCATCATGCCGACAAAGGCGGGATCAAGATGACCGATGGTGGGACGGGACAGAGCTTCCAAGACACGGGGGCTTACATCAGAGGGACCTGGCCCCATTAAAGTACGTTTAGGCGGATGAAATGAACTACTAGGCATATGCTAACTTCCTGATAAATAGAGACTTATTAAACAAAAACCCATAAAAACCAAACAAAACAGTATACCTTATGCAAAACCAAAAAACATGCCCTCTCACTGGCACGCGGTAACCGGGTTTTAGCCAATCTGCAAATGTAATAAATTGTAAAATCGCATTGATTTATATAGAGAAAATGCCGGATTCCTCGCATACTTAAGCTCGCGTCGAAACCCGGCTCTGTTCATCTGGCAGGTTTAACCAGTCACTGTTGCCAGGTGTATCCCGTTCGGACATTTTTTCATGCCTGAGCAACTCAATTGAAAAACCATTGTGTTCATCAAGCAGTTAGCGGCTATATATTCCAGGCAAACGGGTAGCAGTACTTGGTGTTCTAAATAAAATAACCTGGGCAGCTATAGCAGAGGGAATAGCAAGGCAAAGAGGATTGCGATAATATCACTCAGTAATGGCATGGTTTTTAACCGCTAACCAGTACAATGACGGGCCTTGCTTGAACCAGAGAAACCGTGTCGCGCTTCGATACAAACAGATTTTCGGTAACTATACTTTATGAACGACGCTGACTTAATGAACCTGGAGACAATCAAATCACTACGCAGTGCCCTTGATGATGGTATTGGCGAATTATTTGATCAGTTTATTAATGATTGTCCTGACGCTTTGCATCGCCTGGAAAATGCTGTTGCACAAAATGATGTCACGGAAGTCAACATTCTTGCCCATTATTTAAAAGGCAGCAGCGGTAATCTTGGCGCCCAGGCATTCTCCGATGCCTGTAAGGCACTGGAACTACAGGCCAGGGATAACAAGCTGCTGGAACCAGAAGCACAAATACAGACTATCAAGCAATTATTTGATAAAACCGTTCATTACATGAAACGACAAATGGCATAACCACAGGATGCAATCTAATAATAACAAGCGACTGATTCTGATTATCGATGACGATAATATTACCCGCCTTACCTTGACCAAGGTGCTGGAAAAGGAAGGGAATTACCGGGTGATTGACGCCAGGAATGGTATCGAAGGTCTGGAAGCTTTCAAGAAATACCATCCTGACATGGTCCTGATGGACGTGATGATGCCTGAAATGGATGGTTATCAGACCTGCCGCGAAATCCGAAAAATATCCGATGCTGATGCCACGCCTATCATTATGCTCACCGGCCTCAACGATGTCGATTCGATTGGCAAATCATTTGACGTTGGTGCCACGGACTTTATTACCAAACCCATTAACTGGCCAATCCTGTCGCAGCGGGTACGCTACGCAATGCGTGCCAGTAAACTTTATACCGACTTACGCAAGAAGCAATCCCAGCTTGTTCATGCACAACGCATCGCCAAACTGGGCTACTTTGAATACGATACCAATACGAAAACGTTTAACTGTTCAAATCAGCTGTTAAAAATTTTAAGAATACACCCGGGAGCAGGCACCCTCAGCTTTGATGAATTTATCGATGCTATTCCGAAAAAAGAACAACAACGCTTTATAAATAAAATAAACGATGCGATCACGCACAATACCTCCTACGACTTCGATCATCACATTTTTTGTGAAGAGGAACATGATTGCATCGTTCAACAACATGGTGAGCCAATACTGGATATTAACGGCAAGCTGACCGGTATCGCAGGCACCATCCAGGATATCACCGAGCGTAAAAAAGCCGAAGCCCTGATTGAATTCCAGACCTACTATGACAGTGTGACCGAGTTGCCCAACCGGTTTTATCTAACCGAGAAACTCGACACCTTGATGAATGAAGCGGAAAAAAATGAAACCTTGCTTTCGGTGATTCTGTTTCACCTGGACCGTTTTCGCGAAGTCAACGATACACTGGGTCACCGGGTGGGCGATCAACTGCTGAGGATTATCGCCAAGCAATTCAGCAGCTATTTCCGGGATGAAACCATCCTGGCCCGTTTTGATGGCGCAACCTTTGCCCTGGTTTCAAAAAATATTCGTTCTGTTGATGAGTCCGCCATCATCGCCCAACAAATACTGGATATGTTGTCACAACCTTACGTGGTCCACGAGCACGAGGTTTTTATCAGTGGCAGTGTTGGAATTACCCTGCACCCCATGGAAGCGCGCGACAAGGAAACACTGTTGAAGAACGCCGATACCGCCATGAGCCGGGCCCGCAAGAATGGTGGCAACCAGTATCAATACTTCTCCTCCGAGATGAACACCCTGGCACAACAACGCCTGCAACTGGAAACTGATCTGCGCAAGGCGCTGGACCGTGACGAGTTCGAGATTTATTACCAACCGCAACTCGATTGTCAAACCGGAAACGTCGTCGGTATGGAAGCCTTGCTACGCTGGATTCATCCGGAACGTGGCGTAGTATCGCCCTTTGATTTCATTCCTATCGCCGAAGAAACCGGCCTGATTATTCCGATCGGTGAATGGGTAATGAAAACGGCGATTGCCCAGACCCGGCACTGGCACGAGATGGGCTACCCGTTGCGGGTCGGGGTAAACCTCTCGGCATTACAGTTCACGGATAACAATCTCACTTCCGTCATCAAGGACAACCTGGATGAAACCGGTCTTCAATCCGGATACCTTGACCTGGAAGTCACCGAAAGCATTGCCATGCATGACTTTGAGTCGACCCTGGAAACGTTGCATGCGATAAAACAAATGGGGGTCAGGATATCCATTGATGACTTTGGTACCGGGCATTCATCGTTAAAATACCTGCAACGTATGCCGGTACACACCGTCAAGATCGACCGCGCCTTCATCAAGGACATTGGCGACAATGACGACGGCACCCTGGCAAAAACCATCATCGCCATGGCACACAGCATGAACCTGAATGTCATCGCGGAAGGCATCGAAACCGAGCACCACCAGCAATTCCTCAAGCAACACCAATGTGACGAACTACAGGGTTTTTTATTCAGTCGCCCGTTGCCGGCTGACGAATTCGAAGCTTACATTAAAGCGCGCTTCGCCGCCTGAGCCCGTCCCTGCATAGAAATTCATTTTCAACAACGGTAGTATGCGCTCACACTATCGTTAGCTATTTAGACACGAGGTTGATATGGCTTTTGCACTACCTTTAATTATCGAGGCGGATCAGTTATCCGATAACATGGATAACGTCTTGATTGTTGATCTTTCTCAACCGGCGACTTATGTACAGTACCACGTTCCC
>JASFOS010000080.1:0-10205 GCA_050116415.1 Thioalkalispiraceae bacterium
GATGCGGCGGGGGAAGGGTTAACCGGGTTTCGCTCTTGTGTTTCCCGCCTTGCGAGATTCCTGGCTTCGTCGCTGATCGAAAGCTGGTCATGACTATTCGAGCCAGGCAGTTTTTGTGACTGATTTGCACAATCCTGTTTGCTGTTAGCGCGAGACGCCAGGCTGTTTGCTGCGCCAGTGCAACGGTCGAATAACAATGATGGAGAGGTAGTGGGCATCTTGGTATTGATTGCAGTTGATGGTTTGGTACTTACTTACAGGTATCGACCTGTAACAGTTAAAACTGTAGCTAAAAATAACGGTGCTGGCCAGCCACGCAGCATATCAATGCCATGTATTGCACATAGCTACCCGGTACCAGGGTGAATCAAAACACCCTGGCTCATGATGAACATCTTGCTAACAGATGCTCGCGTGTCGCACGTTTCTCATCAACTTGTGAAAAGAGTTGCCCTTGATATGAACCAGGTCCTTGTGGTCACCGCCTTCAAAATAAATATCATCAAAGTCATCAAGCTGATTATCCACCACGGTTTCCATACCGTAGGCCTGGCCAAGGGGCGGTATTGCTCCGGTCGAACAATCAGAAAACAGCTTTTTTAGTTCGGGTTCGGTAGCCAGTCCCAGACGTCGATGGACCACGTGGTTCAGTTTGCCAATCTTTACATGTTCATTGGCCGGAACGACTGCCATCAGGTAACCACTGTCATCTTCGAGGATCACCGGTTTGGCAATTTTAGCCGCAGGTATCTTGGCAACGGTTGCCGTATTTCGGCTGGACATCGTATAAGGATGGGAAACAATATCATAAGCAATTCCGTTATCAGCGAGAAATTTCCGCAAAGTGTTCGCCATAGCCATGACACACCTCCATGAAATAAAACGGATTGAATACAAATAAGTATAGAGCAACAACAGAGAAAAGAATGCTGCTGCCTGGATATCGAGGTGGACTATTAAATAAATTTATTACCCTGGTTAACTTGCCAGTATTTTAAGCAGCAGGTTTTGGCAGTCGTATTACGACAAATAAAAGGGGCGATGTGCCCCTTTCATTCATCGCTGTTTTTTCTGGGCGCAAATGCCCGATCGTTACATCCCTTCCATTTCCAGGTCGGCACTTACTGCGTCAATACCGGCCTGGGCGCATTTCTCATCGGTTTTCCCGGAAGGCGCACCGCTGACACCGACGCCACCGAGAATATTGCCGCCAATGTTAATTGGCAGGCCACCGGCACTGACCACCAGTCCATCCAGCTTGGCGACCTGGAAAGGCTTGGTGAAGCGATCTTCCATTTGCGACAGTGGCGTGTTGAAGGCCATCGCGGTATGCGCTTTTTGTTTGCTGATGGGTAAGGTAATGTCCATCGCCAGCACATCACGCAGCACTACTTGGGGGTGGCCACCGCGGTCTACCACGGTGACGGCGATTTGCACACCTTCTTTGCGACACTGCGCGATTGCCGCCTGGGCAATACGTAATGCCGTTTCCATGGACAAACGTTTAACACTGAGTGTTAAGGGTTGTTCTGCGCGTGCAGTTATACTCAACATGCCAAGGACCAGGCCGGAGATAACAATGCTTTTTATGCTCGTTTTCATTATCAGTACCCCTTGTAGGTGTAATTCAGAAACTGAAGATATGAAAACTATAGCGAAGCGTTGTGGCAGTTCAATGTGCTTTGCCACAGTGGAAGGCCTTTGCGCCTGTTTTTAGCAGGAGCATCACCCGCTGGATGCATCCACATGACCGATCCCGGGCCGGACAAGGACGGCTAGTTGCCGATTCGCGAAATAGCCTGCTTGGGACGTTGCACCACCTGGACCTGCCAGGTTTTCGCTTTGCCATTTCTGACGCCTTTGACTTCAATGGTTGTTCCCGGCTGTTCCTGGCTTATCAGGGTCAGTGCGGCATGGGTACTGACAACGGGTTTATCACTGATGTGGGTAATCACGTCACCGCGAGTCAGCCCGGCATTATCAGCGGGACCTTTACGAATCACGTTGGTGACTATCACTGCATCGGTGGTATCCAGGTTGAACGACTTGGCGAGTTTTTCATTGACGTCCTGCAGCGCTATGCCCATCCAGCCTCTTATCACGTGGCCGTGTTGAATGATCTGCGTCATGACATCTTTGGCAAGACTTAATGGAATCGCGAACCCGATACCATGTGAGCCACCGGACTTGGAGAAAATCGCGGTATTGATACCTACCAGTTCGCCCAGGGCGTTGATCAGGGCGCCTCCCGAGTTACCGGGATTGATGGCGGCATCGGTTTGAATGAAGTTCTCAAAGGTACTGATACCGAGCATGCTGCGGCCGGTGGCACTGACAATGCCGGAGGTCACGGTCTGGCCAACACCGAACGGGTTACCGATGGCCAGCACCACGTCGCCCACATGCAGGTTTTCCGAATGTCCCAGGGTCATCACCGGCAGCTTATCGAGCTTGATGCGTAACACGGCCAGGTCGGTATCCGGATCGGTGCCGACAATTTCGGCGGTATCGATGCGACCATCACGTAATGCGACCTGGATTTCATCAGCACCGGCGATTACATGATTGTTGGTGAGCAGGTAACCCTGCGGGCTGATGATGACCCCTGAGCCCAGGCTGGTCTCCAGGCGTTTTCTGGGTACACCGAAACTGTCGCCAAAGAATTCACGGAAAAACGGGTCATCGAAAAAGCTGCTGCGTTCGGTAACGATCTTCTTGGTATGGATGTTGACCACGGCGGGGGCAGCAGACTCGACGGCCGCCGCATAGGAAACCGGGCCGCTTTGCGCGGGCAGCGCTGGTCGGGTACTTTCATGAAACTCTACCACTTCAGGGATATCATTCGTGGATTTCAAGGTCGGGTAGAGGTAGAGAAAGAGAAACGCGGCCGCCAGCCCGATAGTGGCAAACTGAAATACAAAGGATAGAGTCTTGGTAATGCGCATTATCGCCCCACTTTGGTTACACTATACGAAATATCTTACTCCATGAGGATAATAAACGCATGGTGCAATTACGCGAACTGATTAGTTACTGTGATGACTTGCTCGAGGCGGAGCGTTTCCGGGACTATTGCCCCAACGGCTTACAGGTCGAAGGGCGCACGCAAATCAATAAACTGGTTAGCGGGGTGACCGCGAGTCAGGCGCTGATCGATGCGGCTATCGAGGCCGGCGCGGATGCCTTGCTGGTGCATCATGGTTATTTCTGGAAGGGGGAAGATGCCCGGGTGGTGGGGCTCAAGAAACAACGGCTCGCCGCGCTCATCAAGGCGGACATCAGCCTGATCGCCTATCATTTGCCACTGGATGCCCACCCGGTTTATGGCAATAACGTGCAGCTGGCCGAACAGCTGGGTATCACGGTTGAGGGGATCCACCCCAATGGCAGTGAGCCATCCTTGCTCATGCATGGACACCTGTCACAACCGGTGTCGGGCCAGCGCTTCGCCAGGCAAATTGCAGAGGCGCTGGGGCGTGAGCCGCTGCATATCGATAACATGATGGCACAGGAAATTAACAGCCTGGCCTGGTGTACCGGCGCGGCACAGGGGTACATCGAACAGGCCGTAGAACTGGGCGTTGACGCCTATATTACCGGTGAGGTTTCCGAACCCACCGTGCATATTGCCCGTGAAACCGGAATTCATTTCTTTGCGGCCGGCCATCACGCCACGGAGCGCTATGGCGTGAAAGCACTGGGTGAGCACCTGGCGGAGAATTTCGGCCTGGATCAGCAATTTATCGATATTGACAATCCCGTATAACCTATTGAATTACTGGGCTTTATCCGACTTTCCTTGAGCCTTGCGAGCGGATGCTATAAACTACGCACGCCGAAAATTAGGATATTTAGTACATTCTGATTTTCCTAAACAGCAAAGGCATTATTGAAAAAGAATTCAAGAATATAACGGTTATGTTGTAAACCGGCATGGCCGTATTTTTCATCCAGAGCGGGAGAAATTTGATGAGTACAGATGGCGTTGATACCAGCAAACGCCGCTTCCTGATTGGTGCCACCTCAGCGGTGGGTGCCGTCGGGGTAGCCGGTCTTGCGGTTCCTTTCATCGCGTCCATGAACCCTAGTGCACGTGCTCGCGCGGCAGGTGCTCCAGTCGAAGTGGATATCAGCAAGCTACAGCCCGGTGAACGTATCACCGTGGAATGGCAAGGCAAACCAATTTGGATTTTGCGCCGTAGCGAGAAAAACCTCAAAGACCTGGAAGGCATGGCAGACAGGCTGGCCGATCCCAATTCCGAGGTTCCTCAACAGCCTGAATACGCCAAGAATCTCTACCGCTCGGTAGAAGCACATAAAGAGATTGCCGTATTAATTGGTATCTGTACTCACCTGGGTTGTTCACCCACATTCCGCCCTGATCTGGCCCCGGCTGACCTGGGCCCGGAATGGAAAGGTGGTTTCTTCTGTCCCTGTCATGGTTCCAAATTTGACCTGGCCGGACGCGTATTTGCTGGCGTACCTGCGCCGACTAACCTGGTGATCCCCCCTTACAAATACCTGAGCGACTCGGTAATTCTGGTCGGTGAAGATGGAGGCGCAGCATAATGAGTAAACTACAAGCGTTTATGGGTTGGGTTGATGCCCGCTTCCCCGCAACCAAGATGTGGGAAGAACACCTGTCCAAATATTACGCACCAAAGAACTTCAATTTCTGGTATTTCTTTGGCTCGCTTGCCCTGCTGGTCCTGGTTATCCAGATCGTCACCGGTATCGTATTAACCATGAACTACAAGCCGGATGCCAACCTGGCGTTTGCCTCGGTGGAATACATCATGCGTGATGTGGAGTGGGGCTGGTTCATTCGCTACATGCACTCTACCGGTGCTTCCGCCTTCTTCATCGTGGTCTACCTGCACATGTTCCGTGGCCTGATGTACGGTTCTTTCCGCAGCCCGCGTGAATTGATCTGGATCTTTGGTGTCTTGATTTACCTGGCACTGATGGCCGAGGCCTTTATGGGTTACCTGTTACCCTGGGGGCAGATGTCGTACTGGGGAGCACAGGTAATCGTTAACCTGTTCGCGGCGGTGCCGTTTGTGGGTGAAGAGTTATCAGTCTGGATTCGTGGTGACTTTGTTATCTCCGATGCCACCCTGAACCGTTTCTTCGCCTTCCACGTCATTGCCTTGCCACTGGTCCTGATTGGCCTGGTGGTGGCGCACATCATTGCGCTGCACGAAGTGGGTTCCAACAACCCCGATGGCGTCGAAATCAAGAAGAACAAGGACGAAAACGGTATTCCTAAAGATGGTATTCCCTTCCACCCTTACTACACGGTGAAAGATATCGTGGGTGTGGTGGTATTCCTGATGTTCTTCTTCGCGATCGTATTCTTTGCGCCGGAAATGGGTGGTTTCTTCATTGAACATCCCAACTTCGAACCAGCTGATCCGCTGAAGACACCTGAGCATATTGCCCCGGTCTGGTACTTCACACCGTTCTACGCCATGCTGCGTGCGGTTCCACCAATGTTCGGTTCACAGTTCCCGGGTGTTGTTGTTATGGGTGGTGCCATCGTGGTGATGTTCTTCCTGCCATGGCTGGATCGTAGCCCGGTTAAGTCGGTACGATACCGTGGTCCAATCTTCAAAGCCGCATTGGCAATTTTCGCAATCAGTTTCGTGGTGCTGGGTTACCTGGGCGTACAACCGGCTACCCCGATCCTGACGTTGATGGCGCAGATTTTTACTACCATCTATTTCCTGTTCTTCTTCCTGATGCCCTGGTATACGAAGATAGATAAAACCAAGCCAGTTCCAGAGAGGGTTACATCATGAAAAAAATAATGATTAGTTTATTAATGATGCCTCTGGTGGCGTTTGCAGCTGGCGGTGGCGTACACCTGGATAAAGCCGATATTGACCTGGATAACAAGGAGTCACTGCAACGTGGCGCCAAGTTGTTCGTCAACTATTGTCTGAGCTGTCACTCTGCGTCTTACATGCGTTACAACCGCATGGCAAAAGACCTTGGCCTGGATGACAAGCAGGTTGAAAATAACATGATGTTCATCGCCGACTTCTCCAAGCTGGAAGAAGGTGAGCCTGGCAAGGTGGGTAACCTGATGAAAGTCGCTCTGCGTACTGAAGATGCCAAACAGATGTTCGGTACCAAGGTGCCTGACCTGACCGTGGTATCACGTTCACGCGGCGCAGACTGGTTATATACTTACCTGCGTACTTTCTACCTGGACGAATCACGTCCATTTGGTGTGAATAACGCGACGTTTAAAGATGTCGGTATGCCGCACGTGTTATGGGAACTGGAAGGCCTGAAAAAAGCCATCAAGGAGACCCATAAAGATCATGAGGGCAATGAGGTCAGCAAGATTGTTGATTATGAAATCGTTGTACCCGGCAAGATGAAGGCGGCTGAATATGACAATGCCATTCGTGACCTGGTGAACTTCATGGTTTACATGGGAGAGCCTGCCCAGTTGGTGCGTTATAAATGGGGCGTGATCGTATTGATCTTCCTGTTCCTGCTGTTCATTCCAGCCTACGCACTGAAGAAAGAGTACTGGAAAGACGTTCACTAAAAAACTGGTTTATCTCCAACATGGAAACCAAGAGATAAAGCAAATCTTCGAGGGGGGGAGTGATCTCCCCCTTGTTTGTTACTGACAGAAAAAATCTGCGGAGTAAAGAGATGGCACAGTTAGCCAATCGTCGTCAGGCAATGACCCTGTTCACAGGGGAAAATAATCCTTATTGTCACATGGTACGTATCGTGTTGGCAGAAAAAGGCATTAATTATGATTTGATCAATGTTGATCCCGATAACCCCCCGGAAGATCTCAAGGACCTGAATCCTTATAACGAAGTTCCCACCCTGGTGGACCGTGACCTGGTACTGTTTGGTCACCAGGTTATCATGGAATACCTGGATGAGCGTTTTCCTCATCCGCCACTGATGCCGGTCGACCCGGTATCGCGCGCCAGTAACCGTCTCATGTTGTTACGCATCGAGCGCGACTGGTATACGCTGGCCAATAAACTGGCAAATAAAGCGACCGCGGATGATGAGACGCGCAAGGCCTTACGTGATAGCCTGGTCGGTATCTCACCCATTTTTGAACAAAAGCCCTTTTTCATGAGTGATGAGTTTTCACTGATGGACTGTGCCGTGGTTCCGTTGCTATGGCGTTTACCCACCTATGGCATCGAGCTTCCACCCCAGGCAAAAGGACTGCTGGAATATATTGAACGCATGTTTGAACGTGACGCTTTCAAGGAAAGCCTCACCGAAGACGAAAAAGAACTGAAAGATTAAATTCTTTCATTGGATGTTGTTATGCCTATGACTTCCAGTCAGCCGTATCTGTTACGTGCCATTTATGAATGGATAGTTGATAATGACATGACCCCCTACATTCTGGTCAACGCGAACATGGAGAACACCCATGTTCCGCGCCAGTATGTGGAAAACGGCAAAATCGTTCTTAATCTCGCCCCACAGGCCGTGAGTGACTTGCAACTGGCCAACGAATTCGTGATGTTCAATGCCCGTTTTTCAGGAAAAAGCATGGAAGTGAATTTCCCGGTTGCCGCGGTACTTGCTATCTATGCCAAGGAAAATGGTCAGGGCATGGTGTTTGGCGAAGGGGACGATCAGCCACCGCCCACCGAGCCTTCGCCGGATGATTCGGACCAGGATAAAAAGCCACACCTGAAACTGGTCAAATAATCCGGCCAGGATATTTTTTATTTACTGCCAAACTGAGAGTTATTCTTGCGCCAGATCAAAGTTTGTGTCGTGACAGGCATTAAACTTGTGCTATGTTAAGTAGCAGCTAAACCAGCCAGCTTCACATGGAATGCGGAACAGTGGCACACGAACTCGAACAGTTGATTGCAGAAAATGCCAGTCAACCTGGCGCACTGCTGCTTATTGCCGAAAAGCTGATGGACCGCTACCAGGCAATACCAACCCGCGCCTTATCCCTGCTACAACAGCAGCTGGGTATCTCGGCGACCGAAATCCAGTCTATCCTTAGCTTTTACCATTACCCGGTGACTGAACAGCCAGTTAAGTGTCTGGTGGAAGTCTGCTGTGCGCTCAGTTGCTATCTGAAAAACTCGGATAATCTGCTTCAGCAACTGTGTAAGGCGTTCTCGGTTGAAGCCAACCGGGTTTCAAGTGATGGCCGCCTGCTTATTTCAACGGTAAATTGCCTGTCATTCTGCGAGCAGGGTCCGGCATTAACGGTTAATGGTAAGCAACTGGCTTTTTCCAGTACCGAGGATGTGGTTGCCCATATTCGGAGTGTGCTCGAATGAATCGGGTTGGTACGCAATACTTGCTGGGCAAGGAAAAAGTAATTAATGGTTCATCATTGCGCGCTTACTACCTTGCGTACCCTTTTGCCGCGCTGGCAAAAATCCGTTCCTTGTCTGCCAACGATATCATTGCTGAACTCAAGCGCTCCGGGTTACGGGGGCGCGGTGGTGCCGCCTTCCCGACGTGGCTGAAATGGCAGACCGTGATGCAACAGGTCGAGCCGGTGCGCTACGTAGTCGCGAATGGTGAAGAGGGTGAACCGGGCACCTTCAAGGACAGGCTGTTGCTGGAACAAAATCCGCTGGAAATCATCGAGGCCATGGTAATTGCGGCCTACACGGTTACTGCCAGGCAGGGCTATATCTATTTGAATCACAGTTACCGGGAAATTGCCGATGGGCTGGAGCAGTTGCTCAGCTGGATGAGCGAGGACAAGCGGCTGGGTGACGACATTCTCGAAACAGGCCTGGATTTTGATATTTTCGTACGTCGTGGCCGGCAGCGTTACATCGCCGGCGAGGAAACTGCGCTGTTCCATGCCCTGGAAGGCAAGCGTGCCGAGCCAGCCAGTCGCCCACCTTTTCCCACCGAAAAAGGCTTATGGGGCAAGCCGACCATTATTAACAATATCGAGACCTTCAGTTGTATACCGTTAATCCTGGCCAGGGGGGGCGAGTGGTTTGCGTCAATCGGACCTGAGGGGAGCCAGGGGCCGAAACTGTTTAGCGTGACCGGTGATATCAAGCAAGCCGGGGTTTATGAAGCCAGTATGGAGATAACCCTGGAAGAGCTGATAGAGATAGCAGGAGGCATGGAGGGTAATTTCAAGTGTGCTTTCGTCGGTGGTCCTTCAGGCAAACTAGCGACAGCCGGGGATCTGGGTACGCCGTTGACAATACAAAACTGCGTGGGTAATGGCACAATTATCATATTTAACGATCAGCGTTGTGCCGCTGACCTGGCCAGGCATATCACGGACTTTTTCTTCACAGAGCATTGCGGGCAATGTTTACCAGGCCGTGCTGCGATGAAAGATGTCAAAGCATTGATGGATAACCTGCCACAACAGCAGGGCTTGGCCCCGGTATTACAACGTTACAGCGAACTTCATGAAATGTTGATGAATAACAGCAAATGCGGTTTATGTTCATCGGGTACCGGCATGTCCCCCGCCTTGATGCAGGCGTTTCCTCGTGACTTTGAAAACCACTTGAGTGGCAGTTGCGTACTTTGCGAGGAGAAAATATGAAAGTCGTTCTGAATGAAGAGCTGGTGCAATTGAACATAAACAATCAACAGCTATATGTGGCACAAGGTACGTCTATTCTGAGCGCCGCCGAGCAAGCAGGAATAGTGATCCCGACGCTCTGTTACGATCATTTATTGAGCCCCGAAGGCGTTTGTCGGCTTTGTTGTGTCGAAGTGGATGGCCTGCATGGTCTGGTTTCCGCCTGTTCTACCCCGGTCAGCGAAGGGATGCAGGTACATACCGAAACAGACAAGGTCAAACATAACCAGCGCCTGATTCTTGAAATGCTGCTGCGAGATTTTGGTGCCGTGGATGATGCTGATCCGGCAGTAACACATTATGAAAAGCTTTGTGAAATGGCTGAAACCGCCGGCTTATCCAGTGAACAAATCAAGGCTTTTGCAACGACTAAAGCCAAATACCTGACACATCACGATCCGTTGCTGGCCATTTCGGCTGAACGTTGTATTCAGTGTAGTCGCTGTTTTCGCTACTGCGAACATCTGCATGGTTTTCATCCCAGCGAGATACTGGATGCCGGTGGTTACCGGCAATTGTCGTTTGCCATGGGTGAGCCGTTGGCCGAAGGTGAGTGTGACCATTGTGGTAACTGTGTCGAGCATTGTCCTACCGGGGCGTTGGTGGAAAAGTG